>NZ_QKML01000004.1:0-353512 GCF_003208455.1 Rhizobium sp. UGM030330-04
GGTACGGTTGTGACGGGTCGCGTTGAGCGCGGTATCGTCAAGGTTGGTGAAGAAGTCGAGATCGTCGGCATCCGTCCGACCTCGAAGACGACGGTTACCGGCGTTGAAATGTTCCGCAAGCTGCTCGACCAGGGCCAGGCTGGCGACAACATCGGTGCACTGGTTCGCGGTGTTAACCGTGACGGCGTCGAGCGTGGTCAGATCCTGTGCAAGCCGGGTTCCGTCAAGCCGCACAAGAAGTTCAAGGCCGAAGCCTACATCCTGACGAAGGAAGAAGGCGGCCGTCATACGCCGTTCTTCACGAACTACCGTCCGCAGTTCTACTTCCGCACGACGGACGTGACGGGCATCGTTACGCTTCCTGAAGGCACGGAAATGGTTATGCCTGGCGACAACGTGACCGTTGACGTCGAGCTGATCGTTCCGATCGCGATGGAAGAAAAGCTGCGCTTCGCTATCCGCGAAGGCGGTCGTACCGTCGGCGCCGGCATCGTGGCCTCGATCGTCGAGTAATCTCGACCGTTGAAATTCTGGCTGGCGGCGGTGTGAACAACACCGCCGCCGGACTTTTAGCAAAAAGCCTGGCGGCGTTGCATTTTTAGTGCTTGAAAAATTCGGTGAAAGCGCGTAAACGCGCACTCACAATCACCGCTGGATTCGCAAGCGATTGCGGAACGCGGTGTTTTTAGCAATACAGACTACCGAAATGATTGGGGTGCGACGCGCATCTCTCTCGATTTTTGAAAATCTGCGGCGCCACGATCAATAGAAGTTCATGTGTTTCCGCGTGCGGAAACGAATAACAAAGAACAAGGACAAGACGAATGAACGGCCAGAATATCCGTATCCGCCTCAAGGCGTTCGATCACCGGATCCTCGATGCCTCTACCCGTGAAATCGTGTCGACCGCAAAGCGCACCGGCGCCAGCGTTCGCGGCCCGGTTCCGCTCCCCACCCGCATCGAAAAGTTTACCGTCAACCGCTCTCCCCACGTTGATAAGAAGAGCCGTGAACAGTTCGAAATGCGGACGCACAAGCGTCTTCTCGATATCGTTGACCCCACCCCGCAGACTGTCGATGCTCTGATGAAGCTCGACCTCGCTGCTGGCGTTGACGTGGAAATCAAGCTCTAAGACCCGGCCCGATCCATCCAAGGTGAGGGCTGAAATAACAAGGAAGGTACGTGGAGCAATCCAACGACTTCCAAACCGGAGACCGGAAACATCGTGAGATGTCGAAGGGCACTCCTTAACAAAGGCCAGAGAGGGTTTTCCCTTCAAGGCTCGCAAGAGGATGAACCAATGCGTTCAGGTGTGATTGCACAGAAAGTGGGTATGACACGCGTCTATAACGACGCAGGTGAACATATCCCCGTAACAGTATTGCGACTGGATAACGTACAAGTCGTTGCCCAGCGCACGGAAGACAAGAATGGCTACACCGCAGTTCAGCTCGGTGCCGGCCAGTCCAAGGTCAAGAACACGACGAAGGCGCTTCGCGGTCATTTTGCCGCTGCCAATGTCGAACCGAAAGCCAAGCTCGTCGAGTTCCGGGTTTCCCCCGAGAACCTGATCGACATCGGTGCAACACTGACCGCAAATCATTTTCAGACCGGCCAGCTGGTCGACGTCACCGGAACCACGATCGGTAAGGGTTTCGCCGGTGCTATGAAGCGTCACAACTTCGGTGGTGGCCGCGCTTCGCACGGTAACTCGATCTCGCACCGTGCACACGGTTCGACCGGTTCCAACCAGGATCCGGGTCGCGTCTGGAAGGGCAAGCGCATGGCTGGTCATATGGGCCAGACCCGCGTTACGACCCAGAACCTCGAAGTCGTTTCGACTGATGAAGACCGTGGCCTCATCCTCGTGAAGGGTGCAGTTCCCGGCTCGAAGGGTTCCTGGATCATCGTCCGCGACGCCGTCAAGTCGGCTGCGAAGTAAGGGAGCCTTATCATGGAATTGAACGTCAAGACCCTCGAGGGAAAAGACGCCGGCAAGGTTTCTCTGTCGGATGAGATCTTCGGCCTCGACCCCCGCCAGGACATCCTGGCCCGTATGGTTCGCTGGCAGCTTGCAAAGAAGCAGCAGGGAACCCACAAGTCCAAGAACCGGTCGGAAGTTTCCCGCACCGGCGCGAAGATGTACAAGCAGAAGGGTACGGGCCGCGCTCGTCACCATTCGGCTCGCGCACCGCAGTTCCGCGGCGGCGGCAAGGCCCACGGCCCGGTCGTTCGCAGCCATGCACACGACCTTCCCAAGAAGGTTCGCGCGCTGGCCCTGCGTCACGCCCTGTCTGCAAAGCTGAAGGCTGAAGAACTGATCATCGTCGATCAGCTCGTCGCGTCCGAAGCAAAGACCAAGGCTCTGCTGGGCAGCTTCGCTTCGCTTGGCCTGACCAACGCTCTCGTTATCGGCGGCGCTGAACTTGATGGCAACTTCAAGCTCGCTGCTCAGAACATCCCGAACGTGGACGTTCTGCCGGTTCAGGGCATCAATGTTTACGACATCCTGCGCCGTGGCAAGCTGGTGCTTTCCAAGGCTGCTGTAGAGGCTCTGGAGGAGCGGTTCAAATGACGGATCTTCGCCACTACGATGTGATCGTATCTCCTTCGATCACGGAAAAGTCGACGCTGGTATCCGAACAGAACCAGGTCGTATTCAACGTCGCCAAGAATGCTTCCAAGCCTGAAATCAAGGCTGCCGTGGAAGCTCTCTTCGGCGTCAAAGTCACGGCTGTGAACACGCTTATCCGCAAGGGTAAGACCCGTCGTTTCCGTGGGTTCGCCGGTAAGCTGAAGGACGTCAAGAAAGCCGTCGTCACGCTCGCCGAAGGTCAATCCATCGACGTGTCCACCGGACTCTAAAGGTTAGGCCCAAGCGGGCAAAGACCCAAAAGGGAACAAGAAAATGGCATTGAAAAGTTTCAATCCGACCACGCCGAGCCAGCGCCAGCTGGTTATCGTGGACCGCGCTTCGCTCTACAAGGGCAAGCCGGTAAAGGCTCTCACCCAGGGCCTCAGCTCCAAGGGTGGCCGTAACAACCAGGGCCGGATCACCGTCCGTTTCCAGGGTGGCGGTCACAAGCGGACCTACCGTCTGGTGGATTTCAAGCGTCGCAAGTTCGACGTGGAAGGCACCGTTGAGCGTCTGGAATACGACCCCAACCGCACCGCGTTCATCGCGCTGGTTACGTATACCGACGGCGAACAGGCTTACATTCTCGCGCCACAGCGTCTCGCTGCCGGTGACAAGGTGATCGCCTCCGACAAGGCAGTGGACGTGAAGCCCGGCAACACCATGCCGCTTCAGTACATTCCGGTCGGTTCGATCATCCACAACGTCGAGATGAAGCCGGGCAAGGGCGGTCAGATCGCTCGCTCCGCCGGTACGTATGTCCAGCTCGTCGGCCGCGATGCCGGCATGGCCATCCTGCGTCTCAACTCGGGCGAACAGCGTCTGGTGCACGGCTCCTGCCTCGCATCGATCGGCGCTGTTTCGAACTCGGACCACGCCAACATCAACGACGGCAAGGCCGGTCGTTCCCGTTGGCGCGGCAAGCGTCCGCACGTTCGCGGCGTCGTCATGAACCCGGTCGACCACCCGCACGGTGGTGGTGAAGGTCGCACGTCGGGTGGTCGCCACCCGGTTACTCCGTGGGGCAAGCCCACGAAGGGCAAGCGCACCCGTTCGAACAAGTCGACCGACAAGTTCATCATGCGCTCGCGCCATCAGCGTAAGAAGTAAGAGAGGTAGTCACTAATGGCTCGTTCAGTATGGAAAGGTCCGTTTGTTGACGGCTATCTTCTCACCAAGGCTGAGAAGGTGCGCGAGAGCGGACGTAACGAAGTAATCAAGATCTGGAGCCGTCGCTCCACGATCCTGCCGCAGTTCGTTGGTCTGACCTTCGGCGTCTACAACGGCAGCAAGCATGTGCCCGTCTCGGTCAACGAAGACATGGTCGGACACAAGTTCGGTGAATTCTCTCCGACCCGTACCTATTACGGTCACGGCGCGGACAAGAAGGCAAAGAGGAAGTAATCATGGCGAAGGCTAAGACCGAACGCCGGCTGAAGGACAACGAGGCTCAGGCCGTTGCCCGTACGCTCCGCGTCAGCCCCCAGAAACTGAACCTGGTTGCCGCTCTTATCCGTGGCAAGAAGGTTGATCGCGCTCTCGCCGAGCTCGAATTCTCCCGCAAGCGCATTGCAGGCACCGTCAAGAAGACGCTGGAATCTGCAATTGCCAATGCGGAAAACAACCATGACCTCGACGTCGACGCTCTCGTCGTCGCCGAGGCCTATGTTGGCAAGTCCATCACCATGAAGCGTTTCCACGCTCGTGGCCGTGGTCGTGCTTCCCGCATCGAAAAGCCGTTCTCTCACCTCACGATCGTTGTTCGTGAAGTCGAGGAAAAAGGGGAGGCCGCATAATGGGTCAGAAAATCAATCCGATCGGCTTCCGCCTCGGCATCAACCGTACCTGGGACAGCCGCTGGTACGCTGACACCGCAGAATACGGCAAGCTTCTGCATGAAGACCTGAAGATCCGGGCTTACCTGATCAAGGAACTCAAGCAGGCCGGCATCGCCAAGGTCGTCATCGAGCGTCCGCACAAGAAGTGCCGCGTCACGATCCACTCGGCTCGTCCGGGTCTGATCATCGGCAAGAAGGGTGCAGACATCGAGAAGCTCCGCAAGAAGCTTTCCGAAATGACCAACTCCGAAACGCACCTCAACATCGTTGAAGTGCGCAAGCCGGAAATCGACGCGACGCTGGTTGCCCAGTCGATCGCTCAGCAGCTCGAGCGCCGCGTGGCTTTCCGCCGTGCGATGAAGCGTGCTGTTCAGTCCGCAATGCGTCTTGGCGCCGAAGGCATCAAGATCACCTGCGGCGGCCGTCTCGGCGGTGCAGAAATCGCTCGTACCGAATGGTACCGCGAAGGTCGCGTTCCGTTGCACACGCTGCGTGCGGACATCGACTACGGCACGGCTGAAGCTGAAACCGCATTCGGCATTTGCGGCATCAAGGTCTGGATCTTCAAGGGCGAAATCCTTGAGCACGATCCGATGGCTTCTGAGCGTCGCGGTCTCGAAGGCGACGCACAGGGCCCTGCAAGCCGTGAGCGTGGCGATCGTGGCGATCGTCGTCGCGAAAACGCTTGATTGACGCTGGCGAAAGATAAGCTCGGAGAAGTAAGAAAATGTTGCAGCCAAAGCGTACTAAGTACCGTAAGCAGTTCAAGGGACGCATCAAGGGCGTCGCCAAGGGCGGCTTTGACCTGGCATTCGGTGAATTCGGCTTGAAGTCGCAGGAACCGAACCGCGTGAATGCACGCGAGATCGAAGCGGCCCGCCGCGCGATCACGCGTTACATGAAGCGCGCAGGTCGTGTGTGGATCCGCGTATTCCCCGACGTTCCGGTAACGGCCAAGCCGACCGAAGTTCGTATGGGTAAGGGCAAGGGTTCGGTCGATTACTGGGCATGCAAGGTCAAGCCCGGTCGTATGATGTTCGAGATCGACGGTGTTACCGAGGAGATCGCCCGTGAGGCGCTTCGTCTCGGCGCTGCCAAGCTCTCGGTCAAGACGCGCTTCGTACAGCGCATCGCAGAGTAAGGAGCAAGGCACATGAAAGCCGATGAAGTTCGCGGCCTCAGCGCCGACCAGCTCAAGGACAAGCTCGCCGATCTGAAGAAGGAGCAGTTCAACCTGCGCTTCCAGAAGGCAACTGGCCAGCTGGAGAAGTCCTCGCGCATCAACGAAGTCCGCAAGGATATCGCCCGCGTTAAAACCATTGCCCGCCAGAAGGCGGCAGAAGCCAAGGCCTAAGGAAGAATAATATGCCGAAACGCATTCTGCAGGGCGTCGTAGTGTCCGACAAGAACGAGAAGACTGTCGTGGTCCGGGTTGAGCGCCGATTCGCTCACCCGCTGCTTCAGAAGACCGTTCGTCGTTCGAAGAAGTACAAGGCACACGACGAAAACAATCAGTATAAGGTCGGCGATGTCGTTTCCATCGAGGAATGCGCACCGATCTCCAAGGACAAGCGCTGGACGGTCGTTTCCGCCCAGGCTTAATTTCATCAGAATCGCGCCTTGTGTCTTGCACTTGGCGCGAATTCCTGTATGAAGCAGCGCAAGGACGCTCGTGACCCGAGCGTCTTTTGCTTTGATGCGCACGGAAGGTCCTTCGGGAAACCACCCTGTCACGACATTTCCGCGCAAAAAAAGAGATATTCATAAGCTGGGGCAGGGGGCTCGCTCGGGAGAGTTTGCCCAACCGTTCCGGTAACAACAAGAAGGCGACCTGACATGATTCAGATGCAAACAAACCTCGACGTGGCGGATAATTCCGGCGCACGTCGTGTCATGTGCATCAAGGTGCTGGGCGGCTCGAAGCGCAAATATGCTTCTGTTGGCGACATTATTGTCGTTTCCATCAAGGAAGCTATTCCGCGCGGCCGCGTCAAGAAGGGCGACGTGATGAAGGCGGTTGTCGTGCGCACCGCCAAGGACATCCGCCGCGCTGACGGCAGCGTCATCCGTTTCGATAACAACGCAGCCGTTCTTATCGACAACAAGAAAGAGCCCATCGGCACCCGTATCTTCGGACCGGTTCCGCGCGAGCTTCGCGCCAAGAACCACATGAAGATCATCTCGCTGGCTCCGGAAGTACTGTAAGGAGCGAATGCGATGCAGAAGATTCGTAAAGGCGACAAGGTTGTCGTATTGACCGGTAAGGACAAGGGCCGTACCGGCGAAGTAATCCAGGTTTTGCCGAAGGAAGACCGGGCTGTTGTGCGTGGCGTCAACATGGTGAAGCGTCACCAGCGCCAGACCCAGGCCCAGGAAGCCGGCATCATCAACAAGGAAGCATCCTTGCACATCTCCAACATCGCCATCGTCGACAAGGATGGCAAGCCGACCCGCGTTGGCTTCTCGGTTGTGGATGGCAAGAAGGTCCGTGTGGCCAAGCGTTCGGGAGAAGTGATCGATGGCTGATAAGTACGAGCCGCGTCTCAAGACGGAATACGTTTCCCGTATCCGTGGCGCCATGCAGGAGAAGTTCTCCTACGCAAACGTCATGATGATCCCGAAGCTTGAAAAGATCGTGATCAACATGGGCGTTGGCGAAGCAACTGCCGACTCCAAGAAGCCCACGATTGCTGCCGGTGACCTGGCTGCGATTGCCGGCCAGAAGCCGGTCGTTACCCGCGCTCGCAACTCGATCGCTGGTTTCAAGGTTCGCGAAGGCATGCCGATCGGTGCGAAGGTTACCCTTCGTGGCGCCCGCATGTACGAATTCCTTGATCGTCTGGTCAACATCGCGCTTCCGCGCGTTCGCGACTTCCGGGGCCTGAACCCGAAGAGCTTTGACGGCCGTGGCAACTTCGCCATGGGCATCAAGGAACACATTGTGTTCCCTGAGATCAACTACGATAAGGTTGATCAGATGTGGGGCATGGACATCATCGTTTGCACGACGGCGACGTCGGACGACGAAGCTCGGGCTCTGCTGACAGAGTTCAACTTCCCGTTCCGTCACTAACCGTAACGACGAGCGTAGAAAAGGAACTCCGATATGGCGAAAACAAGCGCAGTTGAAAAGAACAAGCGCCGCCGCAAGTCGGTCGCCCAGCAGGCCGCCAAGCGCGCCGCACTGAAGGCGATCGTGATGAACCAGTCCCTTCCGATCGAAGACCGGTTCAAGGCCACCCTGAAGCTCGCTTCGCTGCCGCGTGACGGCTCGAAGACGCGTATCCGCAACCGCTGCGAAGTAACGGGCCGTCCGCGCGCGTTCTATCGCAAGCTCAAGATGTCGCGTATCGCGCTTCGTGAGCTGGGCAATTCCGGCAAGGTGCCGGGCATTGTCAAGTCGAGCTGGTAAGGAGACGGGCACATGACCATGACTGATCCTTTGGGTGATATGCTCACCCGCATCCGCAATGGTGCTGCTCGCCGTAAGTCTTCGGTAAGCACGCCGGCTTCCAGCCTCCGCGCACGCGTTCTCGACGTGCTGCAGGCTGAAGGCTACATTCGCGGTTATTCCAAGGTCGATTTCGAAAACGGCAAGTCCGAATTCACCATCGAGCTGAAGTACTACGAAGGCGCGTCCGTGATCCGTGAGATCGGCCGCGTTTCCAAGCCGGGCCGCCGGGTTTATGTCTCGGTAAAGTCCATTCCGCAGGTCGCGAACGGCCTCGGCATCACCATCCTTTCGACCCCGAAGGGCGTGATGGCCGATCACCAGGCTCGCGAACAGAACGTTGGTGGCGAGGTTCTTTGCTCGGTCTTCTAAGACCCGAGCAGGATCTCCATAACGAACAGACAGGATTGAATAATGTCTCGTATCGGTAAAAAGCCCGTTCCGGTTCCCGCAGGTGTGACGGCCAATGTCGACGGCCAGAAGGTCACTGCGAAGGGCCCGAAGGGTGAACTGTTTTTCGTCGCTAACGACGACATTCAGCTGAAGCTCGAAGATAACGGCGTTTCCGTAACGCCGGCTAACGGCACCAAGGAAGCTCGTTCGAAGTGGGGCATGTCCCGCACGATGATCGAGAACATCTTCAAGGGTGTTAAGGACGGCTATGAGCGCAAGCTCGAAATCAACGGCGTTGGTTACCGTGCCGCCATGCAGGGCAAGAACCTGCAGCTGGCTCTCGGCTTTTCCCACGACGTGGTTTATGAGCCGCCGGTCGGCATCACCATTGCCGTTCCGAAGCCGACGGAAATCATCGTTTCCGGCATCAACAAGCAGCAGGTTGGCCAGGTAGCCGCGGAAATCCGCGAATACCGCGGTCCCGAGCCCTACAAGGGCAAGGGCGTGAAGTACGCTGAAGAGCGTATTGTCCGCAAAGAAGGCAAGAAGAAGTAAGGATCACGCGAAATGGCTAGCAGGAAAGAAGCACTTGCACGTCGCGCGAGCCGTGTGCGCCGCCAGATCAAGGCGGTTGCCAACGGCCGCCCGCGCCTGTCGGTTCATCGCTCGTCGAAGAACATCTACGCCCAGATCATCGATGACGTTGCTGGCAAGACGCTTGCGTCTGCCTCCACGCTCGAAGCCGATCTGCGCGGCTCGCTCAAGACTGGCGCCGACGTTGCAGCAGCAGCTGTTGTCGGCAAGCTGGTTGCCGAGCGTGGCGTCAAGGCTGGCGTCAAGGATGTCGTATTCGATCGTGGCGCGTTCATCTATCACGGCCGCGTCAAGGCCCTGGCAGACGCTGCCCGTGAAGGCGGTCTGAACTTCTGATCTTTTTCCGCCCGGGCATCGATCCGGGCGGAATTTCACCGGACCATGCGGATCTCTTCATCGAGGCCGCTGGTCTTTTCGTTTGCCGTTCCACCCGCAAAAGAAAAAGGACAAGGACAATGGCACAGGATAAAAGAGGTTCTCGCGAAGATCGCCAGAACCGCGAAGAGCGCGATAGCGAATTCGTCGACAAGCTGGTCGCGATCAACCGCGTTGCAAAGGTTGTTAAGGGCGGCCGTCGTTTCGGTTTCGCCGCTCTCGTCGTCGTTGGCGACCAGAAGGGCCGCGTTGGCTTCGGTCACGGCAAGGCTCGTGAAGTTCCGGAAGCGATCCGCAAGGCAACTGAAAGCGCAAAGCGCGATCTGATCTTCGTTCCGCTGCGCGATGGCCGCACGCTGCACCACGACGTCAATGGCCGTCACGGCGCAGGCAAGGTTCTGCTGCGTTCGGCCAAGGCCGGTACCGGTATCATCGCCGGTGGTCCGATGCGCGCCGTTTTCGAAACGTTGGGCGTTCATGACGTGGTTGCCAAGTCGACCGGTTCCTCGAACCCGTACAACATGGTTCGCGCCACGTTCGACGCTCTGAAGCATCAGGTTCATCCGAAGGACATCGCTGCACAGCGCGGTCTGAAGTTTGCGACCCTTCAGGCTCGTCGTGCCGCTTCCGGCAACGCTTCTGAAGAATAAGGAGCTGGATCATGGCCAAGAAGACTACTGAAGCCAAGAAGACTGTTACGGTCGAGCAGATCGGCAGCCCCATTCGCCGCCCGGCAATCCAGCGTCAGACGCTGGTCGGTCTGGGTCTCAACAAGATGCATCGTCAGCGCACCCTGGAAGACACTCCGGCGGTTCGCGGCATGATCCGTGCGGTCCAGCATCTCGTTCGCGTCGTTGACGAGAAGTGAGACGGAGTAACCTATCATGAAACTCAATGAAATCAGAGACAACGAAGGCGCCTCCAAGGACCGTATCCGCGTTGGTCGCGGTATCGGTTCCGGCAAGGGCAAGACCGGTGGTCGCGGTGTGAAGGGTCAGAAGGCTCGTTCGGGCGTCGCCATCAACGGCTTCGAAGGCGGTCAGATGCCCATCTACCGTCGTCTGCCGAAGCGCGGTTTCAACAACATCTTTGCTTCCGAATATGTTGTCGTATCGCTCGGCCGCATTCAGACCGCCATCGACGCCAAGAAGCTTGACGCTTCCGCGACGATCGATGCCGCTGCTCTCAAGGCTGCCGGCGTTATCCGCCGCGCCAAGGACGGCGTACGCATTCTCGCCGACGGCGAGCTGAAGGCCAAGGTCGCTTTCGAAGTTGCCGGTGCTTCCAAGCCCGCAATCGAAAAGATCGAAAAGGCTGGCGGCTCGATCAAGCTTCTCGCAGTTGCAGCAGAAGCCTCCGAGTAATATATAGACTTCAGACGCCCGGGGCTCGTCGCTCCGGGCGTTTGCGCTCCCTGGCCACTGGTGCTTTCGACCTAAATCGATTTATAGAGCATCAGGGCAATCTCTTCGCGGTGTGCTTCCAAGGCCCCGCTTGCGGCAGAAAGTGCTGCAGGGAGAGCCTCACAGTTCTTGAACTTCCGTAGGGGAGGGGATAGGACATAAAAAACAGGGTGAGGCATGATGGCGGCTCAGAGCCGCATTTGTCCGAAGCCCGGTTTTGACCAGTATCTTTTAGACCTTTCCGCATCGGCCGGTTGCGCTGGCTGGCAAGGGTCATTCGGAGAAATTTATGGCTTCAGCAGCGGAACAACTGGCTTCGAACCTGAATTTTTCGACCTTCGCTAAGGCGGAGGATCTGAAAAAGCGTCTCTGGTTTACTCTTGCCGCACTTCTCGTCTACCGTCTCGGCACCCATATTCCGCTTCCGGGCCTGAACCCCGAAGCCTATGCGCAGGCCTTCCAGGGCCAGGCCAACGGTATTCTCGGTCTTTTCAACATGTTTGCGGGTGGCGCCGTCGAGCGCATGGCGATCTTCGCGCTCGGCATCATGCCTTACATCTCCGCTTCGATCATCGTGCAGCTCATGACCTCGGTCGTGCCCTCGCTCGAAGCGTTGAAGAAGGAAGGCGAAGCCGGACGGAAGATCATCAATCAGTACACCCGTTACGGCACGGTGCTGCTCGGCACGCTGCAGGCCTATGGCATTGCGGTCGGCCTCGAAAGCGGCAACGGTCTCGTGGTCGATCCGGGCTGGTTCTTCCGCATCTCCACGGTCATCACGCTGCTCGGCGGCACGATGTTCCTGATGTGGCTCGGCGAGCAGATCACCTCGCGTGGTATCGGCAACGGTATTTCGCTGATCATCTTCGCTGGTATTGCCGCGGGCCTGCCCAAGGCGCTGGCCGGCACGCTGGAACTCGGCCGCACCGGTGCGCTTTCGACGCCGCTCATCCTGACGGTTGTCGTAGTCGCCATCGGCGTCATCGCGCTCATCGTTTTCGTGGAGCGCGCCCAGCGCCGCCTGTTGATCCAATATCCGAAGCGACAGGTTGGCAACCGGATGTTCCAGGGCGATACCTCGCATCTGCCGCTGAAGCTCAACACGGCCGGCGTCATTCCCGCGATCTTCGCATCGTCGCTGCTGCTGCTGCCGGCAACGGCTGCGGGTTTTGCCGGCAACACCAACCTGCCGGCCTGGGCGACATCGATCATCGCGTCGCTGCAGCACGGACAGCCGCTGTTCATGGCGCTCTATGGTCTGCTGATCGCGTTCTTCGCGTTTTTCTACACGGCTATCGTCTTCAATCCGAAGGACACGGCCGATAACCTCAAGAAGCATGGCGGCTTCATTCCGGGCATCCGTCCGGGCGAGCGCACCGCGGAGTACATCGATTACGTCCTGACCCGTATCACGGTTGTCGGCGCGATTTATCTGGTCTTCGTGTGTATCCTTCCTGAGACACTTATCGCACGCACGGGCATTCCATTAGCCCTTGGTGGTACTTCGCTTTTGATCGTTGTCAGTGTAACTCTTGACACGGTTGCGCAGATTCAGGGTCACCTGATTGCGCAGCAATATGAAGGGCTGATCAAGAAGTCGAAGCTGCGTGGAGGAAAGAGGGGACGATGAGACTGATATTTTTGGGTCCGCCGGGTGCGGGCAAGGGAACCCAGGCCAAGCGGCTGACTGACAAGTACGGGATCCCGCAGCTTTCCACCGGTGACATGCTGCGCGCTGCGGTCAGCGCGGGCACCGAAATCGGCAAGCGCGCCAAGGCCGTCATGGACGCCGGCGGGCTGGTTTCCGACGATATCGTCAATCAGATCGTTTCCGAGCGTATCGAAGCACCGGACTGTGCCAAGGGCTTTATTCTGGACGGCTATCCGCGCACCGTTCCGCAGGCGAAGGCGCTTGCAGAGAACATGCGCAAGAAGAATCTGGTCCTTGATGCCGTCATCGAACTGAAGGTGGACGAGGAGGCGTTGATTCGCCGAATCGAAAACCGCGTGGCAGAAACCGTCGCCGCCGGCGGCACTGTCCGTTCTGACGATAATCCGGAAGCTTTCCGCAAACGCCTCACGGAATATCGCGAAAAGACCGCTCCGCTGTCCAGCTATTACAGCGAGCAGGGCGAGCTTGTAACGCTTGACGGCATGGCGGATGTCGATGCCGTAACCGAGGCGATCGAGCGCGTTCTCGAGAAAGCCTCCGCCTGATTGACGGAGCGGATGGGCGAGGGCTGTTGCGTTCTTACCCGTATCCCGCTTTGGCATGGCGGCAGATCCTCTGGATCGCAAAAGAATCTTGGCGGAGCCGGTTGCTTTTTTGCGCTGATTCCGTTAAATACCGCGCCAACTCGCGACATCCCAAGCGACTGGCGCGGATTTCCCTGAGGGATGGGAAATCCGGGTTCGGTCGTTTTGACTTGTCACGGACACCAATTTGAACTGGCGGTCTTGTCGGCCGCTCGAATGGAATCACCACTTGCCGGATGGCAACTGGAACCAAGGAGAAGAGACGTGGCACGTATCGCTGGCGTCAATATCCCGACTGCGAAGCGCGTTGTTATTGCGCTGACCTACATTCACGGGATCGGTCCGAAATTCGCGCAGGAAATCATGGACAAGGTTGGCCTGCCGGCTGACAAGCGCGTTCATCAGCTGACGGATGCTGAAGTTCTTCAGATCCGCGAAGCCATTGACCGCGACTACCAGGTCGAAGGCGACCTGCGTCGTGAGACGTCGATGAACATCAAGCGTCTGATGGACCTTGGCTGCTACCGCGGCCTGCGTCACCGTCGTGGCCTTCCGGTCCGCGGTCAGCGCACGCACACCAACGCTCGCACCCGCAAGGGTCCGGCGAAGGCTATCGCTGGTAAGAAGAAGTAATTTTCCGGTTCTCCGGAAAGGGGAGGCTGGTGCAGTCCGCGCCAGCCTTTCTGAGTTTGGCGTGAGGCTCCAGTGGGGCTGATCGCCGGTGTAGCCGCTGGTGTTACGGCGGTGAAGAGATCAATGAAAGGTATAAAATGGCCAAGGAAGCCGCACGCGTCCGTCGTCGCGAACGCAAAAACATCACGTCGGGCGTCGCGCACGTCAACTCGACCTTCAACAACACGATGATCACCATCACCGACGCACAGGGCAACGCCATTGCCTGGTCGTCTGCTGGTGCCAAGGGCTTCAAGGGTTCGCGCAAGTCGACCCCGTTCGCTGCCCAGATCGCTGCTGAAGATTGCGCGAAGAAGGCTCAGGAACACGGCATGAAGTCGCTTGAAGTTGAAGTTTGCGGTCCGGGTTCCGGCCGTGAATCGGCACTTCGCGCCCTGCAGGCTGCCGGTTTCATGATCACTTCCATTCGCGACGTGACGCCGATCCCGCACAACGGTTGCCGTCCGCGCAAGAAGCGCCGCGTCTGACGCGACCGTGGTTCGGAAATTCCGCCTTTCCTTCGGTCTGGCGGAATTTTCGCGTATCTGGCGTGTGCGCGTCGATTTCGATCGACGGACTTGCGCTCAAGAACCCACTGATGAACCGCTGAATTAGGTTCCTCTCGGTGTTTTCATGCTCGGTCCGTCACGATTGGATGGTGGCGGCGAACGGAAGGTTTAAAGATGATTCAGAAGAACTGGCAGGAACTTATCAAGCCGAACAAGGTCGAGTTCACCTCGTCCAGCCGCACCAAGGCAACGCTGGTTGCCGAGCCGCTGGAGCGTGGTTTCGGTCTTACCCTCGGCAACGCGCTGCGTCGCGTTCTGTTGTCTTCTCTGCGTGGCGCCGCTGTAACGGCCGTGCAGATCGACGGTGTCCTGCACGAATTCTCCTCCATCCCCGGCGTTCGGGAAGATGTGACGGATATCGTGCTCAACATCAAGGAAATCGCCATCAAGATGGACGGCGATGATTCCAAGCGCATGGTCGTGCGCAAGCAGGGCCCTGGTGCCGTGACCGCTGGTGATATCCAGACGGTTGGCGACATCGAGATCCTGAACCCCGACCACGTGATCTGCACGCTCGACGATGGCGCTGAAATCCGCATGGAATTCACCGTCAACAACGGCAAGGGTTACGTACCGGCTGAGCGCAACCGCGCGGAAGATGCCCCGATCGGCCTCATTCCGGTGGACAGCCTCTATTCTCCGGTCAAGAAAGTGTCCTACAAGGTGGAAAACACCCGTGAAGGCCAGGTTCTCGACTATGACAAGCTGATCATGACGATCGAGACCAACGGTTCGGTTTCCGGCGAAGACGCCGTTGCCTTCGCCGCTCGCATTCTTCAGGACCAGCTGGGCGTCTTCGTCAACTTCGACGAGCCGCAGAAGGAAGCAGAAGAAGAATCGGTTACCGAACTCGCGTTCAACCCGGCGCTTCTCAAGAAGGTCGATGAGCTCGAGCTGTCCGTTCGTTCGGCAAACTGCCTGAAGAACGACAACATCGTTTATATCGGCGACCTGATCCAGAAGACCGAGGCCGAAATGCTTCGCACGCCGAACTTCGGTCGCAAGTCGCTGAACGAAATCAAGGAAGTTCTCGCTTCCATGGGTCTGCACCTCGGCATGGAAGTGCCGGCATGGCCGCCTGAGAACATCGAAGATCTCGCAAAGCGTTACGAAGACCAGTACTAACAATCAAAAAGGCAGACCCTTTAAAGACTGCCTTTCCCCGTCAAACAGCAGATAAGTCATCTGCATGTGCCAGGAAACGGCAGGCCTTAGAGAAGGAACCTGCGAAGAAGGAGAATAGCAATGCGCCACGGTAATTCAGGCCGCAAGCTCAATAGAACCGCCAGCCACCGCAAGGCAATGTTTGCCAACATGGCTGCTTCGCTCATCACCCATGAGCAGATCGTAACCACGCTTCCGAAGGCGAAGGAAATTCGCCCGATCGTTGAGAAGCTCGTCACCCTCGGCAAGCGCGGCGACCTGCACGCTCGTCGTCAGGCGATCTCGCAGATCAAGGATCAGGACGCGGTTCGCAAGCTGTTCGACGCGATCGCAGCCCGTTACGCAAACCGCAACGGCGGCTACCTGCGTATCATGAAGGCCGGCTTCCGCCAGGGCGACAACGCGGCTCTCGCCGTTGTTGAATTCGTCGAGCGTGACGTTGACGCCAAGGGCGCAGCCGACAAGGCTCGCGTTGCCGCTGAAGCCGCTGCTGCCGAAGCCGCATAAAGTTTGACGCCGTTCAGGCGTCATGAGTTAAAAAAAGCCGGGCGAGAGATCGCTCGGCTTTTTTGTTTGCTCACGGTCACGCGCTGGCATGTTGCGAACTATTGGCTCAATTTTTCTCTATAAATCGCGCCGCTTCTGGCTGCTCTTCGCCAAGGACGGGCTTTATTGAGCGGCCTGTCACAGTCGGCCGAAGTGCGGTCGAGCGTTGCTAAAGCCAGCTCGTTTCTTGCTTCAGCGGCGCAGTGAGCGATGACCTTACCATTGGGATCTATGATCCCTGCCGGGCCTTCGTGAGCGGTTTGAGCGGGTGTCGCACCGCTAATCCAGACACAATTGAAGCCGGCGTGGGCGCGAAGGGCGATCTGGAAAAAGCTTCTTATGCCGTAGGATGAAAACAGGACCGCATCGACATTTGCTCTTTCGTATTCCATGAATAATTCAGGGAACTGGACTTCGATGCAGGTGAGGCAGCCGAACCGATATCCATCGACGTCAAAAGTAACTGGCCGAGTTCCTGGGGTGAACCAGCCATCCAGTTCCGAGTGCGAAAGATATCGTTTGTCATATCGTTCAATCAACGCTCCGGTTTCACTGAAAATGTACTGGCTGTTATGTGGTGCATGGGGACTGGGCAGCGGGTGCGCGCAGCCGATGGCCGCGAAGATGCGACGTCGCCGGCAGGTCTCGGCAATGGTTGCGCGTTCTGCTTCGAGGGCACGCCAATCAAAAGATTTCCAGACGTCCGGGGATGCAAGCTGGGCTTTCGCGTAGCCTGAGAGCGCGCCTTCGCAAAAATTTACGAGGCGCGCGCCCTGATCTGCCGCCATCTCGATAAGGCGTCTTATCGTCTCGGCATTTTCCGCGATATCGGCCGTAACGATGCTTTGCGCAGCTGCGATCTTTATCACGATAGCCTCCGAGCCTTGAGTCTATTCCGGAGTTTAGCAATTTAGTTGGAGACGTGCCGGCGGATGTTTGTGGCAGAGGACTGTGTTTTTCGCGCCCGCTTCCTCGCCATGATCACCGGCCGCACCAGCCGATAGCCAAGCAATACCACCATCGTGCTGATATAGAACACCGGCTCCAGCGTGATCGACTTTCGCGCCAGCACGAAATGCAGCACGCCGACGATGAGGACGAGGTAGGCGAGCTTGTGCAGCGTGTTCCAGCGGCTGCCGAGCCTGCGGATCGACCAGCGGTTGGAGGTGAGCGCCAGTGGAATGAGCATGAGCAGCCCGGCCATGCCGAGCATGATATAGGGGCGTTTCAGGATGTCGCCGGCGATGGAGCCGAGGATCAGGCCTCGGTCCAGCACCAGATAGACGGTGAAATGCGCCAGCACGTAGTAAAAGGCGATCAGTCCCAGCGCGCGGCGATAGGCGATGAGGTTGATGTTGAAGAGATCGCGCAGCGGCGTCACCAGCAGTCCGAGGCACAGGAAGCGCAGCGCCCAGATGCCGAGCAGGTGTTCGAAATCCTTGACCGGGTTGAAGCCCAGGCCACCGGTTGCGGCGAGATAGAAATACCAGACGCCCGGACAGAGGCCGATCACATAAAGCGACCAGACTGCCGCAGGCTGGTAACGCTTCGGCAGCGATGGAAAGGGAAGGGCAAAGGCCATGGTCAATAATTCGCCTTCAGATCCATGCCGGCATAAAGGCTCGCAACCTCATCATAGCCGTTGAACATCAGGGTAGGGCGGTTCTGCACACCGAAGAAGCCACCTTCGCCGATACGCTGCTCCGTCGCCTGACTCCACCGTGGATGATCCACATGCGGATTAACGTTGGAATAGAAGCCATATTCACGGGCATTGGAGTTTTTCCATGTCGTTTCCGGCTGTTTTTCGACAAGCGAAATCCGCACGATGGATTTGATGCCCTTGAAGCCGTATTTCCACGGCACGACCAGCCGGATCGGCGCGCCATTCTGGTTCGGCAGGGTCTCGCCGTAAAGCCCGACGGCAAGGATGGTCAGCGGGTGGCGGGCCTCATCGAGGCGCAGGCCCTCGACATAAGGCCAGGAGAGAGGCTGGAACAGGCCGCTCTGGCCCGGCATTTCTTCCGGCCGCACCACGGTTTCGAAGGCCACATATTTCGCGCTGCCGAGCGGCTCCACCTTGTCGAGGAGGGCGGCGAGGGGGAAACCGATCCACGGAATGACCATAGACCAGCCCTCGACACAGCGCATGCGATAGGTGCGCTCCTCAAGAGGATATTTCATCAGGTCTTCGATGCCGAATTCCTGCGGTCTGGAAACGAGGCCGTCCACCTTCACCGTCCATGGGGCAGGCTTGAACTTGCCGGAATTTTCCTTGGGGTCGGATTTTCCGACGCCGAATTCGTAGAAATTATTGTAGCTGGTGACGGCGTCGAGCGGGGTGAGCTTCTCATCCAGCTTGTAGGCGCTGGCTTTTGCGGAAAGCGGGGCGGCAATCGCTTCGCGGCCGGCAAGCCCGATCGCTGCCAGCCCCGCCGCCGTGCCGAGAAAGCCGCGTCGGGACAGGTAGATATTCTTCGGCGTAATTTCACTTGCCGCGATCACGGGCAGACGATAGGCGGGCATTTCAACCTCCACAAAAGCCGGGTGCATCGGCGATAAATCGATTATGATAGCCAATACGACCGCTGCACAGATATGTTTCAGTGCTCTGCGGAAAAACAGCGGCCAGAGGGTGAAAATCGCGCATTTGTGATGAGGGCCCGGCCGAATGACCTGCCGGAGAACGAGCGTACCGTACCGAACCGTACTGTTTTGCCCGAAGGTGACAGTGACAGGGCTTGCGGTTTGCGCTAGAAAAACCGCAAAATAGGGCGGAAGCCGTTTTGACCGCGCTGCGGAAGACGGCCCTTCTGCCCAAGAGATTGAGGAAAACACCATGCCAGCCTATCGCTCCAGAACGACAACCCACGGCCGCAACATGGCGGGCGCGCGCGGCCTTTGGCGCGCCACCGGCATGAAGGACAGCGATTTCGGCAAGCCGATCATCGCGGTGGTCAATTCCTTCACGCAGTTCGTGCCGGGCCATGTGCATCTGAAGGATCTCGGCCAGCTGGTTGCCCGCGAAATCGAGGCGGCGGGCGGTGTTGCCAAGGAATTCAACACCATCGCGGTCGATGACGGTATCGCCATGGGCCATGACGGCATGCTCTATTCGCTGCCGTCGCGTGAGATCATCGCGGATTCGGTGGAATATATGGTCAATGCCCATTGCGCCGATGCGATGGTGTGCATTTCCAACTGCGACAAGATCACCCCCGGCATGCTGAATGCGGCGATGCGCCTCAACATCCCTGCGATCTTTGTTTCCGGTGGCCCGATGGAAGCGGGCAAGGTCGTCCTGCACGGCAAGACGGTGGCGCTTGATCTGGTCGACGCCATGGTTGCGGCTGCCGATGACAAGATTTCCGACGAGGACGTGAAGGTCATCGAACGCTCTGCCTGCCCGACCTGCGGTTCCTGTTCCGGCATGTTCACCGCCAATTCCATGAACTGTCTGACCGAGGCGCTTGGCCTGTCCTTGCCCGGCAATGGTTCGACGCTTGCCACCCATTCGGATCGCAAGCGGCTCTTCGTCGAGGCCGGCCATCTGATCGTCGATCTGGCGCGCCGTTATTACGAGCAGGAGGATGAAACCGTTCTGCCGCGCACCATCGCCAACAAGGCGGCCTTTGAAAACGCCATGTCGCTGGATATCGCCATGGGCGGCTCCACCAACACGGTGCTGCATATTCTGGCGGCAGCGCATGAGGGCGGTGTGGATTTCGGTATGGAAGACATCGACCGTCTTTCCCGTAAAGTTCCGTGCCTTTCCAAGGTCGCGCCCGCCAAGCAGGACGTGCATATGGAAGACGTTCACCGCGCCGGCGGCATCATGCGTATCCTCGGCGAGCTGGAGCGCGGCGGTCTTATCAACCGCGATACCTATACCGTGCACGAGACGACGTTGGGCGATGCCATTGACCGCTGGGATATCACCCGTACCAACAGCGAGACGGTGCGTGAATTCTTCAAGGCTGCCCCCGGCGGCGTGCCGACGCAGGTGGCTTTCAGCCAGTCCTCGCGTTGGGACGATCTCGATACGGACGGCGAAAACGGCGTTATCCGCTCGGTTGAAAAGCCTTTCTCCAAGGATGGCGGTCTGGCCGTGCTTTACGGCAACATCGCGCTTGATGGCTGCATCGTGAAGACGGCGGGCGTCGATGAATCCATCCTGAAATTCACCGGCCCGGCAGTGGTTTACGAAAGCCAGGACGCGGCCGTGAAGGGTATCCTTGGCAACGAGGTCAAGGCGGGTGACGTCGTCGTCATCCGTTACGAAGGGCCGAAGGGCGGGCCGGGCATGCAGGAAATGCTCTATCCGACCAGTTATCTGAAATCCAAGGGTCTCGGCAAAGCCTGCGCGCTGATCACCGACGGCCGTTTTTCGGGTGGTACCTCGGGCCTCTCCATCGGCCACGCCTCGCCTGAGGCGGCACAGGGCGGCGCCATCGGCCTTGTGCGCCAGGGCGACCTGATCGAAATCGACATTCCGAACCGCACCATCAACCTGAAGGTCACCGATGCGGAACTGGCTTCGCGCCGGGCCGAGCAGGAAGAGCAGGGCTGGAAGCCGGCGGCACCACGCAAGCGCAATGTCACGACGGCGTTGAAGGCCTATGCGGCCTTTGCTTCCAGTGCGGACAAGGGTGCGGTGCGGATTTTGCCGGAGTAAGGTTCGGTCCCGGTTGAGGAAGGGCTCAACCGTCCCGTTGTGCGGGGCGGCTGGTGCTTGCTTGGCAAGGGTCAAAAAGCTCTCATCCATCATGCCCGGGCGCCTGCAAGTGATTGATTTTAAGTGATGTGGATAGATCCTCGGGACAGGCCCGAGGATCCCGCAGACTGCGACGCGAGATTTACCATCCTTCGATCAGCCGCTCTTCGAGCGGCTTTTTTCGTCCTGAAGCCGGTGATGCGCTTCCGTTCACAAACAGATTCAATTGCCTCAGAAGATGATTCGCCATTCTTGTTCAAGTTGCTGTTTTAACGGCGTAAATTCAAAAATACTGGTCCGCTGCATTCCGCCCGGCAGTCACATTGGAGTGATGTTCATCTGTCGGGCCTTTTCCAGAACTCCGGGATGCCTAACTTCATCAGCATGAAAAGACGAACCGCACTCGCCCTCATCGCATCCCTGCCTCTTGCCCCGCTCGCCCGCGCGCAAAGCTCCGGCAATGCCGCCCGTTTTGATCCATTGCTGAGGGATGCGGATGCGCTTTCGAGTCTCAAGGCCGTTATCGTGAATATCGACGGTGCGGAGGTCGCCAGCCGTGCCTACCATGGCGCCAGCCTTAACGGCTCCACCAACATCAAGTCGGCGTCAAAATCGGTCATTTCGGCGCTGGTCGGCATGGCGATCGACCGGAAGATACTGTCAGGTGCCGATCAGCCGATTGCGACTATCCTGCGCAGTGATTTTCCGCCGAGTCCCGATCCGCGGCTGGAAAGGGTTACCGTCGGCAACCTGCTGTCCATGCAATCCGGTCTGGAGCGCATGTCGGGGCCGAATTACGGCCGCTGGGTTGCCAGCCGCAACTGGGTGAGAATGGCGCTGGGTTCCGGTTTTGTTGGGGAACCGGGAGGCGGCATGCTTTATTCCACCGGTTCCACCCATCTGCTTTCGGCGATCCTTACAAAAGCTTCCGGCCGTTCGACGCTGTCGCTTGCGCGTGACTGGTTCCGTCCGCTCGAAGGATTTTCCATCGGCGGCTGGGAGCGCGATCCGCAGGACATCTATCTCGGCGGCAACCAGATGGCGATGACGGCGCGCTCATTGCTGGCCTTCGGAGAGCTTTATCGTCTGGGTGGTGTGACGCCCAGGGGCGAGCGGCTGATTTCGCAGAGCTGGATCGACCAGTCCTGGCAACAGCGCACCAATTCGGTCTTCAACGGCGACGGTTACGGCTATTGCTGGTTCATCAAGGAGATGGCGGGAGAGACGGTCTATTACGCCTGGGGTTATGGCGGGCAGATGCTCTATATCGTTCCCGCAAAGCGACTCTCCGTCGTGATGACCTCTCGTGAAGACGCGCCATCGGCCAGAACCGGTTATCGTGACCAATTGCATGGCCTTACGGAAAACATCATCCGGGCCGCATAGCTTCATATGCCAATGCCGCTAGGCCGCCAGACGGCGTCTCAGCTGGAGGCCGTCGCGGAAGCTCTTTGCAAGAAGGGTGATATTTAGCGCCCCGGCGCAAAGCTCCAGCGCCTGAACGGCGTAGAAGACGCCGCCGTAATCGTCTGAGAGGGCGAAATGCCGAAGCACGAACGCGCAGGGGACGAGGATCAGCAACCCGTTCAGTGCGATGAGCGGCATACGCTTCTTCTTGGCTGCGACCAGCGGATGTTTCCATTTTGCGCCCATGCGAAAGCCGCTGAAACCCGTGATCGCGAGCGCGGGTGCAAGCACCAGGAAGCCCCATGGAATGGCGAGTTTGACGGCACGGATTGCTTCACTGGAACCGGAAATTTCGGTCAGCGCGGTGGATAACCAAAAGGCGAGTATGGTCGCCAGCGCCAGCGTGCCGGCGACGGGATGAAGGGTTCTCATCGATATAATCCTTTAGAAGATCGGGTCAGCCTTGCGGTGGATCGGCGTCCAGTCCGGCGAAAAGCTGGTTCAGGCAGTCTATGGCGTTACGCAGTTGCTCCGCCTGCATATCCGTGGCCAAACGGTCGGCGAGTTCATTCCATTGCTGCATGGTGGCGGCATAGGCGTTCTCGCCCTTTTCGGTAAGGCGGATGAGTTTGGCCCGCTTGTGGTGCGGATTGTTTTCGAAGCAAACGATGTCCTGTCGTTCCATCTCATCGATGAGGCGTTGTACACCCTGACGGGTCTGGCCCATGTTCCGTGCGATCTGCGCCACGGTCAAAGGCTGGCCGGCAAGCACCACCGCTCCCAGAACCTGCCAGCGTGCGCTGGACAGGCCGAAGGGGGCAGAGAGCGCGTCGCCTGCGGCAATCAACGCGCCATTGGTTCGAAAGATGGCGACCGCCAGAGCGGAAAGAGTATGTGCGTTATCCGTTTTCATGACAACACATTTCCATATTGACAATATGTTGTCAATATGGAATTCCCGCTACAACGGCCGTGAGATGCTCTGGAAGGCCTCTCCGAGGCGCTTCATGCGCTCCTCGTAGGCGCTGGTAAGGCAGGCGACATCCGCCGCGCATTCCTGGCGTTTCTTCAGCCATTGGCTCTGCTCGTCGCGCAGCGTGTCGCGGGCGCCCATGGCCATCAGTTGAGTGAGGATGTCGAAGGTGGTGGCCATCTTCACATCCTGATCGTTCAGGGTGCGGTTGTCGCAGATCGCCTTCTCGTCGGCGGCCAGATCGGGCTTCGTGCAATCGAAGCTGGCAGCGCCAGCGGGCGAGCCGAGAGTGGAGGAAACGAGGAGGATGCCGCAGGCGAGAAAAGTCTGTTTCAGATGCATGTGTCGTCTCTTTCAAGGACAGTCGATGCGGATGAAACCAAAAAGGGGCCTTGCTGGTTCCAGCTTCCGGAACCGGCCTGAACAGGGAAAAGGCCGGCCATCATCTTGCCGCTCTTTGCTTTACAGGCTTTGGCGTTATAACTCCATCATACTGATGACGATGAGGAATCACATGCGAAGCGTGTTGAAGTATCTGTCCACCGGCTTTCTCGCCGCGCTCGTTCTCCTGCCCGTGGGTGCCGCGGCGCAGGACAACAGGGCCGTGCCATCGAGCCACACGGAAATGCAGCTTTCCTTCGCGCCGCTGGTCAAGCGCACCGCAGGCGCGGTGGTGAACGTCTATGCCGAACGCGTGGTGCAGCGGCGCCTTTCGCCTTTTGCCGGCGATCCTTTCTTCGAGCAGTTCTTCGGCCAGCAGATGCCGAACCGCACGGAAAAACAGTCGTCGCTCGGCTCGGGTGTGATCGTGACCGCCGGCGGTCTCGTGGTGACCAATAATCACGTCATCGACGGGGCTGATGACATCAAGGTGGCGCTGGCGGACGGGCGTGAGTTCTCCTCCAAGGTGCTGCTGAAGGATGACCGGGTCGATCTCGCCATTCTGCAGATCGATGCGAAGGAGCAGTTCCCGGTGCTGTCGCTTGGCAATTCCGATGCGATTGAGGTCGGCGATCTGGTGCTGGCCATCGGCAACCCGTTCGGTGTCGGTCAGACGGTGACCAGCGGCATCGTCTCGGGCCTGGCGCGCAACCAGGTGACGCAGGGCGATTTCGGCTTCTTCATCCAGACCGACGCTTCCATCAATCCCGGCAATTCCGGCGGCGCGTTGATGAACATGGCGGGTGAACTGATCGGCATCAATACCGCCATCTTCTCCAAGGGCGGCGGTTCGAACGGTATCGGTTTTGCCATTCCCGCCAATCTGGTCCGGGTTTTCGTCGCCGCCGCCGAGCGGGGGGACGCAAGTTTCCAGCGGCCCTATATTGGCGCGACTTTCGATCCGGTAACCTCGGATGTCGCTGAAGCGCTTGGCCTGCATCGCGCTCGCGGTGCGCTGGTGGTCAGCGTCGTCAAGGACGGTCCGGCCGAGAAGGCGGGTATCGAGCCGGGGCAGGTCGTCACCGCCGTCAACGGTTTCGAGGTGGAACATCCGGATGCTCTTGGTTATCGCCTGACGACGGCCGGTATCGGCAAGTCAGCCGAACTGACAGTCATGGACAAGGGCAAGGAGAAGAAGCTGACCATTGCGCTCGACACCGCGCCTGAAACCGCGCCGCGCGATGAACGCCTGATCGAGGGCCGCAATCCCTTCGCCGGCGCGACCGTCGCCAATCTTTCGCCGAAGCTTGCCGACGAATTGCGCATGTCGTCGCAGGTGACCGGCGTTGTCATTACCGATGTGAAACGTGGCTCGCCCGCCTATCGTGTCGGTTTTCTGCCCAAGGATGTGATCCTGTCGCTGAATGGCGCGGATATCGCCTCCACGGCTGCTGTCGAAAAGGCGCTGGACGACAATCCCGGCTTCTGGCGCGTGGAAATCCTGCGTGACGGCCAGCGCATCCGGCAGTTCCTGCGATGAGCGACGACCTCTTTGCCCCGCAAGTGCCCGTGGAGGTCGCCAACCGGCGGCCTCTTGCCGATCGTCTGCGTCCAAAGACGCTGGCGGAGGTGAGCGGGCAGCCGCATCTGACGGGCGAAGAGGGCGTTCTGCGCCGCATGATCGAGAGTGGCTCCCTGGGATCGATGATCTTCTGGGGTCCGCCCGGAACCGGCAAGACCACGGTTGCTCGCCTGCTTTCCGGCGAGGCGGGGCTTGCCTTCGAGCAGATTTCGGCGATCTTTTCCGGCGTCGCCGATCTCAAGAAAGTATTCGAGGCAGCGCGCGCCCGCCGGATGAATGGCCGGCAGACGCTGCTTTTCGTAGACGAGATACACCGTTTCAACCGCGCCCAGCAGGACAGTTTCCTGCCGGTGATGGAGGACGGCACCATCATTCTGGTCGGCGCCACCACCGAAAATCCATCCTTTGAGCTGAATGCCGCTCTTTTGTCGCGGGCGCGTGTGCTGACGTTCCGCTCGCATGACGAGGAAAGCCTGAGCGAGCTTTTAAAGCGCGCCGAGGAGGCGGAGCAGAAGGCCCTGCCGCTGACGGAAGAGGCGCGGGCCAGCCTGATCCGCATGGCCGATGGCGATGGCCGCGCCGTGCTGACCCTTGCCGAAGAGGTCTGGCGCGCGGCGCGCAAGGACGAGACTTTCGATACCGAAGGTCTGACGCGCATCGTACAGCGCCGAGCGCCCGTCTACGACAAGAGCCAGGACGGGCACTACAATCTCATTTCCGCGCTGCATAAGTCGGTGCGCGGTTCGGACCCGGATGCGGCGCTTTATTATCTCGCCCGCATGTTCGATGCCGGCGAGGATCCGCTCTATATCGGCCGGCGGCTGGTGCGCATGGCGGTGGAGGATATCGGCCTTGCCGATCCGCAGGCGCTTGCCGTCTGCAACGCCGCCAAGGATGCTTATGACTATCTCGGTTCACCTGAAGGCGAACTGGCGCTGGCGCAGGCCTGCGTCTATCTTGCCACCGCGCCGAAATCCAACGCCGTTTATACCGCCTTCAAGGCGGCGATGCGGGCAGCCAAGGAAAACGGCTCGCTGGTGCCGCCGAAACACATCCTGAATGCGCCGACCAAGCTCATGAAGGGTGAAGGCTATGGCGACGGTTACCGTTATGACCATGACGAACCGGATGCCTTTTCAGGACAGGATTATTTCCCGGAGAAAATGGGGCGCACCACTTTTTACGATCCGCCGGACCGGGGGTTCGAACGGGAAATCCGCAAGCGTCTCGACTGGTGGGCGAAGCTGCGCCGCGAGCGTGGGGTACGCTAGGGTTTGCGTGGTCGGGGCGGGAGCCGCATTGCGCGGCGATGTTGAGAAACAGAATCAAGCCGCTGGCAAAAAGAGTCGCGAAACCGCGACAACCTCCTGTTTTTAAAGGAAATCAGGACGCCTTACGGTGGGGTGTCGCCTGTGGTTGCGCCGGCAGCATCTTGACCGAGGATTCCGCCAGGCCGTTATGGCCTTCGGCATCGATGATGAGGTGCCAGTGCATCGTTTCGGGAATGGCGATGCGGATCGGCGATTTTTTGGCGACGCCGCCGAGATATTTGAAGTCGAGCAATTCGGTGAAACGCTGGAAATTCGCGCTCGTCATCAGCCGGACATTGTTGACGGCCGACAGCGATATTTCAATGCTGGTGCCAGCCCGCAATTCCTTCAGGTCATAATGCGTATAGCGGAAATTCGGCCGTGCCATCGCGCGCCTCCCTGTATCCGTATTTTGGCAAAAGAGGATAGAACGCCAGGGTTAACGAGCTCTTTAAAACGGCACGGGGTTTGACGAATTCCACCCCGGCTGTACCGGTTTCGGATGGTGGTTTCCAGTATTGCAGGTACTGATCGACCGCCGATCGACATGAGTGAGAATAATACTAACGTATAATATGCATATTTAATGATAATAAATTTTTCAACTTTAACCTCGGCTGGTCGAACTACATCATCGGCGTTGGGGGGGAGTATGAAAAATATCACGATATCTATGCGCCTTTATGCGCTCGTCGCATTGTTTCTGGCAATATTGACCGCAGCCCTGACTTTCAGCCTGTTTGAAAGTTACCACAAGATGGAAAGCGAGCGGAAAGCGGGACTGGCGGCGATGAACGAAACCGCCGTCGCCATTCTGGAGCAATATTACCGCCTGGAGCAGGGCGGCAGTCTGAGCCGGGAGGCGGCGCAGCAGCAGGCCAAGACGACCATCGCCGCCATGCGTTATGACAATGGCAGCGGTTATTTCTGGATCAACGACATGCATCCCAAAATGGTGATGCATCCGATCAAGCCTGAAATGAACGGCACCGACCTCACCGTGAACAAGGATCCGAACGGCAAGGCGCTGTTCGTCGAATTCGTGAATACGGTGAAGGCGGGCGGTCAGGGCTTTGTCGATTATTACTGGCCGAAACCCGGCGCGCCGGAACCGGTGGAGAAGTTTTCCCATGTTGCCGGCTTTGCGCCCTGGGGCTGGATTGTCGGCACGGGGGTTTATGTCGATGACCTCGAGGCGGCTTTCTGGAACGACGCCTATTTTTATGTCGGCCTGTGCGCCTTGTCCGGCCTTCTCGTCATCGGGGTGGCCGCCGCCGTCGTGCGCGGCGTGACGCGGCCGATCGACCTGATCCGGCAGAGCATGAAGCGTATCGCGGATGGTGACGGCACGGCCGAAATCCAGTTCGCCGACCGCCGCAACGAAATCGGCGCGATTGCCAAGACGCTTTTGGTCCTGCGCGACAGCGTCAATGAGCGCAGCGCCCTGCAGGCGCGTGAGGCTGACCAGCAGCGGGCGCTGGAGGAGGCGCGACAGGGCAACGAGATGCTCCTGCGTTCCGCATCCGAGCGGCAGACCCACGCGATGGACCGGCTGGGCCATGCGCTTGAAGCCCTTGCCAATGGCGATCTGACCGTGTCGCTTGCCGACATCGGTGCGGACTATGAGAAACTGCGCATGGATTTCAACCGGGCCGTCGGGGCGCTGCACGGGGCGATCGAGGCTATTGCCAGAACCGGCCATGTGGTCAATGACAGTGCCTCTGACATCAGCGGCGCGACCGGCAATCTTTCGCGCCGGACCGAACAGCAGGCGGCGGCGCTGGAGGAGACAGCCGCGGCTCTGGATGAAATTACCGCCACGGTGCGCACCGCTTCCGAACGGGCCAACGAAGCCCGGCAGATGGTGCAGGACACAAAAACCAGTGCGGGCCGGTCGGGCGATATCGTCCGCAATGCCGTCGACGCCATGGGCCGGATAGAGGATTCCTCGAAACGCATCGGGCAGATCATCTCCGTCATTGACGAGATCGCCTTCCAGACCAACCTTCTCGCGCTGAATGCCGGTGTCGAGGCGGCGCGTGCGGGTGAGGCAGGGCGAGGTTTTGCCGTGGTGGCGCAGGAAGTGCGGGAACTGGCGCAGCGTTCCGCCAATGCCGCCAAGGAGATCAAGACCCTCATCAATCGTTCGGCGGAGGAGGTCGGCGGCGGCGTCGCGCTCGTCCGTTCCACCGGCGATGCGCTGGAGGAGATCGTGGAACTCGTCAACCGCGTCGAAGGTCATGTGAATACGATTGCCACGGCGGCGCGGGAACAGGCGACCGGACTGCAGGAGATCAATACCTCCGTCAACCACATGGACCAGATGACGCAGCAGAACGCCGCCATGGTGGAAGAGACGACGGCGGCCAGCCAGACGCTGGCCGAGGAAAGCCGCCAGCTACGCTCGCTGCTTTCACGTTTCGAACTTGGACAGGGTGCCGGGCGCGAGGTTTCGCGGGCGGCGTGATTTCAGGTGTTTCGGCCAAAAGTGGAGGGCGCGGCTTTGGCTGCGCCCTTTGTTGTTTCAGAACTTGTCAGCACGTCATCTGCCCGTGTCGCGGTTAGAAGCGCGGCCAGTCGAGCCCATCACGCCGACGTCATCCTCGGGACAGGGCTAAGGAGAACGTCGAGAGAATGTGCCCGCCCGGCATCATCGACTTCAAGGCGATTGAAGTCCGCGCGGAAAATTTGCCTGCGCATGACGGAAGAAGGGTCAGGGGACGTGGCCGTCGCGCTCGGTTTCGCAGCATCGTGTGCGTGCGGATGGCGTCAAACACATGATTTGTTATTTCCCGCAACCAATAAGGTTTCGTTTACCTCATTTCTTTAAAATTTGACCTGTATTGCCGCGTTTGCGGCCGCTGAAGGTACAGGTTCTCGTATGGCGTATGTTTCCCTTCCGCGTCGTCTTGTGACGTTGCTGATGATTTCCACGGTCATGGTGTCGTGTTCTGCGGAGGGCCTCGTGCCACCGGCGGAGGTGGACGGCACCACGCGCGTCAGCGCCATAAGGTCGTCGCGGCAGCAGGGTTACAGCGCACCGTCAGGCGCGGTCTATCAGGCCGAGCGGGCCGGGCAGGCCACCGATTATCCCGCAGCCGTGTCACAGCCGATGCCGGAGTCTTACGCTTCGCAGGACCCCCTGCTGCAATCGCCACAGGGCGGACAGGGCTATTCCACACTCGACACCCAGCATCAGGCGCGCATGGCGGCGAGCGGCCACAGCGCCCCGACGCAGACGATGTCAAATCAGGCGATGCCAAATCAGGCGACGCAAGGCCACACCATGTCCCCGCAACCGATGGCCGGCGGCCAGATCGCCGAAGGTGAGGGAGGGGTGAACATGGATTCCATGCTGGGCGTGGAACCGGTTCGCGGACTTGCGGAAGAGCAGGATGCCGACATTGCCGAAGGTGTTTCGGAGCAGCCGGTGGTGGATGGTATCGGCACCGACAATCCGGTGGCCGTTTCTCCTCCTCGCCGGCAGCAGAGCGCCGGTCAATCCCGGTTGATACCGCCGCCACCCGTTGGCGCGTCTTCCCGCCGCCAGCCGGTGGAGGAGGTTGCCATGTTGATGCCAAATGATCCGATGGCGCGCGGCGGGCAAAGCAACCGGTCGTCGATGCCGCCCGGCGTCATGCCTTCCTCCGAAGTTGCCTGTCGCTCCGAGCTGCGCCGTCTTGGCGTCGCTTTCCGCGATGTTGCGCGTATCGCCGATGGTCCTACCTGCGGCATCGATTATCCGATCGAACTCAGCGGTCTCGCCAGCGGCGTAGCCATCCGCCCGGCGGTGAAGCTCAATTGCCAGGTCACGCTCGCCTTCGCCAAATGGGTGAAATTCGAACTCGTGCCATCCTCGCGCTTCCGTTATCTCTCGGGCGTCGGCCGCATCACGCCGATGGGCGGTTATTCCTGCCGCAAGATGAATTCGCGCTCCAGCAACCCGTGGTCGGAACATGCGCGCGGCAACGCCATCGATATCGGCACCATCACGCTGAAGAACGGCAAGGAAATCGACGTTCGCAGCAAGAGCTTCTTCGCCTTCCGCGAAAAGGCGCTGCTGAAGGCGGTGAGGTCCGACAGCTGCAAATATTTCTCCACCGTTCTTGGGCCGGGCAGCGATCCCAATCACTGGAACCATTTCCACTTCGACCTGCGCACGCGCAAGTCCGGTTACAGGCATTGCGATTAGAGTGGCGAGAGATAAATCGAAATCGGTGCCGCCGCTCTCAGTTTTTGCTTGAGAATCGGATTTTCCGAAAACCGCAATACACTTTTCGTTCCGATGCTCCAGGTGTGAGCTTTCAGGAGGTTGCCCATTGGCAACTGGTCGAGGGTGCGTGGGGCTTACCCCCCTCTGCCCTGCCGGGCATCTCCCCCTCAAGGGGGGAGATCGACTCGCGGTTAGGTTTCGCCCATCACAACAGTTGCGAATGAAGTGGTATCAGCGCTTCCTGCTGATCTCCCCCCTTGAGGGGGAGATGCCCGGCAGGGCAGAGGGGGGTAAGCCCCACGCACCCTCGGCCAGTTGCCAATGGCCCCCCCCCCCTGAAAGCTAACATCTAGGACGTTCGGTGAGACCTGCCTGGTGATGCCGGACCATATTCGCTGGGGAGATCGGCGTTTGTTGTGACGCCGTGTATTTTCCGTCGTTCCCGTCCCTGAAGCCCGAGGATGAGCCGGAATAACGGAGGGAGGGCGTTGGCATCATCCATCTCCCAACACATACGCCCCTGTCACATGCCCACAAAAAAAGACCGGCCCGAAGGCCGGTGAAGAAGACAGCCTTATCGGGGGGATATCGGCGTCTTTGCAAGGGCATGAAAATGGGAATCGATCCCAAAAAGCGGTCCATCCGACGCGGATGTGCGGCAAAATACATCGCGCCGTACTGACCTGCGGCCAACATGGCTTGCCGCGCTCTTCTGATACGCTATGAGCGTCACATGTTTGTGACAACGGCCCCCGGGAGCCTGCTTTCATGCCCCCTGTTTCAGAGATAATGATCTTTGCTGCGGCGCTTGCGGCTGCGGGCGTCGTTGCGGGCCTCCTGGCGGGCCTTTTCGGTATTGGCGGCGGTGCGGTTCTGGTGCCGGTCTTTTACCATGTCTTCGGGCTTCTGGATGTGCCGGAGGCGGTGCGGATGCATCTTTCGCTCGGCACGTCGCTTGCCATCATCGTGCCGACCTCCATCCGTTCTTTCCTGACGCATCGTCAGAAGGGCGCGGTCGATATCGATCTTCTGAAGGGCTGGATCGTCGCCGTGCCGCTTGGCACCATCCTCGCATCCGTCGTGGCCGCCTATGCCTCCAGTGTTGCGCTGCGGCTGATCTTCGCCTTCATCGCGCTGGCGCTCGCCTTTCGGATGGTCTTCAATCGGGCGAGCTGGCATCTCGGTTCCGACCTGCCGCAAAACCCGGTCCGGTTTCTGGTGGGCACAGGCATCGGCCTTCTCTCCGGCCTGATGGGCGTGGGCGGCGGGGTGATGAACAATACTTTCATGACGCTTTACGGGCGCACCATCCATCAGGCGGTTGCCACGTCCTCCGGCGTCGGTGTGCTGATTTCGCTGCCGGGGCTGCTGGGTTACATCTGGGCCGGTTGGGGTGATGCGGGCCTGCCGCCATTTTCAACCGGCTTCATCAACTGGATCGCCGTGGTGCTCTTGATCCCCATTACGCTCGTGGTTGCGCCCTATGGCGCGCGGCTGGCGCATGCGCTCAGCAAAAAGCAGCTGGAGCGGGCCTTCGGGGTGTTTCTGGTCTTCGTCGCAGCGCAGTTCTTCTACAGCGTTTACGGCTGATTTTCCTTCTTTGCCGAACGCAGTGTTCAGGCCTCCGGACTGGCATTCGCGCATTCTACGGCCTATATGGCGTGCATCTTACTCGGTTTTTCGAAAGATTCGCCATGAATGCCATCGTTTCGATACGGAATCTGACCAAATCCTACGCAAATGGCTTTCAGGCGCTCAAAGGCGTCAGCCTCGATATCAGGGAGGGGGAAATCCTCGCCCTTCTGGGTCCGAATGGTGCCGGCAAGACAACGCTGATTTCCATCGTCTGCGGCCTCGTCAATCCGGGGGAAGGCTCCGTGCTTGTCGGCGGGCATGATGTGGTCAAGGAATTCCGCCAGACCCGCGCCCTGATCGGCCTCGTGCCGCAGGAATTGACCACCGACCAGTTCGAGACGGTGTGGAACACCGTCAGCTTCTCGCGCGGCCTGCACGGGCAGAAGAAGAACCCGGAACTGATCGAGCGTATCCTGAAATCCCTGTCGCTCTGGAACAAGAAGGACAACATGCTGCGGGAGCTTTCCGGCGGCATGAAGCGGCGTGTGCTGATCGCCAAGGCGCTGGCGCATGAACCGAAGGTGCTGTTCCTCGACGAGCCGACGGCCGGCGTGGATGTGGCGCTGCGCCGCGATATGTGGAATGTGGTTTCCGAGCTGCGCGCCAAGGGCGTCACCATCATCCTCACCACGCATTACATCGAGGAGGCGGAAGAAATCGCCGACCGGGTGGGCGTCATCAATGGCGGTGAATTGCTGCTGGTGGAAGAAAAGACGGCGCTGATGAAGAAACTCGGCCGCAAGCAGCTTTTCCTGGAGCTTGCCCAGCCCGTGGAGCAATTGCCCGACAGTCTCGCGCCCTTCGGTCTGACACTTTCCGATGACCGCTGCACCATCACCTATGAAATCGAGGATAATGGCGAACAGAGCCGCATTGCCGATGTTCTGAACGCCCTTTTCGCCGCCAACATCCATTTCAAGGATATTTCCACGCGGCAGAGTTCGCTTGAGGATATCTTCGTTTCGCTGGTGGGAGACCAGAAATGAATTTCGAAGCCATCAAGGCCATCTATCTGTTCGAAATGGCGCGCACGCGCCGCACCCTGCTGCAGAGCGTGGTGTCTCCGGTCATTTCCACGTCGCTTTACTTCATTGTGTTCGGAACCGCGATCGGTTCGCGGATTCAGGAGGTTGGCGGGGTTTCCTACGGCGCGTTCATAACGCCCGGCCTCATCATGCTGACACTTCTGACGCAATGTATCGGTAACGGCTCCTTCGGTATCTATTTCCCGAAATTCACCGGTACGGTCTATGAAATCCTCTCCGCACCCGTGGCGATGACGGAAATTCTGGCCGGTTATGTTGGGGCGGCGGCGACCAAGGGACTGATGATCGGTACGATCATCCTGATAACGGCCTCCTTCTTCGTGGATATCACCATCGCCCACCCGTTCATGATGATCCTGTTCTTCGTGCTGACGGCTGTCAGTTTCAGCCTGTTCGGCTTCATCATCGGCATCTGGGCGACGAATTTCGAGCAGTTGAACCTCATTCCCATGCTGGTGGTGCCGCCGCTGACCTTCCTCGGCGGCAGCTTCTATTCCATCGACATGCTGCCGCCCTTCTGGCAGACGGTGAGCCACTTCAATCCGGTGCTTTATCTCATCAGCGGTTTCCGCTGGAGCTTTTACGAGATCGCCGACGTCAATCCCGTCATCAGCCTCGCGATGATCACGCTGTTTCTGGCGTTTTGCCTCGGTGTTGTCGGCTGGATGTTCAAGACGGGGTATCGGCTGCGTAACTGACGGCATCCGCATTCCCCTCATTCCTGTGCCTGTCACAGGAATCCAGCCGACGCGCGTCTGCGCGGCGGGGAGGTCCTTTCAGCCCAAGGACTTGGGCTGACTGGATCCCTGTGACAGGCACAGGGATGAGGGAGATCGGGGCGTTCTGCCCCGTTCCCAAACAAGCCTTACGACATGATCAACCCACCGTCGACATTGATCGTCTGCCCGGTGATATAGGCCGCATCTTCGGAAGCCAGAAATGCCACCAGTGCGGCGACTTCGGCGGGCGTTCCGGCGCGGCGCATCGGAATGTTGCGCACCCATTCGGCCATCAGTTCGCCCGGCTTGTACTCACCCAGCATCTGGCCCCAGACGCGGTCGTTATAGTCCCACATTTCGGTGTGGATGATGCCCGGGCAAATGGCGTTGACGGTGATGCCCTCAGGCGCCAGTTCCTTGGCAAGGCTTTGGGTCAGGCCGATAACGCCGAATTTCGAGGCGGCGTAATGCGGGGTATAGATGAAGCCCTGACGCGCCTGGCCGGAAGCGGTGTTGACGAGGCGGCCTTTGGTGCCGCTTTCGCGGAAGCGGCGGATTGCTTCCTGGCAGCAGAGGAACGCGCCTTTGGTATTGACGTCGAGATTGAAATCCCACTGTTCCTGGGTCAGTTCCTCGATCTTGGAAATGGTGATGACGCCGGCATTCTGGACGGAGATGGACAGCGGGCCGATCGCTTCTTCGGCGGCACCATAGGCCTCGCGCACGGCTGCCGCGTCGCGCACATCAAGGATGACGCCGTGTGTGACGGCGCCGGTTTCGTCCGCCAGTTTTCTGGCGGCGTCATGGGTGTCCCTGTCGACAGAGGCGATGGCGACTTTCGCGCCTTCCTCGGCAAAACGGCGGGCGATGCCGTATCCGATGCCCTTATTGCCTCCGGTCACGAATACGGATTGACCTTCAAAGCGCCTCATGTCTCCTCCTTATGGGATTTTGGCTATGTTTCCTTGCCGACCAGTCGTTCGGCGGTGAATTTATCGGTGACGAGCACGTCGATCACACCGGTCCTGAGTGCCCCGGCAATCGCCTCGGTCTTTTTCGAGCCGCCGGCCAGCGCAATGACGCGGTCGACATTGGAGAGGTTTTCCAGCGGCAGGCCGATGACCCGGTCGTCGAGCGGCGTCTTCACCGGCTTGCCTTGCCTGTCGAAGAAGCGCAACGAGATGTCGCCTACCGCACCCGCCTGCGCGAGATCGGCCAGTTCCTTGGCGGAAAAGATGTTGCCGGAACGGGCGAGAAGCTCCGATGGTTCGACGGCGCCGACGCCGACGATGGCGAGCGTGATCGACCCGAAAAGATCGATGGTTTCGCGCACGAAGGGATCGGCGAGCATCAAGAGCTTGGCTTCGCGCGAGGTGGCGACGCCCGGCACCGGCAGCAGTTTCGGTTCGGCCTCCGTCAGCCGCGCCAGCCGGGTGGTGATCTGGGTCGCATGCGTCTGCACGGAAGGGTCGCCCATGCCGCCCAGTGTCTGGACGATATAACGCGCCTTGGCACCTTTAAGCGGATGGATGTTTTCCACCATCTTGAAGATCGTCTGGCTCCAGCTGGAGACGCCGATGATCTCGTTCTGCGACAGCGTCACCTCTAGGAAATGGGCCGCTGCCTCGCCGATGCGGGCCATGATCGCGCCGTCGCGATCCTCGCTGCAATCGACAACGATGGCTTCCGGCAGGTCGAAACGTTCGCGTAGCTGCGCTTCCAGATCGCTATAGGTGCCGGGCGGCGGAATGATGCTGGTGCGGACGATGCCTTCGGCCTCGGCACGCTTCAACATGCGCGAGACGGTGGCCTGCGACAGGTTGAGATGCTGCGCAATTTCCGCCTGCCTTTTGTGCTCGCTGAAATACATCTGCGCCACGCGGGATATCATTCGAAGTTCGTTTAGCCTGCCCATAAGCCCTCCGGGGTGAATTTTTATTCACCATTACCCGAGGTTACAGGCAAGGTCGAGCGGGCAATCGCATCGCGCCAGACGCTGAGCCGCTGGCTGTTTTCGCTCGCGGACGGCGCGATGGTGTTGCCGTTGCTGTTCAACGCCGCGATGGCATCGAGATCGCTCCAGACACCGAGGGCGAGGCCGGCGAGATAGGCGGCACCCAGTGCCGAGGCTTCCGGCGCGTCACGCTGGATGACGGGGTGTTGCAGCATGTCGGCAACGCATTGCATCAGGAAACGGTTCTGGCTCGGCCCGCCATCCACGAACAGGCGTCCAAAGCCCGAAGGCGACTGCGCGCGCATGGCGGCGAAGACGTCATGGACCTGAAAGGCAATCGAGTCAGTGACGGCGCGGGCCATCTGGGCACGCGTGGTGCTGAAATTGATCTGCGAGAACAGGGCGCGCGCATTGGTATCCCAATAGGGCGCACCGAGGCCAACGAAGGCCGGCACGAAACCGGGACCGTTTGGCTCGGCAGTGGCGGCGAGTTCCACCAGCGCGGCGACATCCGGCAGGCCGAGAATCTCCGTCATCCAGGGCAGGGAGGCTGCCGAAACGAGAATATTGCCTTCAAAGGCGAAGGTCGGTTTGCCGCCGAGCCGCCATGCAACGGTGGTGGTGATGCCGCGTTCGGGCGCGATGAAATGCGGCAGGGTGGTCATCACAGATGAGCCGGTGCCGAAAGTGACCTTACCATCGCCGGGGTTGAAGGCGCCGTGGCCGAAGAGGGCTGCGTGGCTGTCGCCGATGGCGGCGAGGATCGGTGTGCCGTCCTTGATACCGGGAACGCCCGATGTGGTGCCAAAATCGCCGTTGCTGTCGCGCAGATCAGGCAGGGCGTTGATATCGATGCCGAAGAGCTCGCAAAGCTCATCGCTCCAGACCTGCCGGTTGAGATCGAGCACCTGGCTGCGGGCGGCGTTGGAGGCGTCGCAGGCATGGACTTTACCGCCGGTGAAGCAATGGATGAGCCAGCTATCGATGGTGCCGACACGGAGCTTGCGCCCCTTCGGGGCACGCTCCAGCAGCCAGCGCATTTTTGCGCCGGGAAACATGGGGTCGATCGGCAGGCCGGTCAGCGCCATGACGTGCTCGGAATGGCCCTTTTCGATCAGTTCGGCGCAGTCCTGCGCCGTGCGGCGGCATTGCCAGCTGAGCACCGGGCCGAGCGGCTCGCCGGTTTCGCCATCCCAGATGGTGACGGATTCGCGCTGGTTGGAGATGGCGATTGCTGCGACATCGACGTTAGAGGGCGCGGCGGCGAGGCAGGCGGAGATCGCTTCACGGACCGAGGCCCAGATGCGGTTCGGATCCTGTTCCACCCAGCCGGGCTGCGGATAGGCGATGCCGACGGGAGATGAGCCGCGCGCCAGCAACTCTCCGCTTTCCGAGACGAGTATGGCCTTGGAATTGGTGGTGCCCTGATCGATGGACAGAATGGCGCGCATCATGGGAGTCTTTCGTCGGCAGTTTTTCGTTTCCGCCTTGCGGCGATTAAACGACGATATTGCAGAAAGGGTGTCGCCGCGCATCCGAAGACACGCGACGACACTGGGAGGAGACCTTATTTTCTCTTGATCAGCGCTTCGGCCGCATCCGCAATGGCGGCCGGCGCCATGCCGAATTCATCCAGCAGCCATTCGGCGGAACCGGTGTGGGCGAAGACACCGGGAACGCCGAGACGCTTCATCGGCACCGGGGCCTGTTCGACCACGACTTCGGCAATGGCGGAGCCGAGGCCGCCGAAGATCGAATGTTCTTCAGCCGTCAGGATCGCGCCGGTTTCCTTCGCAGCGGTGACGATGGCCGCCTCATCGATGGGGCGCACAGTTGCCATGTTCAGCACACGCGCCTTGACGCCACGGCTGGCCAGAATATCGGCGGCCTTGACGATGCGGTGGGTCAGCGTGCCATTGGCGATCAGCGTCAGGTCGGAACCTTCACGCAGCAGGTTGGCGCGGCCGAGTTCGAAGACATGGCCTTCCGGGAGCAGATCCGGCACGCCGACGCGTGACAGGCGCAGGAAGCAGGGGCCGGCATAGTCCGCCGCCCATTTGACGGCGGCGGCCGTTTCGATGCGGTCGCAGGGGGCGATGACCGGCAGGTTCGGTAGAACGCGGGTCCAGGCGAAATCTTCGATGGAATGATGCGTCGGGCCGAGTTCGCCATAGGCCATGCCCGAGGAGATGCCGATCAGCTTCACATTGGCGTTGGAATAAGCAAGGTCAGCCTTGATCTGCTCCAGCGCGCGGCCGGTGAGGAAGCAGGATGCGCCGCAGACGAAGGGCAATTGGCCGCCATTGGCGAGACCGGCGCCGACGCCGACCATGTTCTGTTCGGCAATGCCGACATTGACGAGGCGCTCGGGGAATTTCGACTTGAAGCCGCCGAGCTTCGAGGAGCCGACCGAATCGTTGCAGACGGCGACGACCCTGTCATTGCCGGCGGCCAGTGCTTCCAGCGTTTCGGCGAAGGCGTCGCGGCAGTCATAAAGCTTGGCGGCGGTTACGGGCGCGTTCATTACAATGTCTCCGAAAGTTCTTTGACGGCGATTTCATATTGTTCCCTGCTCGGAACCTTATGGTGCCAGTCAACGCGGTCCTGCATGAAGGAAATGCCGTGACCCTTGTTGGTGTGGGCGACGATGCAATGCGGGCGGTTGCCGCGATGCTCCAGCGCCGGCACGACTTCCGCCATGGCGTTGCCGTTGATTTCGCTGACTTCCCAGCCGAAAGCCTCGAGCTTGGGGCGAAGCGGCGCGACATCATTGGTTTCCGAAAGCGCCGCACCCTGCTGGAAGCGGTTGTGATCGACGATCAGCGTCAGATTGTTGAGGCCGAATTGCGCGGCGGACATGATGGCTTCCCAGTTGGAGCCTTCCTGCATCTCGCCGTCGCCGGTCATGACATAGGTGTGGTAGTCCGCGCCGGAAAGCTTGGCCGCCTTGGCCATGCCGACGGCAACCGGCAGCCCGTGACCGAGCGGGCCGGTATTGGTTTCCACACCCGGCACCTTGTTACAATTCGGATGGCCGTTGAGGCGCGAATTCGGCTGCAGGAAGGTCGAGATTTCCTCTTCCGGGATGAAACCGCGCTTGGCCAGCGTCACATACAGCGCGCAGGCCGTATGGCCCTTGGAAAGCACGAAGCGGTCGCGGGCAGGGTTCTTCGGATCATCCGGCCAGATGCGCAGGACGCGGAAGTAAAGGGCCGTCATGATGTCGATAGCCGACATTTCGCCGCCGACATGGCCCGCACCCGCTTCAAAAACAGCCTGTACGTCGCGAAGGCGAATCTGGCGCGCAATGCGCTCTAGCTCCTGGGACTGCATGGAATCCTCTTCAAAACATGCGTGTGAATATTTATGCATCTATTTATATAATTGCAGACGTGGCGTTTCTGTCAAGATGGAATTGCGGATTGTTTATCGTCCGGCGGTATCGGCATTGCCGTGAAAGCCCTATTGACAAGCTTCTCTCAACTGGCTTATGCATGTTTCGCCGATAATGAATAATTATTCTAATCGGTTTAAAAAATGCAAGACAGTCATCGGGAGGAGCCATGTCCGCGCTTGAACGCAATGAGGGAGTCACGCACACCAGGAGCCCGCTTGTCTGGCTGAGTGGTGCGACCGGACCGCTTTTGGGCCTGCTGCTGCTGTGTGTCTTTTTGACTTTCGCCAGCGAAAACTTCCTGTCGCTCCGAAACGGGCTCAACATTCTCGACCAGATCACAGTGCTCGGCATCATGGCCGTCGGCATGACCTTCGTGATCCTGCTTGGCGGCATCGATCTGTCCGTCGGCTCGGTGCTGGCGCTGTCGATGATGATCATGGGCTGGACGGCCAATGTCGCGGGCATGCCGATGGGCATGGCCATCGTGCTGGCGCTTGTCGCCTCTGCCGCCTGCGGCCTCGTGGTCGGTATTCTGGTGACGGCCTTCCGGGTGCCTGCCTTCATTGCCACGCTGGCGATGATGTCGGTGGCGCGCGGTCTCGCCAATATGATCACCGATGGACAGCAGATCGTCGGTTTTCCTGACTGGTTCATGATGCTGGCGATAGAGCGTCATTTCGGCGTGTTGACCGCAACCGTGCTGCTGATGCTGGTTGTTGTGCTTGTCACCTGGATTTTCCTGCGTTTCCGCTCCGAAGGCCGCACGGTCTATGCCGTTGGCGGCAACCCGGAAGTGGCGCGTCTTGCCGGCATCAACGTGCCGCTGGTGACGATCTGCGTTTATGTCGCCTGTGCGGTTCTGGCCGGTCTTGCCGGCATCGTTCTTGCGGCACGTCTCGACTCGGTGCAGCCCTCCAGCGGCTTCGGTTACGAGCTGGATACGATTGCGGCGGTCGTCATCGGCGGAACCTCGCTTTCCGGTGGTGCGGGCGGCATCGGCGGCACCCTGATCGGCGTGCTGATCATCGGCGTGCTGCGCAATGGCCTCAATCTGCTCAACGTTTCTCCCTTTTTGCAGCAGGTCATTATCGGTGTGGTCATCGTGCTGGCCGTGGGCGCTGAAACCTTGCGTCGCCGCAGAAGCTGAATTTGCCTGCGGATGGCGAAGAGCCGTCCGCGCAATAAACGACCCTCCCGGCATGGGAGGCGTGAAAACGGCCGGAGGGGAGGAGGTTTGATCTGCCCGAAGGTCAACAATCAACAAATGGAGGAATAATCATGAAATTTTCACGCATTCTGCTGACATCCGCCGCCCTTCTCGCCATGTCGCTCGGCCAGGCCAATGCTGCCGAAGTCAAGAAGATCGGCCTTGCCGTCGCCAATCTGCAGGCGAACTTCTTCAACCAGATCAAGCAGGCCGTTGAAGCCGAAGCCAAGACGCGCGGCATTGCCGTCGTCACCGTTGACGCCAAGGGCGATGGCCCGACGCAGGTCAATCAGATCCAGGATCTGCTGACCCAGAATATCGATGCGCTGATCTATATTCCGGCCGGTGCCGCCGCTGCGACCGTTCCGGTAAAGCTTGCCAAGGCCGCCGGCGTTCCCGTCATCAACATCGACCGCAATGCCGATGGCGCGCCCGGCGATACCTTCCTTGCCACCGATTCCGTCGCCTCCGCCAAGGCGGTTTGCGATTACATCATCAAGCAGGCCGGTGGTTCGGGCAAGATGGTCATCATCCATGGCCAGAAGGGCACGACACCAGAAGTGGACCGCACCAAAGGCTGCATGGAATCGGTAAACGCCAATTCCGGCGTGAAGATCGTCGCCGAACAGTGGTCCAACATGTGGAGCCAGGATGAAGGCTTCCAGATCATGCAGAACATGCTGCAGGCCAATCCGGATGTTTCCATCGTCTTTGCACAGGCCGATGGTCTGGCGCTCGGCGCGGCGCAGGCAATCAAGGTTGCCAACCCTTCGCAGAAGATCGTCGTTGGCGGCTTCGATGGTGATACGGCAGCCCTTGAGGCGCTGAAGAACGGCGTGTTCGACGTGACCGCGACGCAGCAGACCCAGAAGATGGGCCGCATGGCTGTGGAAATGGCCGTCAAGATCGTCGGCGGGGAGAAGGTTCCGGCCGTGCAGCTCTCCGATGCGACGCTGACGACAAAGGAAAATGTCGAAGGCTTCATCGCCAACCATCCCTGATCCTGCTGCCCCGCGCGACCCATGGGATGCGCGGGGCATTCACTGGTTTGTCTTTAGGTTATTTCGGACGCAAGGCTTGGGCATTGCCGCTGCTTATGTGTCCTGGGAGGTCCCGTCATGCGCGAGCCGGTTCTTTCGCTCCGTGGCATCAGCAAACGTTATGGTCCGCTTGAGGTTCTGAAAGCCGTCGATCTCGATGTCTATCCAGGCGAAGTGGTGGCGTTGCTGGGTGAAAACGGCGCGGGCAAATCCACGCTGTCAGGTATCATCGCCGGTTCGCGTGAGCCGTCCGAGGGCAAGATGACATGGCTTGGGCAGCCATACGCGCCTGCATCGCCCCGCGAGGCGATCGACAAGGGCATCGTGCTCATCCATCAGGAGCTGAAGCTTCTGCCGGAGCTTTCCATCGCTGAGAATGTCTTCATCGGCCGCTGGCTGATGAAGAACGGCGTTATCGACCGCGCCGAGATGGTGCGCAGAGCCCAGCAGCAGCTGGCGCGCCTCAATCTCCACATTCCCGCCACCCGCAAGGTAGCCGGCCTTTCCACCGCCAACCAGCAGCTGATTGAAATCGCCAAGGCGCTGGCGCTGGACGCGAAACTTCTGATCCTCGATGAGCCGACGGCGGCGCTTGGCGGCGCGGAAACGCAGGCACTGTTCGAGCAGGTGCGCAAGCTGCGCGCCGAGGGCGTCGGCATCATCTACATTTCCCACCGCATGGAAGAGATCAAACAGATCACCGACCGCATCGTCGTGTTGCGCGATGGCGAGCGGGTGCATGAATTTGCCGATAGCGCGACGCCGGTGCGTACCATCGTTGAAAGCATGGTCGGCCGCTCGCTGGAGCGCCTGTTCCCGGCGTTGCCGGAACCGCAGGACAAGGTGGTGCTGGAGGTCAAGGGGCTGACCGGCGCGACCAATGCCTTCCGCGACATCAGCTTCGGCGTTCGCGCCGGCGAAATCCTTGGTATCGCCGGTCTTATCGGCGCGGGACGCACCGAGCTGGTGCGGGCGATTTCCGGTGCTGACCCGACGAGTGCGGGTGAGGTACTGCTGGATGGCAAGGCGCTGACGCTGAAAAGCCCGGCGGACGCGATAGAGAAGGGCATCGTCATGGTGCCGGAAGACCGCAAATTGCAGGGGCTGGTGGTGGAGCACGAGATCGGCGAGAACCTGATCTATGCCAATCTCGACCGCGTCGGCACCGGCTGGATCACGCCGCGCATCAAGCGCGCCTTTACAAGGGAGGCAATCGCCAAATTCGGGGTGAAGGGCCGTAGCGAACAGCCGGCGTCGGATCTTTCCGGTGGCAACCAGCAGAAGGTGGTCATTGCCAAATGGCTTGCCCGCAATCCGCGCGTGGTGGTGCTGGACGAGCCGACCCGCGGCATCGATGTCGGCGCACGCGCGGGCATTTACGATATCATCGTCGGTCTGGCGAAAAGCGGCGTGGCCGTCATCGTCGTCAGTTCCGATCTCGAGGAAGTGCTGGGCGTATCGAACCGCATCCTCGTGCTCGCGCAGGGAAAACAGGCCGGCATCCTCAACCGTGACGAAGCAAACGACGTTTCGGTTATGGAACTGGCAACCATCTGAAGAAGGAAATACCGATGTCCACCATCACGCTCAACGCGCCGAAACTGTTCGATCTTTCCGGCCAGGTGGCACTTGTCACCGGTGCCGGCTCCGGTATCGGCCAGCGCATCGCCATGGGGCTTGCCCAGTCCGGCGCCAATGTCGCGCTGCTCGATCGCCGCACCGATGACGGTCTGGCGCAGACGGCCGATTTCATCGCCAAGGCCGGGCGCAAGTCGATCCAGATTGCGGCTGACGTCACCAGCAAGCAGGCATTGACTGAAGCGGTTGCGCGTACTGAGGCCGAGCTTGGCCCGCTTTCACTCGCCGTCAATGCCGCCGGCATCGCCAATGCCAATCCGGCCGAGGAGATGGAGGAAAGCCAGTTCCAGACGATGATGGACATCAACCTGAAGGGCGTTTTCCTCTCCTGCCAGGCGGAAGTCAATGCCATGCTGAAGAACGGTCGTGGTGCAATCGTCAACATCGCCTCCATGTCCGGCGTCATCGTCAATCGCGGGCTGATGCAGTGCCATTACAACGCCTCGAAGGCCGGCGTCATCCACATGTCGAAATCCATGGCGATGGAGTGGGTGGGGCGCGGCATTCGCGTCAACACCATCTCGCCGGGTTACACCGCAACGCCGATGAATACGCGGCCGGAGATGGTGCATCAGACCAAGCTGTTCGAAGAACAGACGCCGATGCAGCGCATGGCAGGCGTTGATGAGATGGTCGGCCCGGCGATCTTCCTGCTGTCAGATGCGGCGAGCTTCGTGACGGGCGTGGATCTGCTGGTGGATGGCGGTTTCTGCTGCTGGTAGGGTTTTCGACGCGGTAGCGCTGAGGTGGAGGATAGGGCGCGCCAGACCTATGGGTCAGGTTGACGCGGCTTTTTCCCTCCGTCACCCCGGACTTGATCCGGGGTCCAGCGCGATCAAGTCTTTGATCGCAAAAGACTCTTCTCACGGCGCAGACGCGCCGTGGCTGGATGCCGGATCAAGTCCGGCATGACGGAAGAGGAGAAGCCAGACGGTTTCACAAGCATCACGCCCGGCTTGCGCCGGGCGTTTTCGTATTCACACCACAAGCAGCAGCTCAAGCAACCTGCTTCTGCGCCACTTCCTCAACAATCTCGCCCTTGAGGTAAGCAATGAGGTCCTTGATCGTCACGACGAGCAGGCCGTGGCGTTCGGCGAAGACTTCGAGCTGGGGCAGGCGGGCCATGGTGCCGTCGTCATTGGCAACTTCGCAGATGGTGCCGGACGGGAATTTCCCGGCAAGGCGGCAGAGGTCCACGGCGGCTTCCGTGTGGCCGGTGCGGCCGAGAACGCCCTGCGGATTGGCGCGCAGCGGGAAGATGTGGCCGGGACGGGCGAAGTCTTCCGGGCGCGAACCCTCCGACACCAGCGCACGCACTGTCTCTGCCCGGTCGGCGGCGGAAATGCCTGTCGTGGTGCCCGGAATATAGTCCACCGAGACGGTGAAGGCCGTCTTGAGGGATTCGGTGTTGCGCGACACCATCAGCGGAATGTCGAGCGCATCCAGACGCTCACCCGGCATGGCGACGCAGACCAGCCCGCGCGCATGGTTCATCATGAAAGCGATCTGCTGCGGAGTGATGCTGTCGGAAGCGGCGATGATATCGCCTTCATTTTCGCGGTCTTCATCGTCAACCACAATCACCATCTCGCCACGGGAAATGGCATCGATCGCGTCTTCAATTTTAGCAATGGTCATTCTATTTCAAGCCTTTCAAGGGGTTATGCCGTTTTGCGGCATTTTCGCGCTTCAAGAAGCGCCAAATATCCCTTGGGCGAACAATGCAATGCGAAGCCCGCTCACGCGCGGGCGTCTTATGCCTTGTCCTCTTCCATCCGGACTATACCGTCGGCTCCGGCCTCTCACCGGATCTGCTGACCTTCCGGCTTTGGAGACCGGAAGCGCTCGCGGGCTCCGGGACAAGTCCCGATACCGCCGGTGGGGAATTGCACCCCGCCCTGAGAACGGAACCAACATAAATTATCAAATGGGAAGGAATCAAGGGGGCAACGCTCTGCGACGACCGGTCGGCGTGAAAAGAACATCCCGGTTGCACCTGGAATGGGGTATTTCCTTTCCGGCGCCGGTGAGCAGTGCGAGAGTGCCACGGCAGGGTCCCTGATCCCTGGGGTCTATCGATCCCGCAACCGCAATTCATCGGTCTGCATCTGCAGCGAACCGAGCGTCGACAGGAAGCTCATGCCGAGCAGGCTCTGGCCCAGTTGGCCGTCCTGGGCGACGAGGGCGGGGATGTTACGGCGCACGATTGGGCCGATGCCGATTTCCGACAGGCTGACTGGCGCTGCCGCCGTGCGGCCGTTTGCGGTCATGACCGGTACGGTATAACGCAGGCCTGTCGTGTCGATGCCGATTGCGGCCGCATCCGCGTTGGCGAGCACCACCGAGCTTGCGCCGGTATCGACCAGCATGTGGATCGTTTTGCCTTCGACGCTCACATTTGCCTCGAAATGGCCACTCATCGATTTATGCAGCACGATTTCCTGTTCGCCGCCAGCCGTCGTCACCACCACGGCGCGGCCGGGCATCAGGCCGCCGAGTAGCCTGTCGCCGAAGGATTGCAGGTCGTAACGATAGAGATAGAGCGAAACGAGGCCGAGGATGATGACGAGCCAGACGGCGAGCTGGCGGATGACGGTGCCGAAGCTGCCGCGTCTTCCCGCCAGAATGCCTGCGGACAGGAGGCCGGCGATGGGCAGAAGATAAAGAACGTGGGCGAACTGATCATTATCTATACCGAGCGTGCGGCCACCATCGTGATTGATGAGAAGCAGGCCGAGGCCCACGGCGAGGACAAGGAGAACGATGGTCAGCCTGTTCATGCGGTATGCGTCTCCTTGGCGGTCTTTCTCAAATTTTCCAGTCTTTGCGGCAGCGCCCGCATGATCGTGCGGCGCTTCTCGTCGCCATAGCCTGCCCAGCCGCCGATTTCATCCAGCGTGCGGCCGCAGCCGATACAGAGGCTGTTGGTCGCATCGAGGCGGCAGATATGGATGCAGGGTGTTTCCATGATGATCTATATCAGGCCGTTACGCCGCAAGGGCAAGGGCGACGAGAGTAACGATCTCCGTGATCTGCTGGCAGGCGCCGATGGTGTCGCCGGTGTGGCCACCGATCTTCCTGTCGCACAGCCGGCCGAACAGCACGGTGGCCAGAATGGCTGCCGCGAGCACAAGTGCAATCGACAGAAGAGGCAAAGCGTGCAGCGTGAAGAGGATGAAGACCAGTAGCCCGATCGCCAGGGCAATATTGCGCTCGGTTTCGCCGGGCTGGCCGGCGCCGGCGGCAATGCCGGAGGTTTTGGCGGCGGGCAGGGCCTGCCAGTGCCACACCATCAGCGCGCGGCTCAGGACAAGTGCGGCGATCAGGCCGGCGGCGGCAGTTTTTGCGGGAAGTGTCTCGATCAGCGATGCGAGTGCGGTGGCGCGCAGGGCAAAGGACAGCACCATGGCGATGGTGCCATAGCTGCCGATGTGGCTGTCCTTCATGATCTCAAGCGTGCGTGCCTTGTCCTTGCCTGCGCCAAAACCATCGGCCATATCGGCCAGTCCATCCTCATGCAGCGCACCCGTCAAAAGCGCCGTGAGGGCGATGGCGAGCCAGCCGGTGAGTTGCGGCGAGGCATCGAAGGAGGCGAAAATCACCACCAGAAAAGCCGCCGGCAGGGCGATCAGCAGGCCGGCGGCGGGAAAGGCGCGGGCGGTGCGGCGCATCGACACGCCATCGGCATCCTTGAAAAACCGTGAAGGGACGGGCAGGCGGCTGAGAAAGGCAACGGAATGCATGACATCTGTTATAAAATCCCCGGCCTTCATGCTCTCTCCGTTGCTGCACTTGCATTTCCGGTTGTTCCGCGGCGCATCCGCGATTATGAGAGGCGCAACAAAGACCGATTTGCCGGAAAACACAAGTTTCTGGACGCATGAGCCGATGCGAAAGCCAACCCGGCTATGAAAGAGACCGACACCATGAGCATGAGCGGATTGCCCTTCGACGATTTTCGCGCGCTGTTGCGTGAGCTTCCCGGCCCGGAGACGCACGCGCTGGTGGCAGCCAAGGAGCGTAATGCGCAGCTGACCAAGCCTGCCGGTTCGCTCGGCCGCCTTGAGGAAATCGCCATGTGGCTGGCCGCGTGGTCAGGCCGTTCGCCCGCCGTCACGCGTCCGCTGGTGGCGATTTTCGCCGGCAATCATGGTGTCACCCGTCATGGTGTTACGCCCTATCCGACTTCCGTGACCCAGCAGATGGTGGAGAATTTTGCAGCCGGCGGTGCGGCGATCAACCAGATCTGCGTCGCCAATGATCTCGGCCTGAAGATATTCGATCTGGCGCTTGATTATCCAACTGGCGACATCACGTGCGAGCCGGCCCTTTCGGAGCGCGACTGTGCGGCGACCATGGCCTTCGGCATGGAAGCGATTGCCGGTGGAACCGATCTTCTCTGCGTCGGTGAAATGGGCATTGGCAACACCACGATTGCGGCCGCGATCAATCTGGCGCTTTACGGCGGCACGGCGGAAGAATGGACCGGTCCCGGCACCGGTTCGGAAGGCGAGGTCATGGCCCGCAAGATCGCGGCGGTGAAGGCCGCTGTCGAGTTCCACAAGGACCACCTCTCCGATCCGCTGGAAATCATGCGCCGTCTCGGCGGACGCGAGATTGCGGCGATTGCAGGCGCTATCCTCGCGGCGCGCGTGCAGCGTATTCCCGTGCTGATCGACGGTTATGTGGCAACCGCCGCTGCGGCTCTCCTGAAAGCCGCCAATCCTTCGGCGCTCGATCATTGCCTGATCGGCCATGTCTCGGGTGAGCCCGGCCATCTGGCCGCTGTTGAAAAGCTCGGCAAGACGCCGCTTCTGGCGCTTGGCATGCGGCTGGGCGAAGGCACCGGTGCGGCACTGGCCGCCGGCATCGTCAAGGCTGCCGCGGCCTGCCATTCCGGCATGGCGACTTTCGAAGCGGCGGGTGTGGACACCCGCATCAGCCCCCGTACCGATCATTGAGGTCACAGATGGACGCGATGCCGGAAAAGAAGCAGAACGAGCCCGCCTTTCGCAAGGAAAAAGGCTGGCGGCATCTTTTCGCCGCTGCCCGCTATTCGGTGCAGGGGCTGGGCCGGCTGTGGCAGGAAGCGGCGTTCCGGCACGAAGTTCTCGCTTTCGGCGTCGGGCTGGCCCTGCTTCTGGTCGTGGGCGCACCGTTTGCGCATCTTCTCGTCTTTACCGTGCTGATGCTGCTGCTGTTTTCGGTTGAGGCGCTCAATACGGCAATCGAGGAACTGGTGGATCGCATCTCACCGGAAATTTCCTCGGTCGGGCGACATGCCAAGGACCTCGGCTCCTTTGCCGTTTTCTGCCTGTTGATGGCGAACGGATTTTTCGTGCTTTATTCGCTGGTAACGACGCTGTTCTTCTGAGGCTTTGAGCCCTTATGCGAAAGACCGGCGGCGCGGCTGGATCGCGTGGGTTTCCTCCACGGCCGGCAGGCTCTGCAACACGCGTTTTGCGGGCAGGATGGCGATGCCTTCGGTGCCTTCGCGCAGCTTCGATTTCAGGATGAACTGGCCGTCATGTTTGGCGAGAATGGCCTGAACGATGGGCAGGCCAAGCCCGGTTCCCTGTTCGGCGCTCTTGATGGCGATCGATCCCTGACCGAAGGCCGACAGCACCACGGGAATTTCGTCTTCGGGAATGCCGGGACCGTTATCCTTGATCGACACATATTGGCCGCCGCCCGCCGTCCAGCCGGCTTTCACAAGGATTTCACCGCCCTGCGGCGTGAATTTCACGGCGTTGGACAGCAGGTTGAGGATAACCTGACGGATGGATTTTTCATCGGCCCAGACCTGCGGCAGGCTGTTTTCGAACTGCTGGGCAATCCTGATATTCTTGGCGCGGGCGCGAAGCTGGATCATGCCGATGCAATCCTCGGCGATTTCCAGCATCGAGATCGCTTCTTCGTTCAGGTCGTAACGGCCGGCCTCGATGCGTGAGAGGTCGAGGATTTCGTTGATGAGATCGAGCAGATGCTGGCCGGAGCGGTGGATATCGCCGGAATATTCCTTGTAGAGCGGATTGTTGAGCGGGCCGAGCACCTCCGACGACATGACCTCGGAGAAACCGAGAATGGCGTTGAGCGGCGTGCGCAGCTCGTGCGACATGGAGGCGAGAAAGCGTGATTTGGCCAGATTGGCCTCTTCCGCCCGCCGCCGCGCCTCATCTGAAACCGAGTTGGCGACTTCGAGTTCGGCGATCAGGTCGTCCTTTTCCGTCTGGGAGGACAGGAGCTTGATACTGGTCTGGTAAAGCCGGCTGGTGATGCGATGACAAAAGAGGATCGCCATGCCGAACATCAGCGCCAGACCGACATCGAAGGGGTCGCGCGAAAAGGCGGAGGTGACGCAGAGCGCTGCCAGCACCGGCAGAAAGGTCATGAATGTCGCCCGGCGCAGCATGAAATTGGCCATGGCGGTGAGCGAAAGTGCGATCAGCAGCGTCGCACCCTTGAAGAAAAGCACGAGCGTCGGGTCGTTGCGGGCCGGTTCCGCCAGTGCGAACATGGCCCAGGCGCAGCCGATGAGGATCTGCATGCCAAGGAAGAGGTTTTTCCAGTGCTGGAGATTTTCGGCCGTGATGTCCTGCTTTGCGGCCCGTTTGGCCAGCACCAGCGACATGGCGTGGAAGCTTAGCGCGATCAGCGACCAGATGATCAGCCCTATGTCACGGGTGATATAGAGACCGATGATGGAGGCGAGCACGATGAAGAGCGGCATGATCATCGCGCCCTGAAGGGCTTCGGCGATGTGCATGGTCAGCATTTCGCGTTCATAGGCGTCGCTTGCGCCCGCACCTTGCTGCAGGCGTTCCCGCGTCGTCTTCACCGTGTCGAAAACCGCCTTGTTGCGATGTTTCTTCGACCGGTCGACGATGATCTTGTCGGTGGACGTGCTGACGCTTTTACTCATTGTTACAACGCGGGGTGACATGAACGCTTGCAGGCTACGCGTAAAATCTTAAGAAGATGCTGCCGTGAAAGGATTTGTTTGCCATTTCTGACAAGGGTTTGTTGTTACATGGGACGAAACGGAGGCAGGCGCAGGGGTTTTTCCGGGTTCCGCGACGGCGGGCTTTTCCTTGCCGCGGTTTTCCTGGGCATCCTCATTGCCGCCAAGCTCGACCAGATCAATAGCGAGACTTATGATGGCCGCTTCTTCGTGATCGACGGTGATACGCTGTCAAAGGGCGAGGACAGATTCCGCCTGCTCGGCATTGATGCGCCGGAACTGTCGCAGACATGCCTGCGGGGGGCCGAAACCTGGCCCTGCGGGCAGGAAGCCCGCCAGGTTCTGCAACGGCTGGTCGCGTCCGGGAATTTCTCCTGTTCCGGCAGTTCGAGGGACCGCTACGGGCGGCTGCTCGTTTATTGTTCCGCCGGGGGCAGGGATGTTTCGGCCGAAATGGTGTCGTCAGGCTTTGCCGTTGCCTCGGGTTATTTTCAGTTTTCCGCGGAACAGGCGGCGGCGCGGCGGGAAGCGCGCGGCATATGGGCGGGAGAGTTCGAAAAGCCTTCCGAATGGCGGCGTGAGCACCGCGCGGCGGATATCGAAACACCGGCGGCCGGCTTCCTGACCATCATCCGCTATCTTCTGGGATGGTCTCATGGCTGAGGCGGATCGATCCATGCCGGGCTCCGATGATGGGCTGAACGCGCTGCGGGGCGAGATTGCCCGCTGTCGCATCTGTCGCGACATGCCGTTCAGGGGAATGGCCGACCGATTGCCGCATGAACCACGGCCCGTGGTCATCCTGTCGGGGAAGGCCCGCATCCTGATTGCCGGGCAGGCGCCGGGGCTGCGCGTTCATGAAACCGGATTGCCCTTCAACGACGCTTCCGGCGACAGGCTGCGGCAATGGCTGAATGTCGACCGGGAGACGTTTTACGATCCGAACCATTTCGCCATCGTGCCCATGGGTTTCTGTTTTCCCGGTTATGACGACAAGGGCAGCGATCTGCCGCCACGGCGCGAATGTGCGCCTTCATGGCGTGAGCGGGTGATGGCGGCGATGCCGCAGGTGGAGCTTATCCTTGCCATCGGCCAATATGCGCAGGCGTTTCACCTGGGCGAAAGGCGGCGCAGGACCATGACCGCGACCGTGCAGGACTGGCGCAGCTATCTGCATGCCAATTCCGGCCCCGGCATTTTCCCCCTGCCGCATCCAAGCTGGCGCAATACCGGCTGGCTGAAAAAGAACCCGTGGTTCACGCAGGAGCTGCTTCCGGTTCTGCGGCAACATGTGGAAATGCGGCTTTAGTGAAACAATTTTCTGTTTTTCTGTGAAAATTAGTGTATTGAAAGGAAATTAATTCAGGAGGATAGACGCATTGGATCGCCTTGACCGTAAGATTTTGCGCATTCTGCAAGAGGATTCCACGCTGGCTGTCGCTGATCTGGCGAAAAAGGTCGGCCTTTCCACCACGCCCTGTTGGCGGCGTATCCAGAAGATGGAGGAGGACGGCGTCATCCGCCGGCGCGTGGCGTTGCTTGATCCGGGCAAGGTCAACACCAAGGTCACGGTTTTCGTCTCCATCCGCACCGCCTCCCATTCCATCGAGTGGCTGAAGCGTTTCTCCGAGGTGGTGTCCGAGTTTCCGGAAGTCGTCGAATTTTACCGCATGAGTGGTGATGTCGATTATCTGCTGCGCGTCGTCGTGCCTGACATTGCGGCCTATGACGCTTTCTACAAGCGGATGATCGCCAAGATCGAAATTCGCGATGTGTCCTCCGCCTTCGCGATGGAGCAGATCAAATATACGACGGAACTGCCGCTCGATTACATGCTGCTGGATAATCCGAAGTCCGGCGAGGAGTGATCCCCGCCCCATCATGCCTTTGAGCAATGCCCTTTCCGCTGCCGGGGAGGGCATTTTTCGTTTGCGGCCGAGGTTGTGCGAGCACACGGGCCCGCCACCTGCTTCCCGCCGTGGCGGGCGCGGTCAGGGCGGTTTCATGCGGCGCGACAATCTTATTCCGCCAGCAGGGGTAAATTTGCATATCCAGTTCTCTTCGCGTCGCCTTCGCGCAAAGCGGGATTTTGATAAAATCTCTCGAATATCTACGCTTTTGATGTCGAAACATGGCAACAGCGAGGGATATCCATATGCTCACACGACGCGGAACATTGGGACTGATTGCGGGGGCGGCGGGCGCGGTATTTTTACCGCATATAAGGCGGGCAGGTGCTGCGACAACCACATTGCGGATCGGCTGGCAGAAGAATGGCGTGATCGCGCTCGCAAAAAGCCAGGGTGCGCTCGAAGCGCTCCTCAAGGATCGAGGCATCGAGGTCAAATGGTCGGAGTTTTCTTCCGGTCCGCCACTTCTCGAGGCGCTGGGCGCCGGCGCACTGGACATCGGTCCGACCGGCGATGTGCCGCCGCTTTTTGCGCAGGCGGCCGGTGGCAATCTGCGTTATGTCGGCACCTACAAGGCGGCGGCCGGCGGATCGGCAATCCTCGTGCAGAAGGATTCACCGCTGAAAACACTGGAGGATTTGAAGGGCAGGAAGGTCGCCTTCAAGCGTGGTTCCAGCGCCCATAATGTCACCGTCAAGGCGCTGCGAAAGGCGGGGCTGACGTTGAACGACATCACGCCCGTCGATCTTGCCCCACCGGATGCGGCGGCCGCCTTCCGCAGCGGTAGTATCGATGCCTGGTCGATCTGGGATCCCTATTTCGCCGTGGCGGAAAAGGAGCCGACGACGCGGGTTCTTTCGACCGCCGAAGGCATCGTCGATCCCTGGAGCTATTTCCTTGCCAATGGCGATTTCGTGGAGGCCAATCCGGATCTCGTGCCACTGATCCTCAAGGAACTGGCGAATGTCGGGGCGAGGGCGCAGTCGACTGTTGACGATACCGCGAAATCACTGGCGGCCATCACCGGCGTTCCGGAAGATGTCACCAAGGTCTCGCTGACGCGCCCCGGAGCCGATCTCGGGCGCGTCTCGCTGGTTCAGGATGAGGCCATCGCCTATCAGCAGGCGCTTGCCGATGAGTTCTACGATCTGAAGATCGTGCCGAAGAAACTCAACGTGGCGGATATCGTCTGGCGGCCGAAGGCGAGTTGAGAGGGCCGGAAAGATGAGTCTCTTCAACCTGCTGGCGGGTGTTGCTGAGAGGCTGATTCAGCAATGTTCCTTAAACGCAGGGCGAGCATGTCCCGCTTGTTTCTTCTCCCCGGCGGGGAGAAGAAAACTGCCGAAACGTCGAGGGCACAAGCCTCCTATGTCGCATTAGCCCTTGAGCTTGGCAATCACCAGGTGGCCGGGTGTCGGATTGCCGTCCTGCATGCGCACATTGATGTCGGTCACTTCGAGAACCTCGAAACCGGTCGCGGCCAGTCTTTCGCGAACATAGGTTTCCGCATGGGCGAAACGCTGATGCGGGCCGACCATGTATGGGCGTCCGGCCATGGTCGCTTCGGGCAGGGTTTCCGATGAGAAGATCAGCAGGCCGCCGGCATTGAGGTTTTCGGCGGCGCCGAAAAACAGCGGTTCCAGCGCGCCGAGATAAGGCAGCACATCGGTTGCGGTGATGATGTCGAAGGGTTCGTCGTCATTGTCCTCGAGAAAATCCTCGGCTTCGGCGACGTAGAGCGTTTCGTAGAGGTCCTTCTCATGGGCGATCTCGACCATGTTTTCGGAAATATCGATGCCGGTGATATCGTCGGCCATGTCGCGCAGCGCTTCGCCGGTGAGGCCGGTGCCGCAGCCAAGGTCGAGCAGGCGCTTGAAGGGGCCGAGGTTCAGCGTCTGCAACCGCTGGCGCACCATCATCGGCACGGCATAACCGAGCTGTTCGACAAGGATATCCTCGAAGGCTTCGGCGTGCTGGTCGAACAGGGTTTCGACATAGGCGTCCGGCGCTTTCGGCGGGGTCTCGCCGCGGCCCATGGCGGCGATGCGCACGGCCGCGCCGCCGTGATCGTCCGGATCGATGGCCAGAACCTCTTCATAGGCCTTCACCGCCGCGTCCACATCGCCGGCTTTTTCAAGCGCGAGCGCGCGGTTATAGGCCTCGGCAAGCGCCTCTTCGTCGATTTTCTGGTTCTTCGTCATCGTGCCTTATCCGTCAGCGTCTTCAGTTGAGGTTTGCTGTAAGCCGCATCGGGGACGGGCGCAATGTTTATGTGGCGTGGCAGCTCAGTGGATGATGAACTCCCCTTTGAGCGCGCGCCATTCCTGCGCCGAGATGACCTGCCGGTGCACGTAGCGGACGGAGTGCAAAGGACCGTCCAGCTTTTCCTGCCAGAATTTGAGGAAGCCGTGCATTTCGGGGAAGTCCGGGGCCAGATCGTAGTCCTGCCAGACATAGGTCTGCAGAACCAGCGGGTGGTCCGGCAGGTGATAGAATATCTGGGCGGTGGTGAGGCCGTAGCCTCTCAGCATCATTTCCATGTCCTTGTTCATGACGGCGGTTCCCGTTTCCATGATTGCCGATCACAGCATTGCCGCTGTATCTGAGATGGGAACACGGCAGGGTTAATCCAACCTTGCCAAAGTCATGGATGCGTCACAAATTTGTTATATTTTTCAAATTGTTGGCAGCCTTCGTTGATGAGTGCTGCCAGCTTTTTGATTAACGCTTGAGGTGGCGTGTCAGGCGGGCTTCCAGCCATGCCCAGACATGCCGCAGCGTTTCGACGATCGTCAGGTAGAAGATCGCGGCCCAGAGATAGGCCTGATAGTCGAATGTGCGGGAAAAGGCGTAGCGGGTCTGGCCCATCAGGTCGAAGACCGTGACGATGGAGACCACCGCCGAACCCTTGATCATCAGGATGATCTCGTTGCCATAGGGGCGCAGCGCGACGATCAGCGCCTGCGGCAGGATGACCTTGCGGAAGGTGATGAATTTTGAAATGCCGAGCGAGGCGGCGCCCTCATGCTGGCCGAGCGGCACGCTGCGGATCGCGCCGCGCAGGATTTCGGCCTGATAGGCGGCGGTGTTGAGGGTCAGCGACAGCAGGCCACAATACCAGGCTTCGCGGAAGAACCACCACAGACCGACGGCTTCCAGTTGCGGGCGGAAGCTGCCGAGGCCGTAATAGATCAGGAAAAGCTGAGCCAGAAGCGGCGTGCTGCGGAAGACGTAGACATAGGCATAGGCCAGCGCGCCGAGGACGCGATTTTGCGACATTCGGGCAAAGGCGATCGGCACCGAAAGAATGGCGCCGAGAATGATCGAACTGCCGACCAGCGTGATGGTGGTGATGAGGCCGTCTATATAACGCGGGCCGTAACGTTCGAATTTCGCCCAGTCCCAGCCTTCGATCATGGCGAAGATCAACCCGGCGGCGAGCAATAGCCAGAGCGTGATGACGGCGATGCCGACGATGCGCGATATGTTGAGCGGCTTGTCGGCAATGGCCGGTGCCGGGCGCGGCGGAAGAAGTTCCTTGATATGGCTCATCGGCGTGCCTCCGACTTGCGCGACCAGCGATCGATGAAGCCGATCCCGATGGAGGAGAGAAGTGCGAGGATGAGATAGAGCAGGCAGGCGATGCCGTAGAAGAAGAAGGCTTCCTTGCTGACGCGGGCGGCGATGCCGGTCTGGCGGACGATATCGGCAAGGCCGATGATCGAGACGTAGGAGGTGTCCTTCAGCAGGATGACCCAGAGGTTTGTCATGCCGGGCAGGGCGATCCTGACCAGTTGCGGGATGATGATGAGCACCATGGTGCGGCCGCGCGACAGGCCAAGCGCATGGCCCGCCTCATATTGGCCCTTGGGAATGGCCTTGAAGGCGGAGAGCAGCACTTCGGAGGCATAGGATGAAAACACCACCGATAGCGCGACCATGCCGGCCACGAAGGCGTTGATCTCGACCGGACCGGTAATGCCGACATACCCTGCGGCCGACTGCAGCAGCATCTGAATGCCGTAATAGACGATGAAGAGCGTCAGCAGTTCCGGCAGGCCGCGGAAGATGGTTGTGTAGATGCCGGTTGCCAGCCGCAGCGACTTTTCTTCTGATTGCGCCGCAAGCGCGATGAGGAAGCCGATCAGCAGGCCGACAGGCAATGTCGCAAGCGCCAGCGAGATCGTGACCTTGACGCCGAAGGCGATTTCATCGCCCCAGCCCGCATCGCCACACGCAACAAGGGTGCCGTTTCCGAAAAGCGAGAAGAGACCGACCGGACCGCAGAAGGGGTCGAGAATTGTCGAGACATAGGTCCAGAACGCACCTATGGCGGAAAATGCTCCGCTCATGCCAGTTTTCCCCCGCGGTCTTAAGCCGCCGTGATTGTTATGGTGACGTTTTCAAACAAAAATGGCGGAAGGGCAAGCCTTCCGCCACCAGATTTCAACAGATCGAACGGGCTTACTCGCCGTAAACGTCGAAATCGAAGTATTTTTTGTTGATCTCCTGGTACTTGCCGCTGGCGCGGATACCGGCGATGGCGGCGGTGAACTTGTCGGCGAGCGCCGTATCACCCTTGCGGACCGCAATGCCCGCGCCATTGCCGTTGATTTCGACATCGACCTTGAGCGGCGTCAGGATCTTGCAGCAGGCGCCGGCATCCGTCTTCAGCCATTCCGAAAGCACGACGATATCGTCGATGACGGCATCGATACGGCCATTGGCGATATCGAGCTTATATTCATCGGCGGTCGGATACATCTTCACGTCGGCATCGGGGAAGTGCTTTTCAGCATAGTTGGAGTGGGTGGTGGAACCCTGGGCGCCGAGCGACTTGCCTTTCAGATCGTCGAGGGACTTGATCGGCGAATCCTTCGGCACGGCGATGGCCGGCGGCGTGTTGTAATATTTCTTGGAGAAATCGACCTTCTCGAGACGCTCGGGCGTGATCGACATGGACGCGATGATGGCGTCGAACTTCTTGGCCTGCAGGGCGGGGATGATGCCGTCCCAGTCATTGGTGACGAAGGTGCACTCGGCCTTCATCTGTTCGCACAGCGCCTTGGCGATGTCGATGTCGAAGCCGGTCAGGGTGCCGTCGGCTTCTAGGTTGTTGAAGGGCGGGTAGGCGCCTTCGGTGCCGATGACGATCTTGTCCTGTGCGAGGGCTGCGCCGGAAAACAGCGAGATGGCGGCAATCGATACGGCTGCAAGCAGACGGGTGGAAATAGGCATTTCGATCCTCTCTTTTGGTCGTTCATCCGCAGTCTGTTGTTATTTTCAGTGCGGATGCCATGAGCGCAGGCGCGACAGGGTGTTCTTGCTGTCCATGGCGCTTCTGCGCGAGGCAATTATTCGTCCGGTTGGTCAAAAAATGCAACTGCAATATTAGTGACCGCGATTGTGCCGCAGAGCTTTCACGAAAACGCCTTGATCTGTTCATTTCCGGTACAGAAGGCTTTGTCCATCATGGGAACCGAAGCGTGTGTAAGGCGTTGACCAGCGCCTGCACGCGCAGCCGGATTCAAGATGTCGCGAGACAAGCGGCCAATAATGGCAGATGAGGAAGCACCGATGCTGAAGAAGAACACATTGCTGACGGGGGTGGTTTTCCCCCTCATGTCGCTGGCGATTGCGGTGGAGCCGGCAGCTGCCGGTTTTGCCGGAGCCGCACGGGCGCAGACGCAGATGCCCCAGACCCCGCTGATTCTGGCGCAGGCGCAGCCGGAAGGGCAGGCCGCGGAGGAACAGAACCCGGAAGAGCTTCTGCGCAAACAGCGCAAGCAGGTTGAGGAGGCGCAGCCCCAGGCCGAGCCGCAGAAGCAGGAGCAGGCACCGGAACCGCCGCGTGAACGCCCGCCCGAGCCGAAGCCGGAAGCCGTACCCGCCGAACCGCGCCCCGAGCCACAGCGGGAAGCGCAGCCGGAACCCCAGCGCGAGCCGCAGCAGCGCGAAGCCCGCCCGGAGCCCGCACCGGCCGAACAGCCACAGGAGCGCCCGCGCCGCGCCGAGCGCGTGCAGGAGCCGCAGGGCGAAGGTGAACAGCGCCCCGCCCGCCAGCGCCCGGAGGCGGCGCCCGAAGCTGCTCCCGAGGCCGCGCCGGCCGAACAGCAGCCGAAGGAGCGCCCCCGCAAGCCGGAGCGTGCCGAGCAGCCAGCAGGCGAGGGTGAGCAGCGTCCGCGCAAGGAACGTGCGAAGGAGCCTGCCGCCGAGCAGCCTGCCGCTCGCCCTGAAAATGCCGAACAGCCCGCCAAACCGACGCCGGAGAAAAAGCCGCAGGTAGAGGAGAAGGCGTCCGAGCCGGCCGAAAAGGCCGTTCCGGAGAAGAAGCCCGCAGCCCCCGAGCCCGCCGCGAAGGAAGCTCCTGTTCCGACGGAAGCGCCGACCCCTGCGCGTCCGCCGGCACCGGAGGCCCAGCCTAACCCTGCGCCGGGCCAGCAGCCTTCCGAAAAACCGGCCGAAGGGCAGGGCAGGACGGAGCCGGCAGCGCCGCTGCCGGGTACTCCGACACCTCCGCCGAGCGGTGCTGCCACCGGACAGGCGCCTGCCGGTGAGCCCGTTCCCAACCAGGTTGCCGTTCCGCAGACGGAAGCGCCGCCGATGACGAAGGAAGAACTGGACAAGGCCAAGGCGGTTGCCAAGGACCCGTCCAAGACCGCCGATACCGTCATTCTGCCGGTCGACAAGGGCGCGGCCGTTCTCGACAGCGACAAGGAAGTGGAACGCTCCGGCAACAATCAGGCCCGTGAGCAACGCCGTCGCGAGCGCGAACAGGCTGGTGACGTGAAGGTTCCGACCTCCGACGCCGAGGCGCAGCGCGCCGGTGCCGCCGAAGGCAAGACCCCGCCGCCGCCCGTGAAAATGGAGGCGATCACCTCCCAGCAGGGCGAGCGCATTGACCGCCGTCCGCAATATGAGCGGCCGGAAGGCGTGCGCGAATGGCAGCCACGTGAGGGCCGCCCGCGTGACCGGGATCGTGATCGCGATGCGCCGATCATCCTGCAATTCGGCGACCGTGTCGTGGTGCGTGGCGATGACAACCAGCGCTTCATCCGTGATGGTGGCGAGCCCTATTACGAGCGTCTGCCGGGCGGTCGCGTCCGCGAAACCGTGGAGCGCCGTGACGGCACGCAGGTGGTGACGATCCGCAATCGTTATGGCGACGTGATCCAGCGCTCGCGCATCGACGATCGCGGCCGGGAATATGTGCTGTTCTACGCACCGGAACTGATGGACGATCCGGACCGCGATTATGTCTATCGTGATCCGGGCCTCGACCTGCCGCCGATGCGTCTGCGCATCCCCGTCCGCGACTACATCATCGATACCTCGAGCGATCCGGACCGCGATTATTACCGCTTCCTGGAGCAGCCGCCGGTCGAGCCGGTGGAGCGGGTCTATTCGCTGGACGAAGTGCGGTATTCGGCCCGTATCCGCGACAAGGTGCGCCGTATCGACCTCGATACGATCACCTTTGCCACCGGCAGCGCCGAAATTCCGATGGCGCAGGCCCGTTCGCTGCGCAAGGTGGCTGACGCGATCAACAAGGCGCTGGAAAAGAACCCGGCCGAAACCTTCCTGATCGAAGGCCATACCGATGCCGTGGGTTCTGATGAAAGCAACCTCGTTCTTTCCGACGAGCGCGCCGCTTCCGTTGCCAACGTGCTGACCGATGTCTACGGCATCCCGCCGGAAAACCTCGCGACGCAGGGCTATGGCGAGCGTTACCTGAAGGTCCAGACACTCGGCCCGGAGCAGCAGAACCGCCGCGTCACGATCCGCCGTGTCACGCCGCTGGTGAAGCCGGTCGCGCAGAACTGATTGGGTTCTGGCAGGAAAACAAAGGCCCGGAGAGCGCAAGCTTTCCGGGCTTTTTTGTTGATTACTATGTCCCCAGCGCCGAGGCGTTTGACGAAGTTGGATCATCCGCAATCCGTCACCCCGGATCTAGTCCGGCACGACAGATGAGAGGTTTTCGAACCCTACCATCGCCCACAAACTTGAGGATGATCCCAACCTCGGCGGTTAGTCCAGCGCCACGGCGATTTCCGCCGCCAGCCGCGCATTGTTGCGCACCAGCGCGATATTGGTCTCCAGGCTGCGGCCGTCCGTCAAGCGGAAGATATCGCCGAGCAGATAGGGTGTGACCGCCTTGCCGGTGACTTCGTCGCGCTCGGCATGGGAGATGGCGCGGTTGATGTAGATTTCCATCTCCTCGCGCGGGATTTCGTCTTCTTCCGGCACGGGATTGGCAATCAGCATGCCGCCCTCGATGCCGAGCTGTTCGCGGGTCGCCTGGAAATTGGCGATCGCCGCCGGGCTGTTCAGCGAGAGCGGGCTCGGCAGGCCGGAGGAGCGCGACCAGAAGGCCGGGAATTCTTCAGAACCGAAGGTGACAACAGGCACGCCATTGGTTTCGAGAACTTCCAGCGTCTTTGGAATGTCGAGGATTGCCTTGGCGCCGGCGCAGACGACGATCACGCCCGTCCTGGCCAGCTCGGTCAGATCGGCGGAGATGTCGAAGGTCTCTTCCGCGCCTTTGTGCACCCCGCCGATGCCGCCGGTGGCGAAAACGCGGATGCCGGCGCGGGCGGCGGCGATCATGGTGGCGGCAACCGTGGTGGCGCCCGTGCGGCGCTCGGCGATCGCGAAGGCGATATCGGCGCGCGAGACCTTCATGGCATCGGTGGTCTGGGCGAGCGCCTCAAGCTGGTCTTTCTCAAGGCCGATATGCAGGGTGCCATGAATGACGGCGATGGTGGCCGGAACCGCACCCTGATCGCGGATGATCTGCTCGACGCTTTCCGCCATCTCGATATTGCCGGGATAGGGCATGCCATGGGTGATGATGGTCGATTCAAGGGCGACGATCGGCGCGCCGCGCTGCTTGGCGGCGGCGACTTCCTGGGAATAGACGATGGGAAGGAGCGGGGAGATGGGGCGGGTCATTTCGTTTGTTCCAATTTACACAAGCGGGTTCATGCCAGCATTTCGGCCTGGGGAACAAGCCCCAACATGGCTTCGACACTGTCTTTTGATAGGTCCTGGGAGGTGGCGAAGGGCGATTGCACGGTGATGGCGGCGGCAGCCGCACCCTGCCTCAAGGCTTCCGCAATCGTCTTTCCCTCGGCGATGGCGGCAAGGTAACCGGAAGCCATGGCGTCACCCGCGCCGGTCACGTCCTTTACATCATGGATGAGGGGCGGGTGGAGGATCGCCGTTTCGGTCTCGCTGAAGGCCACCACTTCGCTGGCGCCACGGGTGACGACGCCGCCGGCAAGCCCGGCCCTGCGCAGAATGCCTGGCCACTCGCGGACGTCAGCCGCCGTCTCGCCGGTCAGGGCGCGGGCCTCCGCCTCGTTCATGAAGAGAATGTCGATATCGCCGAGCGCCTCCTTCAGCTTCACCGCCTTGGCGGGCGAAATGGCGATGGCCGCGAGCGGCTTTTCGCAGGCGCGGGCGACAAGGCCGAGCGCCTTCAGCGTGTCATCGGGCAGATTGGCGTCGCAGAGCAGGATATCGCTCGCCGTGATCGCCTCGCGCACGGCACGCACCTTCAGGCGGCGGGGGGTGAAAAGCTTGTAGAGGTCCATATCGGCCAGTGCGATGACCAGATTGCCATCGCGCTCCAGAATGGCGGTGTAGCTTGGTGTGCGGCGGTCGAGGAAGGTGAACGGCGTATCCTCCACGCCCGCCTGCCTTGCGGCCTCCGCCACCGCTTCGCCGGTCACGTCGCCGCCGCGCGGGGCGATGATGCGGACATGAAAACCGAGTCGGGAAAGATTGCGCGCGGCGTTGAAACCGCCGCCGCCGGCCTCTTCCATCCACGAGCCGGGATTGCTGGCACCCGGCGCCGTCTCGGTCTCGATCATGCCGCGCCGGTCGATATGCGCGCCGCCCAGAACGAGTATTTTCTTCACGCTTGCGTTTCCCTCTTTCGCGCATGGAAAGGCCGGACGATTCGGGCCTCACCGCGGGTCGATCACTTTTGCGCCGGTCCGGCCGTCACGATTGGAACCGGAAAAAACAAAAGTAGAACAAACCACTTATCGCTATTTGTTTTCAATATGCTGGCTTAGCCTTGCGAAATGAGAACAAATAGAGTACATACCATTTCCATACTGCTTCATTGCCTGTGCGGCTTCAATAACCTAAAGGTGGTTCGGATGGCACAAAATTCTTTGCGTCTCGTAGAGGATAAATCGGTGGATAAAAGCAAGGCACTGGAAGCGGCGCTCTCCCAGATCGAACGGTCGTTCGGCAAGGGATCGATCATGAAGCTCGGTTCCAATGAAAACGTGGTTGAGGTGGAGACCGTTTCGACGGGATCGCTCAGCCTGGATATCGCGCTCGGCATCGGCGGCCTGCCGAAGGGGCGCATCATTGAAATTTACGGTCCGGAAAGCTCGGGTAAGACGACGCTGGCGTTGCAGACCATTGCGGAAGCCCAGAAGAAGGGCGGCATCTGCGCCTTCGTCGACGCCGAACATGCGCTCGATCCGGTTTACGCCCGCAAGCTCGGCGTGGATCTGCAGGGCCTTCTGATCTCGCAGCCGGATACGGGCGAGCAGGCGCTGGAAATCACCGATACGCTGGTGCGTTCCGGCGCGGTTGACGTGCTGGTCGTCGACTCCGTTGCGGCGTTGACGCCACGGGCGGAAATCGAAGGCGAAATGGGCGACAGCCTGCCGGGCCTTCAAGCGCGTTTGATGAGCCAGGCGCTGCGCAAGCTGACCGCGTCGATCTCCAAGTCGAAGTGCATGGTGATCTTCATCAACCAGATCCGCATGAAGATCGGCGTCATGTTCGGTTCGCCGGAAACGACGACGGGTGGTAACGCGCTGAAGTTTTATGCCTCCGTTCGTCTCGACATCCGTCGTATCGGCTCCGTCAAGGAGCGCGAAGAGGTTGTCGGCAACCAGACTCGCGTCAAGGTCGTCAAGAACAAGATGGCCCCGCCCTTCAAGCAGGTGGAATTCGACATCATGTATGGCGAAGGCGTTTCCAAGACCGGTGAGCTGGTCGATCTCGGCGTGAAGGCCGGTATCGTCGAAAAATCCGGTGCCTGGTTCTCCTATAACAGCCAGCGTCTGGGGCAGGGGCGTGAAAACGCCAAGACCTTCCTGCGCGACAATCCGGAAACGGCCAATGAGATCGAGCTGGCGCTGCGCCAGAATGCCGGTCTGATCGCTGACCGCTTCCTGCAGAATGGCGGCCCGGAAGCCGGTGATGGCGACGGCGACGAAGGCTGACCCTGTCCCTGAAACGAGCCCGATGCTGAAAGTCGGGCCTGCATTTCCAGACGGAACGGTTGATGAAAATGGGCCTTGCGACTTGCCTCGCACGGCCCTTTTTGTTTGCCGATGCGTCTCCGCGGGCCGGCATGGCTGGACAGGGCACTATGCGGACGATAAAAGCCAGTGATTTTGCAATATAGCCATCATTTCCGATGGCGATGATGGACTCCAGCTGTGAGCGGTGTGTGGGCATGAGCGGTGTGAATGAAATTCGGTCGACCTTTCTCGACTACTTCAAGAAGAACGGACACGAGATCGTGCCCTCCAGCCCGCTGGTGCCGCGCAACGATCCCACACTGATGTTCACCAATGCCGGCATGGTGCAGTTCAAGAACGTCTTCACCGGTCTTGAAAGCCGTCCTTACTCCACGGCCGCCTCGGCGCAGAAATGCGTGCGTGCCGGCGGCAAGCATAACGACCTCGACAATGTCGGTTATACCGCCCGTCACCACACCTTCTTCGAAATGCTCGGCAATTTCTCCTTCGGCGATTATTTCAAGGAAGAGGCGATCACCCATGCCTGGAACCTGATCACCAAGGAATTCGGCATCGACCGCAACCGCCTGCTGGTCACGGTCTATCACACCGACGACGAGGCCTTTAACCTCTGGAAGAAGATCGCCGGTTTCTCCGACGACCGCATCATCCGCATTCCGACCAGCGACAATTTCTGGGCGATGGGCGATACCGGTCCCTGCGGCCCCTGTTCGGAAATCTTCTACGATCACGGCGATCATATCTGGGGCGGCCCGCCCGGTTCGCCGGAAGAGGACGGCGACCGTTTCATCGAAATCTGGAACCTCGTCTTCATGCAATATGAGCAGCTGACGAAAGAAGAGCGCATCGACCTGCCGCGTCCGTCGATCGATACCGGCATGGGTCTCGAGCGCATTTCGGCGCTGCTGCAGGGCAAGCACGACAATTACGATACGGACCTGTTCCGTGCGCTGATAGCTGCTTCCGTGGAAGCGACCGGCGTTCCGGCCGAAGGCGAAAAGCGTGCCAGCCACCGCGTCATCGCCGATCATCTGCGTTCGTCCGCCTTCCTGATTGCCGATGGCGTTCTGCCGTCGAACGAAGGTCGCGGTTATGTCCTGCGCCGCATCATGCGCCGCGCCATGCGCCATGCCGAACTTCTCGGCGCGCGCGAGCCGCTGATCTACAAGCTGCTGCCGGCGCTGGTGCAGCAGATGGGCCGTGCCTATCCGGAACTGGTCCGCGCCGAGGCGCTGATTTCCGAGACGCTGAAGCTTGAGGAAACCCGTTTCCGCAAGACGCTGGAACGCGGCCTGTCGCTGCTCTCCGATGCCACCTCGACCCTGCACAAGGGCGACATGCTGGATGGCGAGACTGCCTTCAAGCTTTACGACACCTATGGCTTCCCGCTCGACCTGACGCAGGATGCGCTGCGCGCCCGCGAAATCGGCGTCGATATTTCCGGCTTCACCGATGCGATGGAGCGCCAGAAGGCGGAAGCCCGTTCGCACTGGGCCGGTTCCGGCGACAAGGCGACCGAAACCGTCTGGTTCGAGCTGAAGGAGAAGCTCGGCGCGAGTGAGTTCCTCGGTTACGACACCGAAACCGCCGAAGGCGTCATCCAGGCAATCGTCAAGGATGGCAAGGCTGTCGACAGCGCTGCCGATGGTGAGACCGTGCAGGTCGTCGTCAACCAGACGCCGTTTTACGGCGAGTCCGGTGGCCAGATGGGCGACACCGGCGTGATCTCCGGCGACAATGGCGCCTTTGCCGTTTCCGATACCCAGAAGAAGGGCGAAGGTCTCTTCGTGCATCTGGGCACGGTATCCAGGGGCGGCCTCAAGGTTGGCGATGCCGTTCAGCTGACGGTCGATCACGGTCGCCGCTCGCGTCTGCGCGCCAACCATTCCGCCACCCATCTGCTGCATGAGGCGCTGCGTGAGGTGCTTGGCACCCATGTGGCACAGAAGGGTTCGCTGGTTGCGCCCGAGCGCCTGCGTTTCGACGTATCGCATCCGAAGCCGATGTCGGCCGAGGAGCTGAAGGTTGTCGAGGATATGGCAAACGAGATCGTGCTGCAGAACTCGCCTGTTGTCACCCGCCTGATGAGCGTCGATGACGCCATTGCCGAGGGCGCCATGGCGCTGTTCGGCGAAAAATATGGTGACGAGGTTCGTGTTGTCTCGATGGGCACGGGTCTGCATGGCGCGAAAGCCAACCGTCCCTATTCCGTGGAACTGTGCGGCGGCACGCATGTGGCCGCCACCGGCCAGATCGGCCTTATCCGCATTCTCGGCGAAAGCGCCGTTGGTGCAGGTGTGCGCCGTCTCGAGGCCGTGACCGGGCAGGGCGCGCTTGCCTATCTCGCCGAGCAGGATGAGCGGGTGAAGGCGCTGGCGTCTTCGCTGAAGGTACAGCCGGGCGATGTTCTGTCGCGCGTCGAGGGTCTGCTCGACGAGCGCAAGAAGCTGGAGCGCGAGCTTGCGGATGCGCGCAGGAAGCTCGCCATGGGCGGCGGTTCATCGGATGCCGGCGCAAGCGACGTCAAGCAGGTCGCAGGTGTCAATTTCCTCGCGAAATCGCTGTCGGGCATCGATGCCAAGGACCTGAAGGGTCTTGCCGATGAGGCGAAGGCCAATCTCGGTTCCGGCGTCGTGCTGCTGATCGCCGTTTCCGAAGACGGCAAGGCAAGCGCTGTTGCAGCCGTAACCGAAGATCTGACGGCCCGTTTCAGCGCCGTCGATATCGTCCGTACCGCTTCCGCAGCCCTTGGCGGCAAGGGCGGTGGCGGTCGCCCGGATATGGCGCAGGCCGGTGGCCCGGATGGCGCCAGGGCGCAGGAGGCCATCGAAGCGGTGGCCGCGGCACTGGCCGCATGATCCGGAACAATTCATGAAGGCGGGGTTTTACCCCGCCTTTTTGTTTTGACCTTCAAAGGCAAAAACGAAAGGCGCGGATGGCCGGGCGCCGGGGACATGAAAGGGAGAATGTGATGCGCTTTGTAAATCCCATCCCTTTCGTGCGCGATATAAACCGGTCCAGGGCGTTTTATCGTGACAGGCTTGGGCTGACGATATTGGAGGATTTCGGGAACTTCGTCCTCTTTGAAACCGGCTTTGCAATCCATGAGGGGCGGTCGCTTGAGGAAACGATCTGGCGGACCTCGCCGGATACGCAGGAAGCCTATGGCAGACGCAACATGCTGCTTTATTTCGAACATGCGGATGTGGACGCGGCTTTTCGAAATATCGGGCCGCATGTGGAGCTTATCCATCCGCTGGAGCGGCAGTCCTGGGGCCAGAGAGTATTTCGTTTTTACGATCCGGACGGGCATGCGATAGAGGTCGGAGAGCCGCTCGGCCAGCCCGGTGAATGACCCGTCGCGAAAATCGACCCGATGGGTGATTTCCGGACGGGCTATGCTTGGTTCGTCCGGAAACGGGCGAGCCGATTATCCCGTCGCCTGCAAATCCTTCGCCGCTTCCTCGTCGAGCTGGGCGGCGCGCTTGAAAGCCGGGCGGTCGGTGAGGTGGGCCATGTAGTCGATGAAGGCCGGGCGTTTTTCGATCGTGCCGAAGTGCAGCCCCCAACCGATATGGGCGCCGACATAGACATCGGCCGCGGTGAACAGATCGCCGGCGATGAAACGGTTTTCGCTGACGGCCCGTTCGAGCGTATTCATCACGTCGGCATAGCTGCCGCAGCCGGCCATGCGTAGCTTCTCCTTCGGCACTTCGAAACCCATCGCCTTCATGCTCGCCGCCATTTCCAGCGGGCCTGCGGCAAAGAACATCCAGCGGTAATAAAGCCCGCGCGCCTTGGGTGTCGGCGCAAGGTTCGCGCCGGGAAAGGCATCGGCGAGATAGGCGCAGATCGCCGCTGCCTCGGTGACGATGGTATCGCCATGTTTGATGGCCGGCACCTTGGCCATCGGGTTTATCAGCCGGTAAGCGGGCGATTTCATCGAGGTTTCGAAGTTCAAGATTTCCGTTTTATACGGAACACCCACTTCTTCGAGCATCCAGCGCGCGATGCGTCCGCGCGACATGGGATTGGTGTAGAAGATCAACTCACTCATAGTTTTGCCTCCCCAAGCAAAATAGCCGCAACCTCATGGGGAAACCCTGCGGGTCCCTCACTGGCGCGGTGTGTTTTTATAATCCGCGGCATCATTCTCACGCTCCTTGAAGATCGTACTGACGCTGCGGTAAGTTTTGACTGCGCCGGGCAAGTTATCTGTAAGTAGATGCTGTTTCAGCTTTGTCTTATTGTTGTGCTGGCCACGGCACGGTGCAGAATCGAAGTCTGCGCCTAGTGCAACGTCTAATCAAGATACTGTGAACAAAAAAAGAAAACCGGGCGTTTCGACCCGGTTTTTTAGCTTTTTCCACTTTTTTCTGCCCGATTCAGCCCAGATCAAGAGGGCTTGTGTCTCCCCGTGTTTCTTGTTGCGGAAAAAAGCGCGACAGCAAAGGCGATCGTGGTGAGTAAGGCGCGGATGGTATTGGAGAGCGCCCAGCGGTCGCGCAGTTCCTGCCAATCCTGCGGTATCTCGGTGGAAACAGTCTTGAAGAACTCGTTGATGGGGACGTTGACCATTCGGGTCTGGATTACGACGACGGTGTAGATGATGAGAGCTACCACCCACAACAGCCTGTTGCTGCGGTCGACAAGTGCGGCACTTGAAAGCATGGCAAGCGGAAGAAAGAAGGCGATAAAGAACAGGCCGTTTCGAACGCTGATATTGATGCCATTAAACGCCGGAATAAAAACATCGGCATCCAGCTGCTGGAATGCCATCATCACGGGATTGCTGAAGGCGAAGAAAAAGCCGGCCATGATGCCAAGGCTCAGCGGCGCAGCAATACGGGATGCAAAAATTGCCGGTTCTCTTGCCGAAGCCAGCGCGGAAAAGTGCTTTGTGGTTATCTCGTGCAGAAATGAGCTGGACATGAAAATCTCCATCTAATATCCGTACAGGTACGTACGGATATTAATTCCGTACGTACCTGTACGGATTTTGTCAAGGGAGCATCCATGCGTAGTGAGAGCAGGGAGTTGCGGCGGCGCGAGATCGTCGAACATGCCTTCACCATGCTGGCGCGGGATGGGTATGCCGCGTTTTCGATGCAGGCGCTGGCAAAGGTCAGCAAATCGTCGAAGGAAACGCTTTACGGCTGGTTTGGCGGCAAGGCCGGGCTTTACGAGGCGATGGTTGCCGAAAATGCTGCGGCACTGGTGTTGCCCTCTGCTGAGGCTTCCGATGGGGTGAATGAGCTATCCCGTTTCGGGGCTGATCTATTGGCAATGCTGCTCGGAGAGCGGGCCGTGTTGCTCAATCGGGTGGCGGCGGCGGAGGCCGGTGATGATGCAGCGCTTGGAGGGTTGCTGGCGGAAAACGGCCGTGACCACGTCATGCCGAAACTCGCGGCCTATTTTCATGCATTGGAAGAACGCGGTGTCATATGCGCTGACATGCCGGAAGGGCCGGGCGAGATCTGGCTGTCGCTTCTGGTCGGAGATTTGCAGATCAGGCGCGCGACGGGCGCACTCGGTCTTCCGACGCACGAGGAGGTGAGGGCGCGCTCGGCCCGTGCCGCCGCGCTGACGTTTCAGCTTTGTGGCGCAAAGAAAAAACCCGGCGCTGAGGCCGGGTTCTAATGTCGCTGAGTGAAGAGGCTTAAGCCGCCATCGCCTTCTTGAGGTTCTCGTCGATCTTGTCGAGGAACGCGGTGGTGGAGAGCCAGGGCTGGTCCGGACCGATGAGCAGGGCCAGATCCTTGGTCATGAAGCCGCTTTCGACGGTGTCGACGCAGACGGTTTCGAGCGTTGTCGCGAATTTTGCCAGTTCGGCATTGTCGTCCAGCTTGGCGCGGTGGGCGAGGCCACGGGTCCAGGCGAAGATCGAGGCGATCGAGTTGGTCGAGGTTTCCTGACCCTTCTGGTGCTGGCGGTAGTGGCGCGTCACCGTGCCGTGTGCGGCTTCGGCTTCGACCGTGCGGCCATCGGGAGACAGGAGAACGGAAGTCATCAGGCCGAGCGAGCCGAAGCCCTGAGCAACCGTGTCGGACTGAACGTCGCCGTCGTAGTTCTTGCAGGCCCAGATGTAGCCGCCGGACCACTTCAGCGCGGAAGCGACCATGTCGTCGATCAGGCGGTGCTCATAGGTGATGCCGATTTCGTCGAACTGCTTCTTGAATTCGTTCTGGTAGACTTCTTCGAAGATATCCTTGAAGCGGCCGTCATAGGCCTTGAGGATGGTGTTCTTCGTGGAGAGGTAAACCGGCCACTTGCGCATCAGGCCGTAGTTCATGGATGCGCGGGCGAATTCGCGGATGGATTCGTCGAGGTTGTACATGGCAAGCGCCACGCCGGCGCTCGGAGCGTCGAAGACGTCCTTTTCGATGACCTGGCCGTCTTCGCCGACGAACTTGATCGTCAGCTTGCCCTTGCCGGGGAACTTGAAATCGGTTGCCTTGTACTGGTCGCCGAAAGCGTGGCGGCCGACGACGATCGGCTTGGTCCAGCCGGGAACGAGGCGCGGAACGTTCTTGCAGATGATCGGCTCGCGGAAGATGACGCCGCCCAGAATGTTGCGGATCGTGCCGTTCGGGCTCTTCCACATCTGCTTCAGGCCGAATTCCTCGACGCGGGCTTCATCCGGGGTGATCGTGGCGCATTTGATGCCGACGCCGTGCTTCTTGATGGCGTGTGCCGCATCGACGGTGACCTGGTCGTTGGTGGCATCGCGGTTTTCAACCGAGAGGTCGTAATATTCGATATCGAGATCGAGGTAAGGCAGGATCAGCTTGTCCTTGATCAGCTGCCAGATAATACGGGTCATTTCGTCGCCGTCGAGATCGACGACCGGATTGGCTACCTTGATCTTTGCCATGAATTCCTCACCTTCGAAGCTGTGGCGCCTGTTGACGCCAATAGTCGGAAAAATATCCGGTGCGGCTATAGCATCGCACGCGCCTGAGGCAAAGCCATGGGGGGCGCTTTTTTGGCGCAGCGCAATAACGCTTTGCGCATTGCCAAACCACAATGCCGGAATACAGTCAGGCGAATCGCTTCGCCCGCCGTCGGGCCAATCCCGGGATCACATCATGCGGAATATTCTGCTTTTGACTGCCGCCGTCCTCTTTTCGCACAGCGCCCTTGCGGCAGGGCCTGCCGATCCCGTCCAGAAGGTGATGGATATCACCGTGAAGAACTGGTCCGGCGATGCGGAAAACTGGAAATATATTTTCGATGAGGACATGCTGACCAGCCTGTTCAGCAAGGACTTCGTCACCCAATATCGCGAAGCATCCAAGAAGCCGGCTTACGAGGCGGAAAGCGGCGAGACCGGCGATCCCTTCGGTTACGATGTCGTGACGAACTCGCAGGATGGCTGCCCGCTGGCGGATGTCTCGGTAACGCCGGGCGCGGTGAAGGACGGCGTGACTAACGTGACGGCGAAGTTCAAGCTCTGGGCCTGCATGGACGAGGCGGAAATGAAGGCAACCGTCGACGAGGTGCATTTCGATGTCATCGAGGAAGACGGCCGGCCGGTCATCAGCGATATTCACCGGGTTGGCGATGAGGGCAGGGATTCGCTGCGCGAAGAAATGGCGACGATCATCAAGGGAGAGCAATAGGGCGTCTTGCCAGCAGGCTGGTCCAGGCTTTCCCCGCGCCGGCTTTGATTTTGACGCGGATCTGTGCCAGTGAAGCGCGCTTTAGCGCGTCGGGCTGAAAATCGATGCGACGCTTCAAAAGACTGGAAACGACGATGGCAGGCACTAACAGCGAGCTCGAACTTCTGGCGGAAGGCCCGGCGATCATTCTGGTCGAGCCGCAGCTCGGCGAAAATATCGGCATGGTGGCACGGGCGATGGCCAATTTCGGCCTTTCCGAACTGCGTCTGGTCAATCCGCGTGATGGCTGGCCGAGCGAGAAGGCGCGTGCTGCCGCTTCCAAGGCCGATCATGTCATTGACGGCACCAGGGTATTCGAGACGCTGGAAGAGGCGATCAAGGATCTCAATTTCGTTTATGCCACGACGGCGCGCGAGCGTTACGGTTTCAAGCCGGTGCGGGCGCCGGTAACCGCCGCCGATACGCTCAGGGCAAAATTCAAGGCTGGCGAAAAGACCGGTATCCTGTTCGGGCGGGAGCGCTGGGGGCTGACGAACGAGGAAGTGGCGCTGGCCGACGAGATCGTGACCTTCCCGGTCAACCCCGCCTTTGCCTCGCTGAACATTGCGCAGGCGGTGCTGCTGATGTCCTATGAATGGATGAAATCAGGCATGGACGACCTGGGTGAAACGCTTTTCCAGTCCGTCGAGCAGCGACCTTCGACCAAGGAGCAGGTTTTCGGCCTGTTCGAACATATCGAGGAAGCGCTGGATGCGCGCGGTTATTTTCATCCTGCTGAAAAAAAGCCGAAAATGGTCGACAATCTGCGTGCCGTGCTGTCGAGACGGGGTTTTTCCGAGCAGGAAATCAGCGTTGTCCGCGGCGTGATCAATTCGCTCGACCGTTTCCCCCGGCAGTGGCCAAAGCAGTCAGGCCGGGCCGCGCCGTCGGCTGAGGGCGCCAATTCGGAGAGGACCGGGGAGAATGCTGAAGACGAGTGAGGCTGCGGCCGATGTGCTGAAACCGGTACTGGTATTTGATTCCGGCATTGGCGGGCTGACCGTGCTGCGCGAGGCGCGCGTGCTGATGCCCGAGCGCGGTTTCATCTATGTGGCCGACGATGCGGGTTTTCCCTATGGCGGATGGGAAGAGGAGGCGCTGAAGACGCGTATTCTCTCGCTCTTCGAAACGCTGCTACAGGACTACAGCCCGGAAGTCTGCATTATCGCCTGCAACACCGCCTTCACGCTGGCCGGAGCCGATCTTCGCGCCCGGTTTCCGCAGATGACCTTCGTCGGCACCGTTCCCGCTATCAAGCCGGCGGCGGAGCGCACCCGCTCCGGCCTCGTCTCCGTGCTGGCGACGCCGGGCACCGTCAAGCGCGCTTACACGCGTGATCTCATCCAGTCCTTCGCGACGCAATGCCATGTCCGTCTCGTGGGCTCGGAAAATCTGGCGCGCATGGCGGAAAGCTGGATCAGGGGCGAGCCGGTTTCGGACGAGACGGTGCTGGCCGAAATCGAACCCTGCTTCATCGAGAGCGAGGGCAAGCGCACCGATATCGTCGTGTTGGCCTGTACCCACTATCCCTTCATGGCCAATGTGTTTCGCCGGCTGGCGCCCTGGCCGGTGGACTGGCTCGACCCCGCCGAGGCGATCGCCCGGCGGGCGCGCCATCTGGTGCCGCTGCCGCAGGATGCGGAACATCCCGATGGTTTCGACTTTGCCGTCTTCACATCGGGCAAGCCGGACTTCGCCACGCGGCGGCTGATGCAGGGGTTTGGGCTCAGCGTTTCGGCAGCCTGAGCGCCTGTTGTATTTTTGCATCTATCCCATTTGACTTTTACAATTCGAGATTGCGACCACTTGTCGCGCCTGGCATCTCGTGTAAGATGCTCCTCGTGTGTAACCGCTATAAAAGGAGGCGCGAAATGACTGACGATTTTAATATGCGCCTTAACGGCATGTCTGGCATTTCCGGCATGGTCATCGGTGGTTACATGTTCCGAGGCATTACCCTCCGATAAGGCTTATTGCCTGATTTCTTTGCCGTTTGGCATTTTCACTTCGTTCGACATCTGAATTGTGCGTTAGCGTGGCCCGTCTGCTGCGTCCGTCGTTCCGGCATGTCGTTTTCCATCGATAAAGGACCCGGTCGCTTTGCCGCGCCGGGATGGATTTCTCATGCAAAATGATCAACCATTGGTAGCATATACGCTGCCGGATGCGGTCGACCGTCTGTTCGTCACATTCGGCGTCTGGAAAACTCTGAAGACGGTGCTTGTTGCGGCCATGGTGCCACGTGCTCCGCCGGCAGATGTTACCGATCTGCCGGAACGCCTGCTGGACGATATCGGTCTTGCGCCCTCCGAGCGGAAGCGGCGTCAAGACTGGGAGGTGCCTTACTGGGCGCCGCGGTTTTGATTGGGGTAACCGTGCTTCGCCGGTCCGCAAGGTCCGGCGAAGCTGTCTATCTGTTTTATGAAACCGTCGCGATCCCGTGCTTTCATCGTATTTTTGGAGTGGAGTTCCATGCGAATCCGAAAAGTCACGACGGCCGATATCGGGCTGCTTTGCCCTGTGTTTGTCGACATGGAGCGGCATTATGAGGGGGCGGGCGCGATTGGCGAGGCGGAGGTGCGTGCCCGTCTCGGGCGATTTTTGCGTTCCGGCCACGGCATCATGCTTGTTGCTGTCGATGATGGCGCTCTGGGCATTCTCTCAATGTTCGAGATGTTTCCCGGCGTGGCGTTGCGTCCGGTCTGGTTCATGAAAGAGCTTTATGTCGCCGAATGGGCGAGAAGCCGTGGCATCGGCGAGGCGCTGATCCGCGAGGCGGCAAAAATTGTCGTCGAACAGGGCGGTTCACGGCTCGATTTCACCACCGGCCGCGACAATAGTGGCGCGCAACGGTTCTACAGCCGCGTTGGGGCGGGCGAGGTGGAGTGCGTTGTCCTTCGCTTCGACGAGGCTGCACTTGCCCGTCTTGCCCAGCAGGAAACGGAGCACTTGCCAGAGTAATGTTTCCGTGGCTTGCTCCCAAAAATCGGACAAAGGAGACTCATCATGCCGCTGGAGAACTGGCTGGCCTTCGTGGCCGCATCCGCCATCATGCTCGCCATTCCGGGACCGACGATCCTGCTGGTGATTTCCTACGCGCTCGGCCATGGCCGTAAGGCGAGCACCGCGACGGTGACGGGCGTGGCGCTGGGGGATTTCACCGCGATGACGGCGTCGATGCTGGGGCTCGGGGCGTTGCTTGCGACATCGGCGGCACTTTTCACCGGGCTTAAATGGATCGGTGCGGCTTATCTCGTCTATCTCGGCATCAAGCTGTGGCGTTCGCCGGTTGGCGGAGAAGGCGCCGAAGGGACGGGCGTGACCGGCCGTGAAAGGCCGCTCAAGATTTTCCTGCACGCTTATATCGTCACTGCGCTGAACCCGAAGAGCATCGTGTTTTTCGTGGCCTTCCTGCCGCAGTTTCTCGTGCCGACATTGCCGTTTTGGCCACAGGTGCTGATTTTCGAGGTAACGTTCCTGGTGCTTGCCACCGTGAATGCGGCGCTTTATGGACTTCTGGCAAGTGCCGCCCGCAACACGATCCGCAAGCCGAAGGTTCAGCGCATCGTCAACCGCACGGGTGGCGGTCTCCTGATCGGCGCCGGTCTCATTGCCTTTGGCTGGAAGAGGGCGGTCACGCCCTAAGGCACCTCTCTATCGCCTGAAATTCGGACATAACAAAATGGCATTGCCGCATATACTTCTCGCCCTGATCACCGTGTTTTTGTGGGGCTTCAATTTCGTCGCCATCAAGGTCGGCGTTACCGACATGCCGCCTTTGTTTCTGACGGGTGTGCGTTATTTCTTCGCTGCCGTGCCGCTGGTATTCTTCCTGCCGAAACCCAATGTGCCGTGGCGGCATATGATCGTGTACGGCATGGCGATGGGCTTCGTGCAGTTCGGCCTGCTTTACCCGGCCATCAAGCTCGGCCTGCCGGCGGGGCTTGCTTCGCTCGTCATGCAGTCGCAGGCTTTTTTCACGCTGGCGCTTGCCGTGGTGTTTCTCGGCGAGCGGCCATTGCCTTCACAGATCGTCGGCGCGATCATTGCTTTTGGCGGGCTGGCGGTCATCGGCGTGGAACGCATGACGGTCGCAGCCCTGGTGCCGCTTCTGATGGGGGTCGGCTCGGCAATTGCCTGGGCCTGCGGCAACATCGTCAATCGCCGCATCGGCCAGGTGAATGCGGTTTCCTTTGTCGCATGGACGAGCCTTGTACCGGTTCTGCCGTTGATCCTGCTTTCGCTGGTGGTGGAAGGGCCTGAGGCGATTGCGGAAGGCGTGCTCAATGCGACGCCGACGATGGCTCTCGTGGTGATCTACATGGCCTATGGTGCGACGATTGTCGGCGCGGGCATCTGGAGCTACCTGCTTCTGCGTTATCCGGCCGGAACGGTGGCACCGTTTTCGCTGCTGGTGCCGATTGTCGGTTTCGTCAGCGCCTATCTCGCTTTTGCGGAGCATATCACCGTCTTTGAAGTGGTCGGTGCCGCATTGGTCATCATCGGGCTGATGCTGAATGTGTTCGGCAGACGGCTTGCATTTTTGCGGGTCTCGTCCGGGGCTGCCTAGAGGCGGTGCAATTGCCTGTGCATTATCGGCACGGGACAGACGCAACCGGCGATTTTTTGGTAAAGAGCATGTTCGGCCGCCGCCAGGGGAATCGGCCGGATCGGATACAGCACGAGGAATTGAACATTGCAGGTCGGCATCGACATGGGAACCCTATCGGGCGGGCAGCAGGCCAAGCTTGATATCGAGGAATTGCTTGCGACGCGTTTGCTGGTGCAGGGCAATTCCGGTTCCGGCAAGTCGCATCTGCTGCGCCGGCTGCTGGAGCAATCGGCGCCATGGGTGCAGCAGGTCATCATCGATCCCGAGGGTGATTTCGTCACGCTTTCCGACAGGTTCGGTCATGTGGTGGTGGATGGCGAGCGCACCGAAGCCGAGCTTGCCGGCATTGCCAACCGCATTCGCCAGCACCGCGTTTCCTGCGTGCTGACGCTGGAAGGTCTCGATATCGAACAGCAGATGCGGGCCGCAGCCGCCTTCCTCAACGGCCTGTTCGATGCCGACCGCGAATTCTGGTATCCGGTGCTTGTGGTCGTGGATGAGGCGCAGATGTTTGCGCCCTCCGTTGCCGGTGAAGTGACGGAGGATGCGCGCAAGGCGTCGCTTGGCGCCATGACCAATCTGATGTGCCGTGGCCGCAAGCGCGGTCTTGCCGGCGTCATTGCCACGCAGCGTCTTGCGAAGCTCGCCAAGAACGTGGCGGCTGAAGCCTCGAACTTCCTGATGGGCCGTACTTTCCTCGATATCGACATGGCGCGCGCTGCGGACCTGCTCGGCATGGACCGGCGACAGGCGGAAATGTTCCGCGATCTGCAGCGCGGCAATTTCGTGGCGCTCGGCCCGGCGCTTTCGCGTCGCCCGCTGCCCATCGTCATTGGAGCGGTGGAGACCTCGGCGCGCTCATCTTCGCCAAAGCTGATGCCGTTGCCGGATGCACCGCAGGATGTAGAAGACCTGATCTTCACGCCGGACCCGGAAGAATTCACGCGCGCCGCCGTGCGCCGCACGCCGCCGGCACCACGCCCGACCACGGATATTCTCGCCGAACTCTCCCGTTCCACGCCCGCCGCCGTTGGCCCTACACCGGAGCAATCGCCGCGTGCAGGTCAGCCGGAACTGACGCCGGAAGAGCGTGAGGAAAAGATCGGTGCGGTTCTCGTTGAAATTCTCGACGATCCACAATCGGCCTATCGCACGGATGCCGTGCTTTATCAGGATTTTCTGGTGCGCGCCCGTATGCGCCGCATTCCCGGCACGCCGATGACGCTGGCGGAATTCCGCCGGCAGGTGGCGATTGCCCGCTCCGGCGTGGATGCGGCGATGGCGGCAAGCGAAGGCTGGGAGAAGGCGCTGGAATTGTCCATGTCGGTTTCCGATGACCTGCAGGGAGTCTTCCTGCTGCTGGTCAAGGCCGCTCTTGGCGAGGAGCCTTGCCCGTCGGATGCCCGCATTGCCCGCGCCTATGGCACCCATTCCGCCCGCCGTGCGCGGCGTCTGCTCGGCTATTTCGAAGAGAAGGAGCTCGTGGTGGTGCATGCCGATTTCTCCGGCAAGCGCATCGTGGCGTTTCCCGATCTCGACGCAAAAACCGCACCCGGCGATGCGGATGCGGCTGAGGATGATGCGCGGCTTGCGGCGGAATGAGGTTGGCGGGGTTCCTGTTAGACTTACCTTCCGTCATGCCGGACTTGATCCGGCATCCAGTCACGGCGCGTCTGCGCCGTGAGAAGAGTCTATTGCGATCAAGGACTTGATCGCGCTGGACCCCGGATCAAGTCCGGGGTGACGGCGTGTATAGCGGTGGCAAACTCACCCATCAGCGGAGCGTCTGGGAGAGGAGGAGACGGCACAATCGCCTCCTCCTTGCTCATCATTACTCGACTGCCTTCACTTCTTTCCGCGTCGCGATCAGCGAACCGATGATGCCGGTTGCGAGGATGGCGACCGTGACGCCGAGCGAGACGGCGGGCGGGATCTTGGCGATGCCGAGCATATCGGCGACGAAGATTTTCGAACCGACGAAGACCAGAACCGCAGCCAGCGCATATTTCAGATAAGCGAAGCGGTGGATCAGGGCGGCAAGCGCAAAATAGAGGGCGCGCAGGCCAAGGATCGCGAAGATGTTCGAGGTATAGACGATAAACGGATCGGTGGTGATCGCGAAGATCGCCGGGATCGAATCGACCGCGAAGATCAGGTCGGCGATTTCGACCATGATGAGCGCCAGGAAGAGCGGCGTCACGAAGGTTTTCAGCTTGCCGGTGGTCGCATCCGTTTCCTTGACGAAGAATTTCTCGCCATGCAGCTTTTCCGTCACCGGCAGGCGGCTGCGCAGGAATTTCAGGATGCGGTTGTTGCCGATATCGGCCTCGTCATGGTCGGACGAGAACAGCATCTTGAGGCCCGTGAAGACGAGGAAGGCCGCAAAGAGATAAAGCACCCAGTGGAAGTTTTCGACGATGGCCGCACCGCCGGCGATCATGATGCCGCGCAGGATGATGACGCCGAGGATACCCCAGAGCAGCACACGGTGCTGGTACTGACGGGGAATGGCGAAATAAGAGAAGATCATGGCGATGATGAAGATATTGTCCATCGCCAGGCTTTTTTCGACCACGAAACCGGTGACATATTCCATCGCCGATTGCTGGCCGGACTGATACCAGATCCAGCCGCCGAAGGCCAAACCGATGGCAATATAAAAGCCGGACATCAGCAGGCTTTCACGAATGCCGATTTCCTTGGAATTCTTGTGCAGAACGCCGAGATCGAGCGCGAGCAGGCCAAGGACGAGAGAAATGAAGACCGCCCACATCCATGTGGGGGTACCGAGAAAATCGTTGAGGAGGAACTCCATCAGTCAACCTTTAGCCGGACGAGGTTGGCTTTGCGGATGGGGAACGTGTGTCAAGAATATACGTGGGCCCCAACCTAAAGAAACTCGACATCACGTGTTGTCCGGTAACACGTCAGAGGGGCCCGAGTTCTGATCACGATGGGTAAATGGGTGGCCCCTCGATCTTTTCAAGGGCAGGGCCGAGAAAAAATCGGCAGGCGCTGTTTGACAAATTTGTAAAACGACTATAGAAGCCGCCCCAACGCCGGGCAGTGATGTCCGGTGTGTTTTGTTGACTGCCTTGCAGTTTAAAGGCTGACGTTCGGCGGTCAATATCACCGACATGTCCCGTGGTTTCTCCATTTGCATGTGAGAAGCCTGTCAGAGGCCCTGAAACGGGCTTCAGAGGAGGGCGTGTTTCCTTAAACCGGTTTGGCAACAGACCGGCATAACCTTTTGAGAAGGAAATACGATGAGCAAGCGCGAATCGGCTAAGTACAAAATTGACCGCCGCATGGGCGAAAACATCTGGGGTCGTCCGAAGTCCCCGGTTAACCGCCGCGAATACGGCCCGGGCCAGCACGGCCAGCGCCGCAAGGGCAAGATGAGCGACTTCGGCACGCAGCTGCGCGCCAAGCAGAAGCTCAAGGGCTACTACGGCGAACTGCGCGAAAAGCAGTTCCGCGCCACTTTCGACGAAGCAAACCGTCGCAAGGGTGACACTTCCGAAAACCTCATCGGCCTGCTCGAGTCGCGTCTGGACGCCATCGTCTACCGCGCCAAGTTCGTTCCGACCGTTTTCGCATCGCGCCAGTTCATCAACCATGGCCACGTCACGGTTAACGGCGTTCGCGTCAACATCGGTTCTTACCGCTGCAAGCCGGGCGACGTCATCGAAGTTCGCCAGAAGTCCAAGCAGCTCGTAACCGTTCTGGAAGCCGTTCAGCTCGCTGAGCGTGACGTTCCGGACTACATCGAAGTTGACCACAACAAGATGGTTGCGACCTACGCCCGCGTTCCGGCTCTCTCCGACGTTCCGTACCCGGTCGTCATGGAACCGCATCTGGTCGTCGAATTCTACTCGCGTTAATCGACGCGTTTCAGTATTCAGAAAGCCGCCCTTCGGGGCGGCTTTTTTGTTTGCCGGGGAAGGCTTTGCATGCAGGACATTCAGGGTATCGTCGATTCCATCTATGACAGCATGCTGCCAAGACTGGGCGAGGGGAAGGTTGCGGATTACATTCCCGAACTCGCCAAGGTCGATCCCAACCAGTTCGGCATTGCCATCACCACCGTCGATGGAACCACCTATACGGCCGGCAATGCGCTCACCCCGTTTTCGATCCAGAGTATCTCCAAGGTCTTCATGCTGACGCTGGCGCTCGGCAAGGCCGGTGAGACGGTGTGGAACCGGGTGGGGCGCGAACCTTCAGGCTCTTCCTTCAACTCCATCGTCCAGCTGGAGCATGAGCACGGCATCCCGCGCAATCCCTTTGTGAACGCGGGCGCCATCGTGGTGACCGATATCGTTCTTTCCGGCCACCAGCCGCGCGAGGCGATCGGCGAGCTTCTGCGCTTCGTTCGTTATCTCGCTGACGACGATACGATCAGTATCGACGATACGGTGGCGAAATCCGAGCAGGCGACGGGTTTCCGCAATTTCGCACTTGCCAATTTCATGCGCTCCTTCGGCAATCTGCACCACCCGGTGGAATATACGCTCGGCGTTTATTTCCATCAGTGTGCGCTGTCGATGACCTGCGCCCAGCTATCCCGTGCTGGCCTCTTCCTCGCCAATCGCGGCCGCAATCCGTTGACCGGTCACACGGTCGTTTCAGACCGCCGGGCGCGGCGCATCAATGCGCTGATGCTGACCTGCGGCCATTATGACGGATCGGGCGATTTCGCCTATCATGTCGGTCTGCCCGGCAAGAGCGGCGTCGGCGGCGGTATCATGGCGGTGGCGCCCGGCAAGGCGTCGATTGCCGTCTGGTCGCCGGGTCTCAACAAGGTCGGCAATTCGGCGCTCGGGTCACAGGCGCTGGAATTGCTGGCGACGAAAACCGGCTGGTCGGTATTCGGGGCTTGATATTGCCGGCGGATGGGGGCATTGCCTGCATGAAGAACGGCAGTCGTGCCGGAGCGAGCGGATGATGAACATTCTCACCAAGATCGATGACTTTGTAGATCAGGCCGGGGCCGCACCAATCGGGGTGGATCACGACGCGTCCGAGGAAAACGGCAGTTCGCATCCGCTGTTCGACAACGCGCCGCGGTCGGTCTCGTTCAACAAGCTGCGCAAGCGGCTGCTGCGTAATGTGCGGCAGGCGTTTGAAGATTTCGGCATGCTGAACGGCCAGAAGCGCTGGCTTGTCGGCCTTTCCGGCGGCAAGGACAGCTACGGTCTTCTGGCGCTGCTGCTCGATCTCAAATGGCGCGGGCTTTTGCCGGTGGAACTGGTGGCCTGCAATCTCGATCAGGGCCAGCCGAATTTTCCCAAACACGTCCTGCCGGAGTATCTGGCGAAGATCGGTGTCGTCCATCGCATCGAATATCGCGATACCTATTCGGTGGTGAAGGAAAAGGTGCCTTCCGGCGGCACTTACTGTTCGCTCTGTTCGCGGCTCCGGCGTGGCAATCTCTACCGCATCGCGCGGGAGGAGGGCTGCGACGCATTGCTGCTCGGTCATCATCGCGAGGATATTCTCGAGACCTTTTTCATGAACTTCTTCCACGGCGGCCGGCTGGCCGGAATGCCGGCGAAGCTTTTGAATGACGAGGGCGACCTGATGGTCCTGCGCCCGCTTGCCTATTGCGCCGAAGACGATATGGCGAAATTTGCGGCGGCGATGGAATTCCCGATCATTCCCTGCGACCTCTGCGGCTCGCAGGACGGGCTTCAGCGCAATATCATGAAAGAGATGCTGGCGGATATCGAACGGCGTATGCCGGGCCGCAAGGATGTGATGCTGCGGGCACTTGCGCATGTAAACCCTTCGCATCTGCTTGATCCCAGGCTTTTTGATTTTTCGGCGCTTGCTGTCACCGGGGCGTCACCTGAAGAGCGTAGTGAGGCCAGCCCTCCCTGATGAAGAAGTGCCCCGCGCCATGAGCCTTTCCGATAAAGATATCGACTTCCTCGTTTCCACCGTTGCCGCTGCCGGTACCGATGTCATCCTGCCCCGCTTCCGAAACCTGGGCGCCAGCGCCGTATCGGAAAAAACCTCCGCCGTCGATCTCGTCACCGAGGCCGATATTCTCGCGGAAAAGGCGATTACCGCCGCGTTGTTGCAGCGGTTTCCGACGGCCCATATCGTCGGTGAGGAAACCTATGACGCCGACCGGTCCGTCGTTTCCGCCCTTGCCGATGCGCCGCTCGCCTTCGTGATCGATCCCATCGATGGCACTTTCAACTATGCTTCCGGTTTTCCCGCTTTCGGTACGCTGCTTGCGGTCACCGTCAAGGGCGAAACGGTGGCGGGCATCATCCACGATCCTGTCATGGGCGATACCATTCTTGCACTGAAGGGCGAGGGTGCGTTTCTCAATCGCAGGAACGGCTCGCAGGCGAAGCTCCGGGTTGCCGATCCCGTGCCGTTGTCCGAAATGGTCGGCATCTTTTCCTGGGGCCACAGCCATCAGGATCGCCGCCCGGTGATTGCCGCCAATATGGCGAAGACAAGGATGGCGTTTTCGCTGAATTGTTCGGCGCACGAATATTGGCTCGTCTCGGCCGGCAAGCTGCATTTCATCGGCCATGAAAAGCTGATGCCCTGGGATCACCTCGCCGGCGTGCTCATTCATCAGGAGGCGGGCGGTTATACGGCCCGTTTCGACAATACGCCCTATCGGCCGGGACAAATGGCGGGTGGCATCCTGTCTGCCCCCGACAAGGAAAGCTGGAAGATGCTGCGACGGGAAATCGTCGCCTTATAGTCGTTGCGCTCAGAAAGAAGGATATCGCCCATGGCCCTCGAACTCGACATCGCCTCTCTCGCCAACGCGCTTCAGGAGGCGGCAGCAGTGGAAATCCTGCCGCGGTTCCGCAATCTGGGCGATGGCGACGTCAGGATAAAGTCCGAGGCGATCGATCTCGTCACCGAGGCCGACGAGGCCGCCGAGCGGTTGATCCGCGCCCGCGTACAGGACATCATGCCCGATGCGCTGTTCATCGGCGAAGAGGCGGTGGCGGCGGATGCCTCGCTGCTCGGCAAGCTTGCCGATGCCGATCTGGCCGTGGTGGTCGATCCGATCGACGGCACCTATAATTTCGCTTCCGGCCTGCCGCTCTTCGGCGTGATGATGAGCGTCATCTCCAAGGGCGAGACCGTTGCCGGCCTGATCTTCGATCCGATGGGCAATGACTGGGCGATTGCTGAAAAAGGCTCCGGCGCATGGCTTTGCAGCGCCGATGGCGCGCAGACGCAGATGTCGGTCGTGCCGGCGCCGGAACTGTCGCAGATGGTCGGCATCGCCAATACCGGCTATTTCGACATAGAGACCCGCCGCAAGGTGCTGCTGAACCTTGCGGATGTGCGGCTCTTCACCAGCTATCGCTGCGCGGCGCATGAATATCGCCTGTTCTGCGGCGGCCACATGCACTTCCTGATGTATAACAAGCTGATGCCGTGGGACCATCTGGCCGGTACGCTGATCTCGCAGGAATCGGGTGCCTACGCTGCCCGCCTCGATGGCTCGCCCTATCTGCCGCGCCATGTGGATGGCGGGCTGCTGCTGGCGCCGGATCAGGAGACCTGGGAATTGCTGCGCGAGAAGATTTTTACGGTGTGAAGCTTCGGATTCGGGGGGATGACGCAACACCCTCCACCGTCACGCCGGACTTGATGCGGCATCCAGCCGCGGCGCGTCTGCGCGGCGGAAAGACTTTTCTCAACCCAGGGGCTTGGGCTGGCTGCACCCCGGACCAGGTCCGGGGTGACGGCGGGCGGATGAGGTCAGCTTGTACCCAAACAAAAAGGGCGCGGAATTCTGTTCCGCGCCCTTTCCTTTTTCCAATGGCTCTCACCGTGTCGGCTTGTTGTGCGCCTGAAACAGCATGCCCTTTTCGCCGATCAGCACGAAGATCAGGCCGATGATGGAGACGACGAAGAAGCCGGCCACCATCGGCAGCGCCGTGCCGTCGAAAGCCTGGCCGATGCCGGCGCCGATCAGCGAACCGCCGACGGTTCCCATGAAACCGATGACGGAGGAGGCGGTGCCGGCGACATGGCCGAGCGGCTCCATGGCAAGCGAGTTGAAGTTCGAGCCGATCCAGCCGAACTGGAACATGGCCAGCGCAAAGAACACGATGAAGATGGCAAAGGGCATCGGCTCCGGTCCCAGCATCTGCACCACCAGCCAGATAAAGGTGATGGCGATGAAGCCGAGCAGCGATCCGTGCGACAGCTTGCGCATGCCGAACCTGCCGACCAGCCTTGCATTGATGAACGACGAGAAGGCCATGAACAGCGCAACGCCGGCAAAGGCCGCCGCAAACCATGCGCCGAGGCCATAAATGCCCTTATAGACCTGTTCAGCCGAGTTGATGAAGCCGAACAGCGCGCCGAAGATGAAGGTGCTCGAAAGCGTATAACAGAGCGCGATACGGTTGGTGAGCACGATCTTGAAGCCACCGAGCACCGAACGGGCGGTGAAAGGGCGGACATCATCCGGATGCAGGGTTTCCGGCAGGCGGAAATACATCCAGGCCGTCACGACGGCGGCGATGCCGGCCATGAAGGCAAAGATCAGATGCCAGTTGCCGAAGAAAAGCACGATCTGGCCGGTGCCGGGCGCGATGACCGGAACGACCATGAAGACCATCATGATCAGCGACATGACTTCCGCCATCTGACGGCCGCCATAGATGTCACGGACGATCGAGATGGTGATGACACGCGTCGCCGCCGAACCGATGCCCTGGATGAAGCGCAGGACCAGGAGGCCGGAGAATGACGGTACGAAGACCACGGCAATGGCGGAGATGATATAGATGGCCAGACCGACGAGCATCGGCTTGCGGCGGCCGAAACGGTCCGAGATCGGTCCATACAGAAGCTGGGCGATGCCGAAGCCGAGAAGATAGGTGGAAATCACGTATTGGCGGTGATTTTCGTTCTCGACGCCCAGCGAGGCACCGATTTCCTGAAGACCGGGCAGCATGATGTCGATGGCAAGCGCGTTCAGCGCCATCAGCATTGCGGCCAGCGCAATAAATTCCGTGCGCCCCATCGAGCCTGCGCGCGAAGCGGTGGATTGTGAAAGATTTGTCACAGGATTGCCCCAAAAAGAACGGCAAAGGCGTTGCATGAAGCAACGCCTGGCATACATTTCTGACAATCAGGGTGGGCCGGATGAACCGGCCGAAATCAGGCCGCGCCGCGGACGCTGATACCCTGTTCTTGGAAGTGATTCTGCAGTTCGCCGGACTGGAACATCTCTCTTACGATGTCACAGCCGCCGACGAATTCGCCCTTGACGTAGAGCTGCGGAATGGTTGGCCAGTTGGAATAGTCCTTGATACCCTGACGGATGTCAGCATCGGCAAGCACGTTGATGCCTTTGTAGTCGACGCCGAGATAATCGAGAATCTGTACCACCTGGCCGGAAAAGCCGCACTGCGGAAATTGCGGGGTGCCCTTCATGAAAAGAACGATGTCGTTGCTCTTCACTTCGCTGTCGATCATGTCGTGAATGCCGCTCATAGGCTTATTCCTTTCACATGCGGTTCAAGGCCGCTGCTTTCTGTTTGTTCCTAGATAACATGTCGCGGCGCGATTTCCACCCGGAAAGCGTAAAAAACTGCGGGTGTGGCATCGAAGAATGGAGACGGGATTTCTTGTTAAGCAGTATCCGTCAGGGATCCGGATATATGAGCAGTATTTTTCCCATCGTCTTGCGCGGCTTGGAGACAAGCAGGGTGAATATGCCGGTCTCTTCACCGGAAAAAAGATCCAGTTCCCGTTGGCTCTGGAGCTTCATGCGCGACCGGCCGTTCGCTAGCGAACAATCACGCTCGCAGTCGATCCACATTTCACTGGTCCAACTGCTGGCTTGGGCGATGACCTCAAGATCGATAATGAGCTTAGGGCTTTTCTGTTCGAACAGGCGACAGGTTTGACCGACCTTACATATGGTCTTGCCCGCAATCGGCTCTGCATTGTCGAGCAATATGCCGAAGCCGACCCTGATCTCTTTTTCGCTTGTATCCTCCGCTGCGCCTTGTTGCGGCCCCAAGAACGTTAGTAGAGCGCAGGCGATAAGCAGACGGAGACAATTCATCACCGATATCTCTGCCGGCTGCGCGCGGCGGCGGTGCGTCTTTTGCTCACCTGTTTCTTGGCCGGCTTGGGTTTGACGGCGGCGTTGATCGCGGCTTCGAGGACTGATCCGACGATGCCGCCTGCGAGGGAGCCGCTGTTTTTCGTCCGGCGCGTGCGGCGGGTTTTGCGGATACCGGTCTTGGTGAGGATTTCAGACAGCGCGCCCTTGACGACGCCGTTGAGCACTTGATCGACGATGCCAGACAAATTTCCCTCACCGATAAATAAATCATATTTCCGTCGTGATTTTTACTATACGTGCATCGCCCACTGTATCAAGCGATCCTTTCGGGTGGCTGTAGAGCATTTCCGCGTTTCTCTGAAACGCGGAAATGCTCTATCTATTTGTTTTTACGCATTGTCCTGACGTAAAAGCGGTCCCGCTTTTACTGGAAATGCTCCCGCCCGAAGGTTTGTGCATGCCGACCGTCAAGTCACGACTTGTTCTTTATTTCCCCGGTTTCGATCCGCTCGATGCGGCCGCCCATCATCTGCGTTACCAGCGGGCGGCGGCACTGGCCGGCAAGACCTGGGATGTGGACTATGCGGTGGGGCCGCTGGAGAATGCGCCAGGAGGTGAAACATTCACGGTGGAGGCCTCGGCGGGCGACTGGCGAACCCGTTCGGAGATTTTTGTCTATGATCATAATGGGGTCATCTCCGAGCTGCGGGATGAACCGGTCTGGCGGCAGATCTGGTTCGGGTTCAAGGCCGGGGCGGGCATCATCGCCGAAGGCGGCGCGGCGCGCTACTTTCGCCATGCCTGGCGTTTTGGCCTGTTCTTCATCTTTCCGTTCCTGCTGATGCTTGCCGGTGGTGCGCTTGCTGCGGGTATCGCCTTGTCGCCGTGGCTGTTCGGCTTGCCACTCTGGCTGTTTGCGATCAGTCTTCCCGCCGCCGCGCTGTTTTTCCTGAAGGCGTTTCTGCCGTTTGCCGAGCGGTTTCACACCCTGCATCTTTACGCGGACTGGCGGTTCGCGCTTGCAGTCGGCCGCGATGAGCCGATTGCGCGTGACTGGATCGAGGAGAGGGCAGCACTTGTGCTGACGGCGCTCGAACAGCCCTCGGACGAGGTTCTGGTCGTTTCGCACAGCATGGGCGCCAGTCTTGCGCTCGCCACTATCGGCCGCGTGCTGGAGCTGAAACGGGATGCGCTGGATGGCCGGAAACTGTCCTTTGCGACATTGGGTGGGGCGGCGCTGCAATGCGCGTTCCTGTCGAGTGCGGACAGGCTTCGTGAGAGCGTCGGCACGATCGCGCATCACCAGCAGGTGACATGGTTTGACATCCAGTGTCTGACCGATCCTATCCACCTTTACCGGTGCAATACCGTGGCCCTGACCGGTCACGCGGATGCGCCGCAGCCGAAGATCGTGCCGATCCGCTTCAAGCATTCGCTTTCGCCGGAGCGTTATAAAAAGAACAAGCGCAACTTCCTGCGCATGCACCGGCAATATGTTCTGGGCCCGGATCGCAGGTCCGGTTACGATTTTACGCTGCTGACGGCGGGGCCTTTGCCGGCCGCGTCCTTCGCCGATCTGGATTCACAGACGCCGCCTGCCTTGTAAGCGGCGTTTGCCCTTTGCCTGACATGGAAAGGCCCGCGTGAGAGTGTCACGCGGGCCTTTGATTTAGTCCTGAGCCTTTATGCGTCGGCGGGACAGTGAAGCTGTCTCGCCTTCATCGCCGTCACGGGCGCAATCATTCGGGAGCCGAGGTCTGCAGGGCAAGGGCATGCAGAACGCCGCCCATATTGCCCTTCAGCGCGTCATAGACCATCTGGTGCTGCTGCACGCGGGTCTTGCCCTTGAATGCTTCCGCGACGACTTCCGCCGCGTAATGATCGCCATCACCGGCCAGATCGCGGATCGTGACCTTTGCCCCGGGAATTCCCGCCTTAATCATGTCTTCAATGTCGCCGGGTTTCATGGGCATGGTGTTTCTCCTTAATTCATTCTGCGGCGAGCAAAGTTTCGCCGTCCATGAATTGAGGGAACCACGATTCATAGGCCAAGTGCAATTCTTTAATCTCGACGGCGCGCGCCGTGCCCAGCTTTACGGTGGAACCGCCGGTAACGCCGATGACCGGGCAGGAAACGCCCGCCGCCTTCGCTGCTGCCTGCACCTCGTCGAGATCGTCCTTTTTGATCGTCAGAACGTAACGGCCCTGATCTTCGCCATAGAAGGTGAGTACCGGGTTGTGGCCTTCGACCGCGTCGATGGTTGCGCCGATGCCCGACGAAATCGCCATTTCGGCAACCGCAAGTGCCAGACCGCCCGAGGAGCAATCGTGAACGGCGGTGGTAAGACCATCGTTGATGAGGCTGCGGACGAAATCGCCGTTGTTCTTTTCGGCGGCCAGATCGACATGTGGCGCCGGGCCATCGATGCGGCCATGAATGTCACGCATGTAAACCGACTGGGCGATATGCGTGCCGAGGCCGGCAGGGGCGCCGACGAGCAGCACCACGTCGTCAGCGGCGGCGAAACGGATGCGTGCCATGCGGCCCCAATCCTTCAAGAGGCCGACGCCGCCGATGGTGGGGGTGGGCAGGATCGCCTGACCATTGGTCTCGTTATAGAGCGAGACGTTGCCGGAAACGATGGGGAATTCCAGCACGCGGCAGGCTTCGCCGATGCCCTTGATGGCATGGACCAGCTGGCTCATGATTTCCGGCTTTTCCGGGTTGCCGAAATTGAGGTTGTCGGTGGCCGCCAGCGGCAGAGCGCCTGTCGCGGTGATGTTGCGCCAGCATTCGGCCACAGCCTGCTTGCCGCCTTCGAAGGGATCGGCCTCGACATAACGCGGGGTCACGTCGGAAGAGAAGGCGAGTGCCTTCTTGTCATGGCCTTCGACGCGCACCACGCCGGCATCGCCGCCGGGAAGCTGCAGCGAATTGCCCTGGATCAGCGTGTCATACTGTTCGTAGACCCAGCGGCGCGAGGAGTTGTTGGCCGAACCGACCAGCGATACCAGCGCATCGGCGATGTCGGCGGCAGGAACGTCGTTTTCTGAAAGCGGTGCGGGCACCTTGGCGGGCGTCCACGGGCGGTCATATTCTGGAGCCTGATCGCCCAGTTCCTTGATCGGCAGGTTGGCGACTTCCTCGCCATTGTGCAGCACGCGGAAACGCAGATCATCGGTGGTCTTGCCAACGATGGCGAAGTCCAGACCCCACTTGACGAAGATCGCCTTGGCGACCTCTTCCTTGGAGGGCTCGAGAACCATGAGCATGCGCTCCTGGCTTTCGGACAGCATCATTTCGTAAGCCGTCATGCGCTCTTCGCGCACCGGCACGGCGTTCAAGTCAAGCTCGATGCCGAGGTCGCCCTTGGCACCCATTTCGACGGCCGAGCAGGTGAGGCCGGCCGCACCCATGTCCTGAATAGCGATGACCGCGCCGGTCTTCATCAGTTCAAGGCAGGCTTCCAGCAGGCATTTTTCGGTGAAGGGGTCGCCGACCTGAACGGTCGGGCGCTTTTCCTCGATGGATTCGTCGAATTCGGCAGAAGCCATGGTCGCGCCGCCGACGCCGTCGCGGCCGGTTTTCGCGCCGAGATAAACGACCGGCAGGCCGACGCCCTTGGCTTCCGAAAGGAAGATCGCATTGGACTTGGCAAGGCCGGCGGCAAAGGCGTTGACGAGGATATTGCCGTTATAACGCGGGTCGAATTCCACTTCGCCGCCAACCGTCGGCACGCCGAAGGAATTGCCGTATCCGCCGACACCGGCGACAACGCCGGCCACCAGGTGGCGGGTCTTCGGGTGGTCAGGCGCGCCGAAACGCAGCGCGTTCATGGCCGCGATCGGGCGCGCACCCATGGTGAAGACGTCACGCAGGATGCCGCCGACGCCGGTTGCCGCACCCTGATAGGGCTCGATATAGGACGGGTGGTTGTGGCTCTCCATCTTGAAGACGACGCAGTCGCCATCGTCGATATCGACCACGCCGGCATTTTCACCGGGGCCCTGAATGACGCGTGGGCCCTTGGTCGGCAGGGTCTTCAGCCACTTCTTGGAGGACTTGTAGGAGCAGTGCTCGTTCCACATGGCCGAGAAGATGCCAAGCTCGGTAAAGCTCGGCTCCCGTCCGATCAGGTCGAGGATACGCTGGTATTCGTCGGGCTTCAGCCCGTGGGATGCAACGAGTTCCGGGGTGATCTTGATGGAGTTTGGAATCGACATAGGTCTCACGCGGTTCGAGCCGAGGAAAGTTTCCGGTTCTTTAGCGCAAGAGGCTCAATGGTGCGACAGGAAAATGCGCCGCTTTGCCCGCTAATTGGCGGTTTATGCCGATATTGGCGACCTGCGGGCGGTGCCCGCAGGGCCGGGGCCGGTATCAGGCCACGCTTTCATAGCCGGCTGAACCATTATCGAGCAGATGGCGAAGAATGCCGAAGGCGTGTGTCAGTTCCTCGCGGCTGGAAGGCCCGGAAAAGCTGATGCGGACACGGTGGAAAACCTTTTCCGCCCGCCCGGCCTTGAACTCGTCCTCATCGTCGATCAGCACGCCTTCCTTCATTGCCGCATTGCGGAAGGTGCCGGAAAGCCAGGGTTCGGGCAGCCGCAGCCACATGAAGGCGATATCGGGCAGGGAGTTGAAGTCCAGTCCGGCAAAGACGCGCCGGGCAATCGCCTCGCGCCCGTTCAATTCGGCAATGCAGTCTTTGCGGATATCATGCGCGTCGCCGCTGTTGACGAGGCGCGCATTCAGTTCCGCCAGCATGAAGGGCAGGCCACCCGTTATCATCGAATGCGAAATCCGGATACGCGAGGAATATTGCGCCGGGCAGGCGACCCAGCCGCCCCGGACACCGGCGGCGACGGATTTCGACAGGCCGCCGACCACGAAGGTGATGTCGGGTGCGAATTCGGCGATCAGCGGGATCGCCTCGCGGGTCATCGCCCCATAAAGATTGTCCTCGACGATCCAGACGCCGTATCGGCGGGCGATATCGGCAATGGCGCGGCGGCGTTCTTCCGGCAGGGTGGCGCAGGTCGGGTTCTGGCCGGCGGACATCAGGAAGATCATTTTCGGATGCTGCTGGGCGCAGACGCGTTCGAAATCATCAGGCACAATACCGTTCTCATCGGCCTCCACCAGCGTCACCCGCCGGCCTGCAAGCGTGGCGCTGCGGCTGATATGGGAATAGGTCAGCGGTTCGAAGACGATGCGGTCGCCCGGCGCGGTCATGGCCGTGATCACGCTCATCACCGCCGCATGGGCGCCGAGCGTCGAGACAATGTTTTCCGGCTTCGGCGACCAGCCGTTCTGGGAAAGCCAGCGGACGCCCGCCATACACCAGCTGTCGGGAAAAGAGCGGGCATAATTGGTGATGTCGTAGGTGTGCTCCCGGGTGACGGCCTCGATGTGCCTGGCGATCAGCAGGCTCTGGCCGACATCGGGCGCGGCCGTCGTGTTCAGTCGGAACTCGGCGCTGCTGTCGACGGCATGGCGCGTGCTGCCGAAGGCCGCCGCTGCCGGTTCCAGAGGCAGGGACGGGGCAGGGGTCTTGCGCTCATTGACATAGGTGCCGCGGCCGACTTCGCCGCTAACGAGGCCACGTTCGTGAATGAGCGCATAGGCCCGGCTGATTGTGCCGATTGTCACACCCAGATCATAAGCGAGATTGCGCTGTGGAGGCAATTTCGAGCCGGCCTGCAGGGTGCCATCGGAAATCGCGCCTTCGATGCTGTCCGCAAGGCGAAGATAAATCGGGCCGTCGCCCTCGGTAATGTCGGGAAGCCAATTTGTCATGGTGACAATTTATGCATTGTATCTATCCATAAGTCAATTGTATTTATTGTCCTCATTGAATGAGGCTAAACGCACGGAGACAATAGGTGCAATATGCGCAAGATGGATCAATACCTTTCGACAGCGGATACACTCTATCCTGACGGTTACGAACGGGAACGCGTGTTCCGCGATGCCGGCGACATGGTCGCACCGGCGCCCTTTCCGGCCAGGATCGCCCACACGCTTATTGGTCGCCTGATTGCGGGCATGGCCCATTGGCAGCAGAAACGACGGGGACGGCTCGCCTTGCGGGAACTGTCCGACGATCTTCTGGAGGATATCGGCGTTACACGGGATGAGGCTCTCAAGGAGGCCGCAAAATCGCGGCTTCTCTCCTGGCCGTCCCGGTCGCTTTGATTTTTGTCGGAGAGCGGTGCCTTCTTTCCCCGGCACCATCAAGCCATTCGGCAGCCCGCCACGCCACTCCCAACCGGCGCTGGCGGGTTTTTTTATTGGATTTGCGCGGGGATGCAGGAAAATGGCCCCCGTCATCCCCGGGCTTGTCCCGAGGATCTGCGACGGATTGATTTTATTCGAGGTGATCAGATCCTCGGCACAGGGGCGAGACTGACGCCTTTGACGTAGACGTATCTAGATCAGCAGCCTTTGCCGCCGTTTGCCCAGCGCTTGACGTCGGTTGCGATGCGGCCGGAAATGGCTTCGTTCATGACAGGTCCGAAAGCATCGAGCTTTGCCGGATTGCCTTCGGCCTGCACCACCAGCATGGGGCGCGATTCCGGGCTGTTGCGGGGTACTAGCAGGATGCGCGGACGGCCGGAGAAGGAATTGAGTTCCGGGGCCAGACGATAGGCCTTGAAGGCCGCATCACCCGACTTGAACCAGCAGGCATTGGCACCAAGCGCGATCCTCTCCATCGTCGGCAGGGCGGCACGGGATACGGAGGCGGCCGGCTGCGGTTTCGGCTGGCAGGCGGCGAGTGCGGCGGCAGCGAGGATCAGTCCGGTCGCTTTGTAGGCATTCAGTCGAAAAGCAAGAGACATCAGGTCATCCAGAAGAGAGGCCGAAACGGCAGCCGCGAGCGGGCATTAAAAAGGCGGGCTTGAAGCCCGCCCGGTCTGTCAGGCCGCGATGACGCCGAGCGCCGAAGCAAAGAGGCCGCGGCCGTCATTGCCGCCATGGGCGGCTTCGATGAGATTTTCCGGATGTGGCATCATGCCGAGGACATTGCCCCTGGCGTTGATGACGCCGGCGATGTCGTTCAGCGAGCCGTTGGGGTTGGTGCCGTCGGCATAACGGAACACCACCTGGCCGTTGTCTTCCATCGTCTTCAGCTCTTCGGCTTCGACGAAATAGTTGCCGTCGTGATGGGCGACGGGGCAACGCAGGATCTGGCCCTTGTCATAGGCGCGGGTGAAATCGGTGTCGTTATTGGCGACTTCGAGCTTCACTTCCCGGCAGACGAATTTCAGCGAGGCGTTGCGCATCAAAGCACCCGGCAGCATGCCTGCTTCGACGAGAATCTGGAAACCGTTGCAGACGCCGAGAACCTTCACGCCCTTTTCGGCCTTTTCGCGAATGGCCTGCATGACCGGCATGCGGGCGGCGATGGCACCGCAACGCAGATAGTCACCATAGGAGAAGCCGCCCGGAATGACGATCAGGTCGACATCGGGAATATCCGTTTCCGTCTGCCAGATGGTGACGGGCGCGCTTCCGGAGATTTTCGTCAGGGCCGCGATCATGTCGCGGTCGCGGTTGAGGCCGGGAAGTTGGACGACAGCGGATTTCATGGACGGCGGCTCCTTGGGCTTCAGAGAATGGCGATGGCGTAGTTTTCGATGACCGTATTGGCCAGCAGCTTTTCACACATTGCCTTCAGGTCGGTTTCGGCCTTTGCCTTGTCGGCACCTTCCAGCTCCAGATCGAAGACCTTGCCCTGACGGACATGGCCGACGCCGCCAAAACCGAGGCTGCCGAGCGCGCCTTCGATTGCCTTGCCCTGCGGATCGAGAACGCCGTTCTTCAGCGTAACAGTCACCCGTGCCTTGATCACCTGATCTTCTCCTGATTTTACCTTAAGAGGCCAATATTACTTCACGAGCCGATATTATTTTACCAGAACTGGGCCGGTGCCGCGGATCGGTTCGTTTTCATTGATGATGCCGAGACGGCGTGCGACTTCGGAATAGGCTTCCACCAGCCCGCCCATGTCACGGCGGAACAGGTCCTTGTCCATCTTTTTCTGGGTCTCGATGTCCCACAGGCGGCAGCTGTCGGGCGAAATCTCGTCGGCCAGGATGATGCGCATCATGTCACCTTCGAACAGGCGGCCGCATTCGATCTTGAAATCGACGAGCTGGATGCCGACGCCGAGGAACAGGCCGGAGAGGAAGTCGTTGACACGAATGGCAAGCGCCATGATGTCGTCAAGCTCGGCGGGGTTGGCCCAGCCGAAAGCTGTGATGTGCTCTTCGGAGACCATCGGGTCTTCCAGCTCATCCGACTTGTAATAAAATTCGATGATCGAACGCGGCAGCACCACGCCTTCCTCGATGCCGAGGCGCTTGGAGAGAGAGCCGGCGGCGACATTGCGCACGACGATCTCGAGCGGGATCATCTCCACTTCCTTGATCAGCTGCTCGCGCATGTTCAGGCGGCGGATGAAATGGGTGGGAATGCCGATCTTGTTCAGATGCGTGAAGACATATTCGCAGATACGGTTGTTCAGCACACCCTTGCCGTCGATGACTTCGTGCTTCTTCTTGTTGAAGGCGGTCGCATCGTCCTTGAAGAACTGGATAAGCGTGCCTGGCTCCGGACCCTCGTAGAGGATCTTGGCCTTGCCTTCGTAAATACGGCGGCGACGGTTCATAATAGCAGGTCTCTTGGTTGACGCCGATTCTGGTGGCGTTGCGTTTGGTCTTTGAAGCGGTCCCATAAAGGAAAAGAGCGCATACTACAATGCAGCTGGCCTATCTTCCCTTCAATTCTTGTGTCGGGCGGATAGGGCCACGCCCGCCGGCAAACAGGGCCGGGAGCAGGGTGAGCCGCACAGACTGCGACCGTCAGGGGTCGACTGCCTTCAGGCGGCTCAGGAACTGGGCGAATACCATGCCGCCTTCCGGCCACGGACCATGGCCGGACTCGGCATTGATGTGGCCCGACATGCCGGCATCGATCAGTAGCGAACCCCAGGCCGCGGCAATGTCGTCGGCGTGTTCATAGGAGCCGAAGGGATCGTTGCGGCTGGCGATGGTGATGGCCGGAAACGGCAGCGGATCGCGCGGATAAGGTCCGAAGGTCATCAGATGTTTCGGCCGGATATCGGGATTGGCGACATCGGGCGGCGCGACGAACAGCGCGCCCGAGACCTTCCTGCCGATTTCCGGCAACGCATGGATCACCGTCGGCACGCCGAGCGAATGGGCGACGATGACTATGGGCCTGGTGGAGGCATTGACCTCTTCCACCAGCCGGGCGACCCAGTCTTCCTTCACGGGTTTGGACCATTCCGCCTGCTCGACACGGCGGGCGGTGGAAAGCTTGCGCTCCCAGCGGGTCTGCCAGTGGTCGGGGCCGGAATTGGTATAGCCCGGGACGATGAGGATATCTGCTTCTGAAACTTTCATGCGCCCATATCTGTGTTGTGATGCCGCCGCGATCAAGGCCGCGGCGGCATTAACTTCAGGGAGTTTTCTCAGGCGTTGCCGAAGACACGGGCGAAAATCGTGTCGACATGCTTGGCGTGGTAACCGAGGTCGAACTTCTCGCGGATCACCTCTTCGGAAAGTGCGGCGCGCACTTCGTCGTCGCCCAGCAGCTCCTCAAGGAAGTCCGCACCCTGTTCCCAGACCTTCATGGCGTTGCGCTGGACCAGACGGTAAGCGTCTTCGCGGGAAACGCCGGCCTGCGTCAGCGCCAGGAGAACGCGCTGCGAATGCACGAGGCCACGGAACTTGTTCATGTTCTTCAGCATGTTGTCCGGGTAGATCACCAGCTTTTCGATGACGCCGGCCAGACGGTTCAGGGCGAAATCCAGCGTGACGGTCGTGTCGGGGCCGATGGCGCGCTCCACGGAGGAGTGGCTGATATCGCGCTCGTGCCACAGCGCCACGTTTTCCATGGCCGGAACGACCGACATGCGCACCAGACGGGCAAGGCCGGTCAGGTTCTCGGTCAGAACCGGGTTACGCTTGTGCGGCATGGCCGAGGAACCCTTCTGGCCGGGCGAGAAGAACTCTTCCGCTTCCAGAACCTCGGTGCGCTGCATGTGGCGGATTTCGATGGCGACGTTTTCGATCGACGAGGCGATGACGCCAAGCGTCGCGAAGAACATGGCGTGGCGGTCACGCGGGATGACCTGCGTGGAAACCGGCTCGGGGATGAGGCCGAGCTTGGCGCAGACATGTTCCTCAACGCGCGGGTCGATATTGGCGAAGGTGCCGACGGCGCCGGAGATCGCGCCGGTAGCGATTTCGGCGCGGGCGTTGACGAGGCGCTCGCGGTTGCGGTGCATTTCGGCATAGAAGCGGGCAAAGGTCAGGCCCATGGTGGTCGGCTCGGCATGGATGCCGTGGCTGCGGCCGATACGCACCGTGTTCCTGTGCTCGAAGGCGCGGGTCTTCAGCGCGGCGAGCACGCGGTCCATATCGGCCAGCAGCAGATCGGCTGCGCGCACGAGCTGGATGTTGAGCGTGGTGTCCAGCACGTCGGACGAGGTCATGCCCTGATGCACGAAACGGCTGTCGGGGCCGACAAATTCGGCAAGGTGAGTCAGGAAGGCGATGACGTCGTGCTTGGTCACAGCCTCGATCTCGTCGATGCGGGCAACGTCGAAGGTGGCGCTGCCGCCCTTTTCCCAGATGGTCTGCGCTGCGGATTTCGGAATGACGCCGAGGTCCGCCAGTGCGTCACAGGCATGCGCCTCGATCTCGAACCAGATGCGGAACTTTGTTTCCGGCGACCAGATGGCGACCATCTCCGGCCGGGAGTAACGAGGGATCATGGCAATGACTTTCTTCGTAGAGAGGCTTGGCTTGGTGGAGGGATTTTGCTGCCCGTTTAGCAAAGTGTTCCGGTAATCTCAATCTATGAACTCAGAAGCGCGGTGCCGCCGCCGGCAAAGGACTGCGCCTGCCAGTGCGAGCGGAATGGCGGCGAACGGAAAATAGAGGCCGAGGCCGAGAATGGCGAACTGGTAGACCGCGCCGAGCGAGGTGAAGAGCTGCTGGAAAAACCAGATGCGGGAGAGCGCCGGCGCATGCCATTGCGCATAAAACATGCGATACTGCAAAGCGAAAAATGCCGCAGCCGCCGCCAGTGTGAAGAAGGTGACGGCAAGACAGCTTGCCGCAAAGCGAAGCGGCAGGGCGATGGAGGCGGGAAGGAAGCGCAAGGCGCCGGTCGCCAGCGGCCATCCGATCAGACCACCGAGAAAAAACAGCGCTGCGATCTCGTCGGCATGGTCGGTTTCCAGCCGGTTCCTGAGATAAAGGCCGAGCGTGGCGACGGCCGCCGAACAGAGAGCCCAGACAAACGAAGCGAGGAGCGGGAACAGCGCTTTCGAGATTACCTTGCGGAAGTCCTGCGTATCGCTGTCCATCAAGCCCTCATCCGGACGCCCTCTCGCCTTGTCTGCAGCGCATCTCCGTTTTAAATCAGGATCTTGCCGCTTCCGCCGCCGTGCGTAACAGCGTCACCGTCTTGCGGTAGTCTTCAACGCCATCGCCCTTGAAGACGGCCGAACCCGCCACCAGTGCATTGGCGCCGGCGGCAACGATTGCGCCGGCGGTTTCCGCCGTCACGCCGCCATCCACTTCCAGTTCGATCGGCCGGCTGCCGATCATCGCCTTGGCGGCACGGATCTTGTCCAGCATGGCCGGAATGAACTTCTGACCGCCGAAGCCGGGATTGACGCTCATGATCAGGACGAGATCGACATCATCGAGCACGTTTTCAATGACGGAAAGCGGCGTGGCGGGGTTGAGCGTAACACCGGCCTTCCTGCCGAGCGTGCGGATGGTCTGCAGCGAGCGATGCAGATGCGGTCCGGCTTCCGCGTGCACGGTAATGCCATCGCAGCCCGCCTTGGCGAAAGCCTCGAGATAGGGGTCGACGGGGGCGATCATCAGATGGCAGTCGAAAAAGGCATTGCTGTGTGGACGAAGCGCCTTGATGACATCAGGCCCGAATGAAATATTCGGCACGAAGTGGCCGTCCATGACGTCGAGATGGATCCAGTCCGCGCCGGCTTCCGTGACATCGGCGACCTCCTGTCCGAGCTTGGCGAAGTTGGAAGCAAGGATTGACGGTGCTATCCGGACGGGCAGGGACATGGGCAAACTCCTCTCGACGCGTTGCGTAAGCTGCCTTTAGCATCAAGTATCCGGGTTTGAAACGGTCTGCCGTGCGGTTGCCGATGGTTTTCAGCCGCGCCTTGCCGAATTTCCCGCCGTGCTCACGTCAGCTATTGTCTTTCGGCCTTGTCCGCGGGCTCAAAGCGCTGGCCGTTCCAGCGCTGCAGGCGGTAGGGATTGTCCGAAAGTTCGTGCGACGGGTTGAAGCCGAGATCGCCGATCACGGTTTTGAAGACGGTTCCGGTCGCCAGTATTTCCGGCGCGGGTTTCGACTGCGCCTGTGCCGCTTCCGCGAGCGCTGCCGTCAGTTCCGCTGCCGCATAAGCGGGCAGGACGTAGCCCTCCGGTTCGATGCCGGCGGCGCGCAATTCGCCGGTGACGGCCTGCGCCGATGGCAATGTGTCATAGGCCGGGCGGGTGATGGCCAGCACATTTGCCGTAAGCGGAACCGGGTTGTTGGCGGCATCCAGCGCATCGCCGCCCATGATGGTGAGGGAGGAGTTTTCCGAGGCGGCGTCGCGGGCGACGATAGCGATGTCGTTGCGTTCCGCGCCGATGAAAACGTGGGTGACGCCGGTTCGCGCCAGCCGGCGCACCAGCGCCACCTGCTGCTCCTGGTTCGGCCGCATCGTATCGGCAAAGGTGGGCTTCAGCCCGTTTTCCTCCAGCGTCGAGCGGATACGGTCGATCAATTCGCGGCTGTAGATGGTGCCGTCATCCACAAGGCCTATGGAATGGCCTTTCCAGTCGCGCAGGATGATCTCGGCCGCCCTTTCCGATTCGGCCTTGTCCGAGGGCGCGAAACGGAACAGTGGCCAGCCGTATTTCAGGGCGTCTTCCATCAGGATCGGGGCGCGGCTGGAGAGCGTGATGGCCGGAATGGCGGCCGCTTTCAGCGGCGGCAGAACGTCCTGCAGCGTTTCGGTGCACAGGAAGCCGATCGCCGCGCTGACTTTCGCAGCCACGAGGCCGTCGGCAATGGCGCCGCCGCTGCCGTCCTCGCAGCTCTCGTGGATTTCGACGACATCCAGCCCGAGTTTGGCGGCAGCCGCCTTCGCGCCCTGCCGAACCTGCTGCCCCAGAAGCTCATATGGCCCGTTCTGCGGAGCAACAATGCCGATCGACGCCGCGCTTGCTGAGCCCGCAAAGGCAAAACCGGCGATGATCGTTAGCAGGCGAAGTGAAAGCATGACGTGATCGAAATCCTGTTGTTCCGCTTGATGTTTATCGGCAACAAACGGTTTTCCAAAGGAAAAATCGCCGCAACCCCGGCATAATCGCATATCGCCGTCTGCACGGCGGCGGTTTTGACCGCCCGCTATCCGAATCAAGGGCGCGGGACGTGATGGCACGTTGTAGTTGTTGCCATTCGATATTATTGTCTCTGTTCCAGCTTGATTTTTGCGGATTTATAAGCCGCTCCCGCATTCCGTGAATGGAGAAGTATCTTCATTATCAGTTGCAAGGATTTTTACTTTATAAAACTGTAACATGTGGTGCGTATAAGCACAGTTTAGCAAGGGCGAATTATTATTTTGCCTCTTAAAGTGCAGTCGCAAAAACTGCCCATTTTGTTTTCACATATTTAACTTCTTGATATTTAATGCTAATATTTAGCTTTTCTCCGTGGCGTCACTTTTTCTCCGGGCCTTTTTTCGCATTTGCGAGAAGATTTGCTTGACGGAAAGTAAATGTTTAGCTTAGATATACCTGTTTCAGGGGACGACTGAAATTGGCTGTAACAAGCCTCGGAAAGTGTTCCGGTTATAAGCACTGCCAGACTATATTACATTATATATTCTATTATTTTCATTACGTATAAACCGCTTCGGGAAACTGGAGCGGTTTTTTACATGGTTCTAATTTAAGCAATTTAAAATTGAATTTGAAAATATTCACGCAAAGCCATTCTCTTATTATTATATTTGCTGAAAATAAATCGCGCAGCCGGCCTGGGGTGAGTGCGGGTAGGGTCCGTTCCGGACCGTTTCACCGCACCCGCTCGTGATTTCAGGACGGTCGTGTCACGGCTTCATACCCGACGGAATCGGTTTGCCTGCCTGCCGGTTATTCGGCCTGTTTCAGGGCCGCCAGCGCGTCTTTTGCAAAAAGGGAGGTGGGTTCGGGAAGGCTGTCGAGATGGAACCAGCCGATTTCGGAAAGCTTGTCCGGTTCGGTTAATACAGGTTCGCCCTGCGTGTCCCGGGTAACGAAGATCAGCGACACCCAGTGATGCCGTTCCGCAGTATCGATATATTCGCTGTGACGGAGAAATTCGATCTTGCCGATTGTCAGGCCGGTCTCTTCCTCGGCCTCCCGCCGTGCCGCGGCGAGGGAGGTTTCGAGATGATCGACCTTGCCTCCCGGAATACTCCAGTACCCCGCCTCCGGCGCTTTCAGGCGCCGGCAGAGGAGCAGCCGGTCGTCGCGCAATATCGCAAGACCGACGCCGACACCCGGGAAATCGAGGCCTGGTTTGATGGTCGGCGTCATGTTCGTGCCGGCCTCAGCCCTTGGCGTTGGCCACGATCAGCATGAATGCGGGAATGTCGTCGCCGAAGCCGACGGGGGTCGGGCCATCGTCATGGTCGCGATAATGGCGGCGACGGTCACGGTTGTCGTCATTGGCGTGCAGCGGGTTACGAATGTTGCGCTCGGAATTGCGCGGGGTCTTTTCCGGTCTGCGTTCTGCTTTCACCTTGTCGTCTCCGTGAGCCGCGATGTCCGTGTCCGCAGCGGATTGTGCACCCTGATTGATGTTTTCGGCCGGCGATGCGTCGCGACGGTTCCGGTCGCGACCCCTGCCGCCCCGTTCCTTGCCGCGGCGGCCGGAATTGCTTTCAAAGCTTTCCATCGGCGCGGGCAGGGTGGAGAGATCACCGTTCTGCCACTCGATCTTTTCGCCGATCAGCTTTTCGATCGCGTCGAGATACTTGGTGTCGCTCTTGGTGACGATGGTGAAGGCCTTGCCCGAGCGGCCGGCACGGCCGGTACGGCCGATACGGTGGACATAGTCTTCCGAATGAATGGGGATATCGAAATTGAAGACGTGGCTGACATCGGGAATGTCCAGTCCGCGCGCCGCGACATCGGAGGCGACGAGCAGCTTCAGATTGCCGTCCTTGAAGTTCTGCAGCATCGTGGTGCGCGACCGCTGGTCCATGTCGCCATGCAGTGCGCCGACAGAGAAGCCGTGCCGGTCGAGCGACCGGAAGAGATCGGCCACATCCTTCTTGCGGTTGCAGAAGATGATGGCGTTCTTCAGTTCCGCTTCTTCGGCCCGGATGAGATCGCGCAGCACCGCGCGCTTTTCATAATCCTTGTTGTGGGCCGCGACGATGCGCTGGGCGACGGTCTTTGCCGTGGAGGAGGGCTTGGCGACCTCGACACGAACGGGGTTCTGCAGGAAGCGATCAGCCAGCTTCTGAATTTCCGGCGGCATGGTGGCCGAGAAGAACAGCGTCTGGCGGGTAAAGGGGATCATCTTGGCGATACGCTCGATATCGGGGATGAAGCCCATGTCCAGCATACGGTCGGCTTCGTCGATGACGAGGATTTCCACGCCGGTCATCAAAAGCTTGCCGCGTTCGCAATGGTCGAGAAGGCGGCCGGGCGTGCAGATGAGCACATCGGCGCCACGCTCAAGCTTGCGGTCCTGATCTTCGAAGGAAACACCGCCGATGAGAAGGGCAACGTTCAGCTTGTGATTCTTGCCGTATTTCTCGAAGTTCTCCGCCACCTGCGCTGCAAGCTCACGGGTCGGCTCGAGGATCAGCGTGCGCGGCATTCTGGCGCGTGCGCGGCCCTTTTCGAGCAGGGTGAGCATCGGCAGAACGAAGGACGCGGTTTTGCCCGTGCCGGTCTGTGCGATACCGCAGATATCACGCTTTTCCAGAGCCGGCGGAATGGCGCCAGCCTGAATGGGTGTCGGCGTCGTGTAGCCGGCATCTGCAATAGCGGAAAGAACTTTTTGGCTCAGGCCAAGATCAGAGAATGTTGTCAAAGGAAGAACTTTTTCCGTTCTGGTTCGGTAAGAACACCTGCGTGCCGCGACGACACTTGCAAAGACTTGGCGCGGGGATATGCCCAAATTGCCGGAAAGTCAAGGAAACAACGGGAAAAGCGCGCGAAACCTCGCCGTTCGGGCGAGGCTTTTTGGCCTGTGGCGCGGTTTCGGGCGATTTATCGTAAAAAGCGCAAAAAAAGCGTTAAAATCGGCCTGTCATTTCAGGTAGGTTTTCAGCTCCGCCCCGGCGACCAGAAACCGCATCGGATCGACCGGCGTATCGTTGCGGCGCACCTCGTAATGCACATGCGGACCGGTGGAGCGGCCGGTGCTGCCGGCGCGGCCGATTATGTCGCCGGCTTCGACGCGGTCTCCGGCCTTGACCAGAATGGCGGAGAGGTGACCGAATCGCGTCGAGACGCCCTGGCCGTGATCGATCTCGACCATATTGCCGTAGCCGCCGGAATTTTCCGCGACAGTTACCCTGCCGGCTCCGGTGGATTTGACGTCGGCCCCGGTTTCGGCACGGAAATCGATGCCGGTATGCAGGGCCGGCCGACCCAGAAACGGATCCATCCGGTTGCCGAACCGGCTGGTGATCGCTCGGCCGGGGGCGGGGTTGCCGAAGGGCAGGGTGGTTGCGGTTTCCTTGACGGTATCGAGCCGGTTCAGCGCATTGTCGAGATTGGTGAGCGACAGGCTGAAGGGATCTGTCTCACCGCGCTCGGGATCCGCATAGGGGCCGCCGATATCCTCCGTGCCGTTTTCCTCTATCTTCAGACCCGCCTGCCGGATGATGTCCTGCATCGCGCTCGCCTTGTCCTCGGCATCGCTGGTCAGTCTGGCTATGCGCGATATCTGCTGGCGCTCGATATCCTTCAGCGAAAGCGTCACCCGCGAAAATACCCGGTCGGCCCGGTCCGAGGGTGTTTCGCCGGCTTCAGGCACGTAAGCGGCACGTCTGTCGGTTGCCGCGGGCTTTTCGGGCGGCTGTTTGCGCGGCGTCATCAGCTTTTCGATGGCGGAAAGGCCGCCGGAGAGATCGGCGCGTTTTTCGGGCGCCATGGCGTTCGAAAGGGAAGAGGGCGCGGCCGGGGAGGCGGCGATGCCGGAACTTTCGGCGCGCTCGAGCAATTCGCTCATGCGCCCATGCCGCGAGGTCAGCGCCGCCTGCTGTTCCAGCAGCTTTTCCACTTTCTTTTCAACAACCTGCTGGTCAAGCAATTGCCGCGACGTGACGCGGTCCACCTGCGCCCTGAGTGCTGCGATACGGTCTTCATAATCGTTCTGCATGCGGGTCTGGCGTGCCATGGTCGCGCCGATCAGGTCGTCACGCAGGATGAGATAGCCGGTGGCGCCGAGATAGCCGAGCGAAAACAGGCCGATCGTGCAACCGGCAAGCGCGGTCATCCACGGGCGGATCGTCATATGCCGAACCTTCTCGCCGCTCGCCAGAATAAGGACGTGCTGCGACCGCTTTTTGCCGAATACCCGGTTTTCCGCTGTATCAGTCAAAATCTCTCTCCGGACTGGCCGATTTCTCAACGGAAATCATAATTCGTTAAGGTTAACGAAGTTTTGCCGGAGGTATCCGTCTGGCTTGTATCCCGCTGGTAAGGACAGTGTCAGCTCTGGCTGACGGAGGTCAGCGAGCGGTAGAAGGACGGTGTCAGGCCGGCCTCGGCACGGGCGAGGTCGTTGAAGGGCGGTTTCAGCGGCCCGCGGAAATTGGCGCGTACCAGCTGCTTGAAGGTCGCGGCCGGGTCCTTCCTTTCGCGGGCGCAGAGGAACCGGAACCATTTGGCGCCGATGGCGACATGGCCCTTTTCATCATTATAGATGATGTCGAGGACGGCCGCGCTTTCGAGATCGCCGGTTTCCCGCATCCTGGCCTGCAGGGAAGGCGTGACGTCCAGTCCGCGCGCCTCCAGAATGAGCGGCACGACGGCCAGTCGCGCGGTCAGGTCGTTGCGGGTGGAATGCGCCGCCTGCCAGAGCCCGTCATGGGCGGGCAGGTCGCCATAATCAGCCCCGAGGCTTCTGAGCCGGTCTCGCACCAGCCGGAAATGTTTCGCCTCCTCGAAGGCAACCTGCATCCAGCCATCGAAGAAGGAATGCGGAACCGGTTCGCTGGCATAACGCGCGACGATATCGAGCGCGAGATCGACGGCGTTGAGTTCGATATGGGCGATGGCGTGCAGCAGCGCGATGCGGCCCTTGACGCTGTGAAGCGAGCGGCGCTCCACGGCGGTTGGCGGAACGAGATCGGGCTTTTCCGGCCTGCCCGGCCGCTCCGGCAGGGGCGGGTCGAGCGGGGAGCGCAGCGACAGGCGGCGTTCAAACCACCGTGTCGCCGTTTCCTGCGCAAGCGCGGTCTTGCGGTCGAGATCGGCGCTGGCTATGGCGTCGGTCGCCCCGCCGCGCAGGGAGGTGATCTTGAACGGAGGCGTCACAACGGGTCCGTCTCTCAGAGTTTCCCTGCCGCTTCCAGAACGGCCTGGGCGTGGCCCGCAACCTTGACCTTGTTCCAGATCTCCGCGATCTTGCCGTCTGGCGCGACAAGGAAGGTGGTGCGTTCGACACCCATGTATTTCTTGCCATACATGCTTTTTTCCTTCCAGACGCCATAGGCTTGAAGAGCCGTCCGGTCTTCGTCCGAGGCAAGCATGACGGACAACGCATGTTTCGCGGCGAATTTGTCGTGGCTTTTGACGCTGTCGGGGGAAATGCCGATGACGACGGCATTGGCCGCCTCGAATTCACCGCCCAGCGCGCTGAAGTCGATCGCTTCGGCCGTGCAGCCTGACGTATCGTCCTTGGGGTAGAAATAAAGAATGACCGCCTTGCCTTGCAGTTTGGACAATGTCACCGTTCCTTCACCGTTGCGGGGCAAAGTAAAATCCGGAGCCGGGCTGCCAATCGTCAAGTCTGTCATAATCTACCTTTCTTTCGCCGGGATGTTGAGTGAAAGTCGCCACATTCGATATATAGCGAAACCGCGCATCGTCCAGATCACGATTGAGATTTCAGGTCTAATCGGTCTGAAATCTCAATCGTGATCTGGATTAAGGAATTAAAGCGGGATTCCAGACGAAAACCGCTTACACTTTTCGCCATCCCGCTCCGGTGTTGCGGCGAAACGAAAGCTATTCAGGGGCAAGCACGGGCGTATGGCTGAAGTCAGGGGTGAAAAGGTCAAGTTCGGCAGACGCGATATCGTTGCGCTGCACGATCTTCCTTCGGCACAGGCCGAAGATCCCATCATCGTGCATTGCCCGCCGCCGCGCTCCATGGTGCGCGCCTTCGTCAAGATTTTTACGGCGCTTTTTGTGCTCGCCTTCCTGTCCATCGGCGGAATCATTCTTTCCGTCGAGACGGGATCGATCGACACGACGCTTTCCAGCCAGGCGCAGCAGGCGCTGGAACGGGCGCTTGGTCCCCATTACAGCGCGCGGATCGGCTCTTCTGCCATCAGGTTTTCGACGGGGCTTCAGCTTGCGCTCGTGGCCGAGGATGTGGATATCGTCGAGAAGGAATCCGGCCAGCATTTGAGCCGGGCACGGGCCATCGGCATGGCGCTCGATCCGCTCGCGCTGCTGACCGGCCGTATCTCCGTGCAAAGCCTCGAAGCCGATGGCATGGAGCTCGATACGGCGCTTTTGCCCAAGGGCAACGGCTTCGACCTGTCCAGTATCAAGCTCGATGCCGTGCCGCAGCAATTGCAGGGGGCGTTCGAGCAGCTCGACAGGCTTGCCCAGGCTTTCTTGAGCAGCGGGACCGAGGAAATCGACATTTCCAGCGTTTCGGTGCATCTGCCGCCCGGCGAGCTTGGGAAACCGCGCACCATAGAGATACGCGAACTGTCGCTGACACCTGACCAGCAGGGCGGATATTCGCTTGATGGCGAGACGCTGTTTAATGGCGAGGTCGCCAGCGTCGCGCTGACCACATCCGGTTCGGGCGGCGTGATCGACGGCTTTCAGGCGCGGATCGATGGTTTCGACATCGGTCCGTTTCTGGAGAAATATGATCCGCAGGGCAATCTTCATGAGGGTCTGAACGTCAAGACCGGCGTCAGCATTTTTGCCCGGCGGGCTGCGGAAGGGCGCGAACCGCAGCTGGAAGTATCGGTCGGCATGGGCAACGGAACGCTTCTGATCGGCGGCGAGGCCCAGCCCTTCACGGCCGGCAATGTCAACGCGCATTATGATTTTCAGAAAAGCACCCTGGTGATCGCCAATTCGCGGCTGGAACTCGGGCGAACGATTATACCGGTTGCCGGCGAAATCAGGGATACGGAGGAAGGTTTCGGCCTTTCGCTCCGGATCGACAACGGAATTGCTTCGGCGGAAGCCTCGGGCGAGGAACCGGTTCCCTTCAGCCTGAAGGCGGACGGCCACTACACGGCGGCGACGAAGCAGCTGGAGGTTCCCTCGCTTTACGTCAGCGGCCCGCTCGGAGACATGGCGGGATCGCTGAAAATACGCTTCGGGGAGGGCTCGCCGGAAATCAGCTTCGGCGGGCAGATTCCCAAGATGGAGGCCACGGCGGTCAAGCAGCTGTGGCCGTTCTGGATGGCGCACAAGCCGCGCGACTGGGTGGTGTCCAACCTTTATGGTGGCACCGTTACCAATGGCTCGATCGCGATTTTCATTCCGCAGGGACGGATGTGCGGTCCCGGCTGCCCGCTGGTGCTCGGCGAGAGTGAAATGCAGATCCGCTTCGATATTGACGATACGCGGCTCAACACTACGGGAGATATTCCGCCGCTTCGGGATGTCGACGCGCATTTCAATCTGGTCGGTGGCGGCATGACCGTCGATATCAAGCGGGCAACGTCCTATTTCCCGTCCAACCGGACGCTGGAGCTGGAAAACAGCCGTTTCCTCATCTCTTCCGTCTATGACAAGCCGCTGCTTGGAAATGTCGAGCTGAACGTTGCCGGTGCCGCCGATGCCGTCGCCGAGCTTGCGACGCTGAAGCCGATCAATGCGCTGAAAGACACCCGGTTCAAGCCCGAGGATTTCACCGGCGACGTGAAGGCCAATGCGAAACTGACCGTCGGCCTGCTTTCCAGCCAGAACCCGCCGCCGCCGGTGTGGACGGCCGATCTCGACTTGAAGAACCTGTCGCTGACCAAGCCCTTTGCCGGCCACAAGGTGACGGCGCTTGACGGTTTCATGGCATTGAACGACCGGCAACTTCTGCTCCAGGGCAAGGGCCGGGTGGATGACGTGCCGATGGATATCGAGATGACGGAGCCGGTGCGCAAGAACAGCGATGTTCCCCCGACGCTTTCTCTCAAGGCGACGCTGAGCGAGACACAGGTCGCCAAGCTTGCGCCGGAGTTGTCCTCCGTTCTGGGTGGTACGACGGTGATGGAAGTCAACGGTGCGGACCCGAAACGGCAGGACATCCGGCTCGATCTGACGAGGGCGTCGATCATCCTGCCGGGGCTCGGCTGGAGCAAGGGCATCGGCATTCCGGCAAAAGCCGCCTTCACCATGGAAGCGGCGGATGGCCGCACGACGATCAGCGGTTTTTCCCTCGACGGTGACGGTTTTGGCGCCGCCGGCGATATTGCCTTCACCAAGAACGGGTTGATTTCGGCCGATCTCAGCCGCGTGCAGCTGTCGCCTTCCGATAATTATGCCGTTTCCGTCGCGGCATCCAGGAACGGCTACACCATCAATGCTTCCGGGAAATCCGCCGATGTCCGGCCTTTCCTCTCGAAGCTGCGCAGCTCTTCCGGGGGCGGTGATGGTGCGTCACGTTCGCAGCCGTCGCTTGCCATCAAGACGCAGTTCGACAAGGTCTATGGTTTCAACGATGAAGTCCTGGCCAATGTCACTTCCGATGTCAGCGTGCGCGACGGCAAGGTCCGTTCGATCGATTTTCGCGGTGTCACCGGAAACGGCCAGGCGGTTGTGGCGCAGACCACCAATCGCGGAGCGACGGGAACAGTGACGCTCACCAGCAGCGATGCCGGGTCGCTCGCCCGTTTTGCCAATATCTACAGCCGCATTCGCGGCGGCCTTCTCAACCTTGCGCTGACGACCTCCAATGGCAGCGACTGGAGCGGCTCGCTCGACCTGCGCAATTTTGCCGTCGTCAATGAAGCCAAGCTGCAGGACATTGTTGCCACGCCAACCGGTGAGGACGGCAGGAGCCTCAACAATGCCGTTCGCCGCAATATCGATGTCAGCTCGGAAAAATTCCAGCGCGGTTTTGCCCGGGTCGTCTACGTCAACGGTTCGGTTGCCGTGGAAAACGGCGTGGTGCGCGGCGAGCAGATCGGCGCGACCTTCCAGGGTCTGCTGAAAGACCAGAACGGCCGTATGGACATGACCGGCACCTTCATGCCCGCCTATGGCCTGAACCGGCTGTTCGGCGAGCTGCCCTTCATCGGCATCTTTCTCGGCAATGGCCGCGACCGGGGGCTGCTCGGCATCACCTTCAAACTGTCCGGCCAGACGGACCAGCCGAAGCTGACGATCAATCCGCTGTCGCTGATTGCGCCTGGCGTCTTCCGGCAGATTTTCGAATTTCAGTGAATGGAGCGTCGCAAAGCTTGGCGCAAGCGGCTGTTTGGCGAGAACTGGTCACCCGCACTCCGTCACTCCGGACCTGATCCGGGGTCCAGTGCGATCAAGTCCTTGCTCGCGCGAGAGCCCTTTCACGGCGCAGACGCGCCGTGGCTGGATGCCGGATCTAGTCCGGCATGACGGAATTGGGGGTATCGGCGCATCGAGGACCGCTTTCGCAGTCCTCGATGCGATGTTTTTGTAAGTCTTACGCTGGGCGAACCAGAACGTGCTTCTTCTTGCCGACCGACAGCTTGATGACGCCGTCGCCGGTCACTTCACCGGAACCGACCGTCTGGCGCTCATCCGAAACGCCGATGTCGTTGATCTTCACCGCACCGCCCTGAACGTGGCGGCGGGCTTCGCCGTTCGAACCGGCAAGGCCGGCGCGGACGATGAGGGAAAGGACACCGACGCCGGCTTCGAGTTCGGATGCCGGAACCTCGATTGAGGGCAGATTTTCAGCGAGCGCACCTTCCTCGAAGGTCTTGCGCGCCGTCTCGGCCGCTTCTTCCGCTGCGGCACGGCCATGCAGGATCGCCGTCACTTCGGTTGCGAGGATTTTCTTCGCCTCGTTGATCTCCGATCCGCCAAGGGCGGCGATACGGGCGATCTCATCCATGGGCAGGGTGGTGAAGAGCTTGGCGAAGCGCACGACGTCGGCATCTTCCGTATTGCGCCAGTATTGCCAGAAATCATAGACCGGCAGCAGGTCCTTGTTCAGCCACACGGCGCCCGATGCCGATTTGCCCATCTTCGCACCCGAAGAGGTGGTGAGCAGCGGCGAGGTCAGTGCGTAAAGCTGCGGCGTCCCCATGCGGTGACCGAGATCGATGCCGTTGATGATGTTGCCCCACTGATCCGAACCGCCCATCTGCAGCTGGCAGCCGGTGCGCTGGTTCAGCTCCACGAAATCGTAGGCCTGCAGGATCATGTAGTTGAATTCGAGGAAGGACAGCGACTGCTCGCGATCGAGGCGCGTCTTCACGCTGTCGAAGGACAGCATGCGGTTGACCGAGAAATGGCGGCCGACATCGCGCAGGAATTCGAGGTAGTTCAGACCACGCAGCCAGTCGGCATTGTTGATCATCAGCGCCGGATTATTGGCGCGGTCATAATCGAGGTAGTTGGCGAAGACATGCTTGAGCGAGGTGATGTTGTCCTCGATCATGTCGATCGTCATCAGCTTGCGGGCCTCTTCCTTGAAGGAAGGGTCGCCCACCATGCCGGTGCCGCCGCCCATCAGCGAGATCGGCTGGTGGCCGGTCTTCTGCATCCAGTGCAGCATCATGATCTGGGTGAGGTGGCCGACATGCAAACTCGAAGCCGTCGGGTCATAGCCGATATAGGCGGTCACGGTTTCCTTGGCGAACAGTTCGTCGAGACCTGCCTCATCGGAGATCTGGTGAATGAAGCCGCGCTCGTCGAGCGTGCGGAGGAAATCGGACTTGAACCTGGACATAACCTTTTACTTTCTGGTTTGATCTTTGCCGTCATCGAGAACCAATGAACGTCGCGGCTTTATCATTGTTTTTTGAAATGTGCACCCGTTTCGGCCATGAATATCGGGATTCACTCCATGATGATTCGAGATTGCAGGGGAGCGGCAGGTGGGCGAGGTCAAAACGGCAATCGGGCTGATGAGCGGCACATCGATGGACGGCATCGATATCGCCCTGTTGCGCACGGATGGCGAAAGCGTGGTGCGGCATGGGCCGAGCGGGTATTTCCCCTATGATCCGGGCTTGCGCGCCATCTGGCAGAAGGCATTGGTTACGGCCAAAACCATTCGTGAGCGGCGCGAACGTCCCGGCGATCTGGCGGAGGCCGAGCGCAAGCTGACGCTTGCCCATGCGGCGGCGGTGAAATCCTTTCTCCACCGTCACCGGCTTCTGCCCGATGATATCGATGTCATCGGGTTTCATGGACAGACCGTGCTGCACCGGCCGGATGAGGCGCTGACCGTGCAAATCGGCGATGGTGCACTGCTGGCCTCCGAAACCGGTATTGATGTGGTGTACGACATGCGGGCCAACGACATGGTGCATGGCGGGCAGGGTGCGCCGCTGATCCCGGCCTATCACATGGCGCTTTCCGCCAATCTGCCTGATGGGTTCGAAACGCCGGCCGTCTTCGTCAATATCGGCGGCATCTCCAATCTGACTTATATCGGTGAGGCGGGGCGGCTTGCCGCTTTCGATAGCGGCCCCGGCAACATGCTGATCGACCAGTGGATCGAGGCGCATACGGGTAAGGCTTTCGACAAGGGCGGTAGAACGGCGGCCGGCGGCAGCGTCGTCGCGCCGCTGGTGGCGCGTTATATGGAAAGCCCGTTCTTCTCGGCCAACATCCGCCGATCGCTGGACCGCGGTGATTTTGTGCCGCCGAAAAAAGGGGAAGTCTCGCTGGCGGATGGGGCGCGGACGCTGGCGCATCTGACCGGTGCCGCGATCCTCAAGTCCGCAAGTTACCTGCCGGAGGCGGCGAAGACCTATGTGGTCTGTGGCGGCGGGCGGCTCAATCCGGTCATCATGGCGGAATTTGCCGAGCTTGCCGCAAAGGTGGGCGCGCGGGTGATCGCTGCGGAAGAGGCGGGTTTTGATGGCGGGGCGATGGAGGCGGAGGCCTGGGCCTATCTGGCCGTGCGTTCGCTTAAAGGGTTGCCGCTGACCTATCCCGGCACGACGGGGGTGAAGGAGCCGGTGACGGGTGGGGTTTTGGTGCGGTCACGTTAGACGGCGGTGGGCTTGGCTTACCCCCTCTGCCCTGCCGGGCATCTCCCCCACAAGGAGGGAGATCGAATCGCGGCAGCCTTTCGACCATCTTGAACGTCGCAGCTGAGGCGAAGAGTAAGCGTCCTGCCAATCTCCCCCCTTGAGGGGGAGATGCCCGGCAGGGCAGAGGGGGGTAAGCCACACCCACCGTCGATCATTGTAGATAAATCGAGACCTGCGTTAGAAAGTGCGGCCAATCACCGAATGCGCTTCGCCGCCGGTTCCGGCACAAGCTCACCGTTCAGGCGGCGGTCGAGATAGTCCTCGCATTCGCCCATCAGCTCATCCACCTTGCCGTTGAAGAAGTGGTTGGCGCCGGGAACGGTGCGGTGGGTGATGAGGATGCCCTTCTGGGTCTTCAGCTTTTCAACGAGGCCGTTGACGTCCTTCTCGGGCGCGACCTTGTCGCTGTCACCATTGATGATGAGGCCCGACGACGGGCAGGGGGCGAGGAAGGAGAAGTCGTAGGTGTTGGGCTGCGGCGCAATCGACATGAAACCTTCGATTTCCGGACGGCGCATCAGAAGCTGCATGCCGATCCAGGCACCGAAGGAATAACCCGCGACCCAGCAGCTTTTCGAATCGGGATGCAGGCTCTGCACCCAGTCGAGCGCGGAGGCGGCATCGGAAAGTTCGCCGGCGCCGTGGTCGAATTCACCCTGGCTGCGGCCGATGGAACGGAAGTTGAACCGGAGCGTCGTGAAACCGCGCTTCTGGAAAAGATAAAACAGCTGATAGACGATCTGGTTGTTCATCGTGCCGCCGAATTGCGGATGCGGATGAAGGATGATCGCGATCGGCGCGCTCTTTTCCTTGGAGGGTTGATAACGGCCTTCGAGGCGACCCGCAGGGCCGTTAAAGATGACTTCGGGCATTGGTACTCCGGTCCGTGTTTTTTCGTTCCCGAACCGCATTCTGCCAATGAGAAGACTTGACGAACTGTGTCAGCTTTTCTAGAACGCAGTTTAGAACAATTCGAAACTTTGCGTGTGCTTAAGCACTCGGGTGGTGTCATAAGGCAAGCGCAACTGTAATTTCAAGAAAAATGCGTTTTTGCGCATTGAAGATTGGATAAAGCCTCACCGCCATGACGGGTTTGACGCGCACATATATGGACTGGAACGCCACGGCGCCGCTTTTGCCCGCCGTGCGTGATGTTCTTGTCTCCGCGCTCGATCTTGCCGGCAACCCGTCTTCGGTTCACCGGGAAGGGCGCGCGGCCCGTGCGGCCGTCGAGGCCGCCCGGCGCGAGGTTGCGGCACTTGCCGGCGCGCAGGCTGCCCATGTCACCTTTGCCAGCGGAGCGACGGAAGCCGCCAATCTGGTGCTGACACCCGAATTCAAAATGGGGCGCAGCCCGGTGCGGGTCAGTCGCCTTTACGTTTCGGCCATCGAACATCCGGCTTTCCGCGAAGGCGGGCGGTTCGGCAAGGATGACGTAACGGAAATTCCTGTTACGTCAGCGGGCGTTCTCGACCTTGCGGCGCTCGAGGCGCTGCTGGCATCACACGATGCCGCTGCGGGTCTGCCGATGGTTGCCTGCATGCTGGTGAACAATGAAACCGGCATAGTTCAGCCGGTGGCGGAAGCGGCGCGGCTGGTACATGCGGCGGGCGGATTGACGGTTGTCGACGCCGTGCAGGCGGCAGGCCGCATTCCACTCGATATCAATACCCTCGACGCCGATTTCCTCGTCGTCTCGTCCCACAAGCTTGGCGGCCCCAAGGGTGCCGGCGCTCTCATTTCGCGCGGCGAGGTGATGATGCCGAAGCCGCTGATCCATGGCGGCGGGCAGGAAAAGGGACATCGCTCGGGTACGGAAAATACCCTGTCTGTCATCGGTTTCGGTGCTGCGGCGGCTGTTGCGACCCTGAATGTGGGCGTTGAAGCGGCGCGTCTTGCCGCTTTGCGGGCGCGACTGGAAGACGGCATGCGGGTGAGTGCGCCCGACGTGATCATTCACGGCGAGGATATCGCCCGTGTCGGCAATACCACGTTTTTCACCCTGCCGGGCCTGAAGGCGGAAACGGGGCAGATCGCCTTCGATATAGAAGGTATCGCGCTGTCTGCCGGTTCGGCCTGCTCGTCCGGCAAGGTGGGGGAAAGCCATGTGCTGAGCGCGATGGGGCGTGATCCGAAGCTCGGCGCGCTCAGGATTTCGCTTGGCCATGCGACGGACGAGGCGGACATAGACAGGACGCTTGCGGCGTTCACGAAAATTGCCGGGCGGCGCAAGCTTTCCGGTCAGGCCGCTTGAAAAAGCGGCAAAGAATTGCGGAATCGCAAATTTCCGCTTGCCGGGATGTGTGAAAAGCGCCATCCCGCACCTACATGGGTATAAGCTCCGCCCCGGCTGACGGCTCGGAACGATTTGCCCGAAGATGAATAAGGCGGCTTTCCGCCTTGATACGTTGACAAGCCACCGGACCTTGGCTCCGGCGAGATTGGAGAACGACATGGCAGCGGTTCAGGAAACGATCGATCAGGTCCGCCAGATCGATGTGGACCAGTATAAATACGGCTTCGAAACCAATATCGAAGTCGACAAGGCCCCGAAGGGTCTTTCGGAAGAGGTGATCCGTTTCATCTCGGCCAAGAAGCAGGAGCCGGAATGGATGCTGGAATGGCGTCTTGAGGCTTACAAGCGCTGGCTGACGATGGAAGAGCCGACCTGGGCACGCGTCAGCTACCCCAAGATCGATTTCAACGACCTCTATTATTACGCCGCGCCGAAGACCGCGCCCGGCCCGAAGTCGCTCGATGAAGTCGACCCGGAGCTTTTGAAGGTCTATGAGAAGCTCGGCATTCCGCTGAAGGAACAGGAAATCCTCGCCGGCGTCGAAAAGCGCCCGGTGGCCGTGGATGCCGTGTTCGACAGCGTCTCGGTCGTCACCACCTTCAAGGCGGAACTGGCCAAAGCCGGCGTCATCTTCATGTCGATTTCGGAAGCCGTGCGCGAGCATCCGGAACTGGTGAAGAAATATCTCGGTTCTGTCGTTCCGACGACGGACAATTTCTACGCGACGCTGAACTCCGCTGTCTTTACCGACGGCTCCTTCGTGTTCGTGCCGAAGGGTGTTCGCTGCCCGATGGAGCTTTCCACCTATTTCCGCATCAACGAGAAGAACACCGGCCAGTTCGAGCGTACGCTGATCATCGCTGAAGAGGGTGCTTACGTCTCCTATCTGGAAGGCTGCACGGCGCCTCAGCGCGACGAGAACCAGCTTCACGCCGCCGTTGTCGAACTGGTGGCGCTTGATGACGCCGAAATCAAATATTCCACCGTCCAGAACTGGTATCCGGGCGACAAGGAAGGCAAGGGCGGCATCTACAACTTCGTGACCAAGCGTGGCGATTGCCGCGGCGACCGTTCGAAGATTTCGTGGACGCAGGTGGAAACCGGCTCGGCCATTACCTGGAAATACCCGTCCTGCATCCTGCGCGGCGATGACAGCCGTGGCGAGTTCTATTCGATCGCGGTCTCCAATGGCCATCAGCAGATCGATAGCGGCACCAAGATGATCCATCTCGGCAAGAACACGTCGAGCCGCATCATCGCCAAGGGCATTGCCGCCGGCTTTTCGGAAAACGTCTATCGCGGTCAGGTTTCGGCCCACCGCAAGGCGACCAACACCCGCAACTTTACGCAGTGCGACAGTCTGCTGATCGGCGACAAGTGCGGCGCGCATACCGTGCCCTATATCGAGGCGAAGAATTCCTCTGCGCATTTCGAGCATGAGGCGACGACGTCGAAGATTTCCGAAGACCAGCTGTTCTATTGCCTGCAGCGCGGCATTCCCGAGGAAGCGGCGATCGCACTGATCGTCAACGGCTTCGTCAAGGAAGTCATTCAGGAGTTGCCGATGGAATTTGCCGTGGAAGCGCAGAAGCTGATCGGCATTTCGCTGGAAGGTTCGGTCGGTTAACTCTTGCTCGACGTCATCCTCGGGCTTGACCCGAGGATCTACGGCCCTTGGCCTGAGCAGAGACAACCCACTTCCTGGATCCTCGGGTCAAGCCCGAGGATGACGGATGAGAGATTTGAGACAAGCCCTGACGGGGCGCACGAGGCGGTCCTTGAAACCGCACCATGAACAGGAACAAAACCATGCTTGAAATCATCGACCTGCACGCAAAGATCGCCGATACCGAAACCGAGATCATCAAGGGTCTCAACCTGAAGGTTGCTGCCGGTGAGGTTGCTGCCATCATGGGGCCGAACGGTTCCGGCAAGTCGACGCTGTCCTACATCCTGTCGGGCCGCGAGGACTATGAAGTCACCTCCGGTGACATTCTCTATAACGGCGAAAGCATTCTGGAACTGGATGCCGCCGAGCGTGCGGCCAAGGGCATCTTCCTTGCCTTCCAGTACCCGGTCGAAATTCCCGGTGTCGCCACCATGCAGTTCCTGAAGGTTGCGATGAACGAGCAGCGCAAGGCGCGCGGCGAGTCTGAGTTGACGACGCCGGACTTCATCCGCCGCGTCAAGGAAGCCGCTGGCGATCTGAAGATCGACATGGAGATGCTGAAGCGTCCGCTCAATGTCGGCTTCTCCGGTGGTGAGAAGAAGCGCGCTGAAATCCTGCAGATGGCGCTGTTGGAGCCGAAGCTCTGCGTTCTCGATGAAACCGATAGCGGTCTCGACATCGACGCCCTGAAGATCGTGGCTGACGGCGTCAACGCGCTGAAGTCGCCGGATCGCGCCACCGTTGTCATCACCCACTATCAGCGCCTGCTCGATTACATCGTGCCTGATAGCGTTCACGTTCTCTACAAGGGCAAGATCATCCGCTCGGGTGACAAGGCTCTGGCGCTGGAGCTGGAAAACAACGGTTACGCCGACATCATCGGTGAAGCGGCCTAAGCCAGAGGCCAGGAGGTGATGTCCATGAACATTCAAGCTACCAACCGGCTGACGCCAGCGGAAACCGCGCTGGTCGACGCCTACACCGCCAAGTTCAGCGAACTGCCGGGCGATGGCGCTGTTGTTGCCGCCCGTGACGTGCTGTTTGATGATCTGAAGACCGGCGGTCTTCCGACCCGCCGCATCGAAGCATGGCACTATACCGATCTGAAAAGCCTGCTGCGTGCCGTTCCGGAAGACCGGCCCGCGCCGGTTATCGAGAAGCAGGCGCCGACGATTGCCGGTTCGCTGGTTGCCTATATGCAGCACGGCACGGCCGATATCGGCAAGATTGAAGACATCCGCGTGTCGCGCTTTGCCGAGAGCCTGGCTGACGGTTCCGCTGCCGCCGGCCTTGCGGAAGCCAGCAAGGATGACGCGATCGGCCGTATCAATGGCAGCTTCGTGCGCGATGGTCTGGTGCTCGAGATTCCGGCCGATGCTGAGATCGAAAAGCCGATCGAATTGCAGGCGGTCCATGGGGCAGGCCAGGTTCACAGCCGCTTCCCGGTCCGTTTCGGCAAGGGTTCCAAGGCAACCGTCATCGAGCGTCACCTTTCGGTGACGCCCGATGCAGCCTTTGTTTCGTCCGTTACCGACATCGTCGTTGAAGATGGCGCGGAAATGACCTGGATCATCCTGCAGCAACAGGGTGCGGCCGATATCCATCTTGGCCAGCTGCGCATGAAAATCGGTGCGGACGCCAAGATTCGCCTGTTCATTGTCAATGCCGGCGGCAAGCTGGTGCGACAGGAACTGCGCATCGACGTGGAAGGCGAGGGCACGGACCTCATCGTTCGCGGCGTCAACCTTCTGGGCGGCGAAACCCATACCGATGTGACGATGGTTCTTGGCCACAACGTGCCGAACACGACCTCGACGGAAGTGTTCCGCAACGTGGTGTTCGACCGTGCCAAGGGCATTTTCCAGGGCATGATCCGGGTGGCGCCCGATGCCCAGAAGACCGACGCGAAAATGGCCTGCAATACGTTGCTGATGTCTGACGATGGCGAGTTCTCGGCAAAGCCGGAACTGGAAATCTTCGCTGACGACGTTCAGTGCGGCCATGGTGCGACGGTTGCCGATATCAGCGACAACCATCTCTATTACCTGATGGCGCGCGGTGTGCCGCGGGCAAAGGCGCGGGCGATGCTCGTCAACGCCTTCGTCGCCGAGATCGTCGAGGAACTGGAAGAAGAAAATCTGGTAGAGGCGCTGGAGACGATCATCTCCGGCTGGCTGGAACATCATGCCTGAGAGCGAACGCGCCGCAGTGGCGGCCCCTTATGACATCGAAGCCGTGCGCCGGGATTTCCCGATCCTGTCGCGCGAAGTCTATGGCAAGCCGCTGGTCTATCTCGACAACGGCGCGTCCGCTCAAAAACCGCAGGTGGTGATCGACGCCGTTTCGCATGCTTATGCGAACGAATATGCCAATGTGCATCGCGGCCTGCATTTCCTCTCCAATGCCGCAACCGACGCCTATGAGGCGGCGCGCGAAAAGGTGCGCCGGTTCCTGAACGCCGGTTCGGTGGACGAGATCGTCTTCACCAAATCCTCCACCGAGGCGATCAATACGGTTGCCTATGGTTACGGCATGCCCAAGATCGGTGAGGGCGACGAGATCGTCATCTCGATCATGGAGCATCACTCCAACATCGTGCCGTGGCATTTCATCCGCGAGCGGCAGGGCGCCAAGCTCGTCTGGGTGCCTGTGGATGATGACGGCGCGTTTCATATCGAGGCTTTCGAAAAAAGCCTGACGGAGCGCACCAAGCTCGTCGCCATCACCCATATGTCGAATGCGCTCGGTACCATCGTGCCGGTCAAGGAGATCTGCCGCATCGCCCATGAGCGCGGCATCCCGGTGTTGATCGATGGCAGCCAGGGCGCTGTTCACATGCCGGTCGATGTGCGCGATATCGATTGCGACTGGTATGTGATGACCGGCCACAAGCTTTACGGACCCTCCGGCATCGGCGTGCTCTATGGCAAGGCGGATCGCCTGCGCGAGATGCGGCCGTTCCAGGGCGGTGGGGAGATGATCCTCGACGTTTCCGAAGACAATGTGACCTACAACGAGCCGCCGCACCGTTTCGAAGCGGGCACGCCGCCCATCGTGCAGGCCATCGGCCTCGGTTACGCGCTCGACTACATGGACAATCTCGGCCGTGCCGCAATTGCTGCTCACGAGGCCGATCTTGCCGCTTACGCCGCGGAGCGGTTGCGCGAGATCAATTCGCTGCGCATCATCGGCAATGCGCCTGACAAGGGCGGTATCTTCTCCTTCGAACTTGAGGGCATTCACGCCCATGATGTTTCGATGGTGATCGACCGGCGCGGCGTTGCGGTCCGTGCGGGCACCCATTGCGCCATGCCACTCTTGAAACGCTTTGGCGTCACCTCCACATGCCGGGCATCGTTCGGCCTTTACAATACCCGCGCCGAAGTAGACTCTCTTGTTGAGGCGCTGGAATATGCGCGCAAATTTTTCGCCTGATATCGGGATTTGAGAGATCAGGATTGAGGTTTAAGACCATGACTGCCGAAGCCACTGCAAAGACCCAGGATGCGACCGAAGCTCAGGAAAAGGTTTCGACCATTCCGCCGGATGAGTTGGCACGCCTCAGCGACGATGTGATCGCGGCGCTGAAGACCGTCTACGACCCGGAAATTCCGGCCGATATCTTCGAACTCGGTCTCGTCTACAAGATCGACATCGAGGATGACCGGATGGTGAAGATCGTCATGACGCTGACGGCGCCCGGCTGCCCGGTGGCCGGTGAAATGCCGGGCTGGGTGGAAAACGCGGTTGGTGCTGTCGAGGGTGTTTCCGGCGTCGAGGTATCGATGACCTTCGATCCGCCGTGGACACCGGACCGTATGTCGGAAGAAGCACAGGTCGCCGTCGGCTGGTACTGACGTGATTTTGACGGATGTCATCCCTTGATGACATCGTCCGGCGCACTTAAATTGAATTCCATAAGCATCGAGCCTTGAACTCGATTGTCGAAGGAGAATGGGCCCATGGGCTTTGCGATCATGACCATGACCGGGGCTGCCGCCTCGCGTGTTAAAGCAATCGTCGAAAATTCCGGACCGGATGCCAGGGGCGTGCGCGTCGGCATCAAGAAGGGTGGCTGCGCGGGCATGGAATATACCATCGATCTCGTGACCGAGCCGGATGCGAAGGACGATCTGGTCGAATTCGAAGGGGCGAAGGTCTGGGTTCAGCCTTCCGCCGTGCTTTATCTGCTCGGCACCCAGATGGATTTCGAAGTGACCAAGATGCGCTCCGGTTTCACCTTCAACAATCCGAACCAGACATCCGCCTGCGGCTGCGGTGAATCGGTTGAGCTGAAACCTGCCGATCTGGCGGCGCTGGCGAAGCAGCGTGAGGCTGAAGCGAGCGTTTGATCGCTTGCGTGGGCTCTTCGATGGCGCGGGGGGCCTTTCATTGTGCACGCAGCATTCCTGCAAACGCGACGTCATCCTCGGGCTTGACCCGAGGATCCATTCCCCTCACATCGCATGAAATGTGCGTAGATCCTCGGGTCAAGCCCGGGGATGACGGAGGACAGGTCTGAGCTTCCGTTTCCCGGAACTGATTGTCACCGGAAATCAGTTCTCGGAGGACGATGACTGCTGTTTCAGCGTATCGATAAAATCCGCCAGCGGATGAATCGATGGCGTCGTCATCAACAGCGACTCGAGAGCCGCAGCGATCTTCCCGCAATCCTCCCCGGCAAGTGACCGAAGGCTTGAGCTGACTTTGTTGTAGTCGGGCGTCCCGCGTGACGCGAGGGAGCGATTGATCACAAACAGCTCCGTCTGTCCGTCAATCCGTTCGACGAAGAGGGCGAGCGAACCGCCGTCTGCGGCAGCGGCGCTGTCCGATACCGATTTGAACATCCATACTCCATCCGGTAAACTTGAGGGCGAGCCTATCCGATTGACGCCCTGACGCAAGATCAGCAAGGTTGTCGGATATTCTGCGAGGTTTGGCGGAGGGGCGGAACCGCCTGCCACCCATGCTGGAAGGCGTTTCGGACCGCCGGCAGGATTGGATCGTGGAGAGTGAACGGGATGGATATCAGCGGCGCCTCGATTGATATTTGGACGATAGGGCTGATCGTCGCCAGCGTCGTGGCCGGCCTGACGCTGATTGCCGGTATTGTTTGCCTTGCGTTCTACTGGGAGGAGATAAAGGGATCTGCGGCGTCCAAGGGTGACGCGTTGAACAGTCCCCCGCTCGAGCGGACCGAGGGTGGAGACTGGCCGACAGTGCATGGCGACGGGAGTGGGGGAGCCCATCATTGAACAGTCAGACGATTTGATGAGGCCGCAACCCGATAATATCGCGAATGCGAAAGCCGCGGTGCGAGAGGCATTCGCGGATGTTACCCTGGGCGGCGGCGTCGGCCTGTCCGAGGCGCAGGCGCTTGATGATTATGCGAGCAATGAGGTTCGCGCCGCATGTCGTGCTGGCGATGAGAAGACTGATTGGGCCGCGATCCCGCTGAAGGACCTCAACAGACATTCCGGCAGCCCAGCCTTCCTTGATGCTGAAGGAATGCGATTTCATTTGCCCGCCTATATGATCGCCGATCTCGATGGCGACTACAGGCACGAATTCACACCCTATTTGTGCGGATGCCAGGAGACGTTTTCCTTATTGACCCCTTTGCAGCGGGATGCCGTGGAAATGTATCTCCGTGCCATCAGTGAAAAGGAAAACCTGCCGTCCTATCAGGACGATGTGGAGCGCGCGCTCGAAGAATGGGCGGCCAGTGCACATTCCCCGGCGAGCGATTAGAGCGGATCGGGTCAATCCACCAGGAAGACGTGGAGGTTGCGATTTCTTCTCACATAAGGCCGGTTGCGGTTTGAACGCCGGCTTTCATTCATGCCGCAACGCTTCTATCGGGCTTAAACTCGCCGCCCGCCGTGCCGGGAAATAGCCGAAAATCACGCCGATGGCCGCCGAAAATGCAAAGGCAAGGAAGATGATCGACGGGCTGGTGACGAAGGGCACGTTGAGATAACCGACGACGGCATAAGCGAGGCCGAGGCCGGTGAGGATGCCGACGAGGCCACCGAAGGCCGACAGCATGACGGCTTCCACCAGAAACTGCGTCAGCACCTGTTTTTCCAGCGCGCCGATGGCGAGACGAATGCCGATCTCGCGGGTGCGTTCAGTCACCGAAACCAGCATGATGTTCATGATACCGATGCCGCCGACCAGCAGGCTGACGGCGGCGACCGCGCCTAAAAGCCCCGTCAGCAGCGTCGTCGTGCCGGTCATGGCCGAGGCGATCTGCGTCATATCGTTGACGGTAAAATCATCCTCGCGGCCGATGTTGATGCGGCGGCGCTCGCGCAGCAGGTTCTGCAGGTCGCTCTGCACCTTGGCGGTGGAAACGCCATCCTGTGCCGAGACCATGATCGAGGAAATGGTGGTGGTGCCGCCGATGCGCCGCTGGTGGATTTTCAGCGGCATGATGATCGTGTCGTCCTGATCGTCACCGAGGCCGGACTGGCCTTTTCTGGCCAGCACACCGATGACGGGGCAGGAGATATTGCTGACACGCACCGTCTGTCCCACCGGGTTTTCCGCGCCGAAGAGTTCCTGGCGCACCGTTTCGCCGATGATGCAGCCGATCTGGCCACCGCGATCTTCGGCGGGCTGGAATTCGCGGCCGAGCGCAATGGTCCAGTCCTGCGCGATCAGATAGTCGTTGGTGGTGCCGATGACGCTTGTCTGGTGGTTCTTGCCGCCGAAAATGACTGTAGCGGCGGAACTGCGGTTCTGTGGCGCGACGGCGCGGATGCCCGATATCTGGTTACGGATCGCCTCGACATCGCGGTCATCGAAACGCTTGGCTTCGGTGCTCGCTCTTCCGGGGCCGAACTGGCCGGGGCGAACGAACAGCATGTTGGTGCCGAGCCGCGACAGTTCCGATTTCACCTGTTCGGTCGTGCCGTTGCCGATGGTGACCATGGCGATGACGGCGGCCACACCGATGACGACGCCGAGCACGGTGAGGAAGGAGCGCAGGAGGTTGCGGCTGATGGCGCGCAGCGCAAGACGCGACGTTTCAAAGAACATCCGATGTCTCCTTTTCGTCCGCGGCGCTGTCGGAGGCGAGATGGCCGTCGACAAAGCGCAGCAGGCGTCCCGCATGGGCGGCGATATCCTCTTCATGGGTGACCATGACCACCGTGATGCCCCTGTCGCGGTTCAGTGCGGTGATCAGTTCCATGATCTCGATGCTGGTCTTGGTATCGAGATTGCCGGTCGGCTCGTCGGCCAGAAGCAAAGCGGGGCGGGTGACGATGGCGCGGGCAATGGCCACACGCTGTTGCTGGCCGCCGGAAAGCTCCTGCGTGGTGTGGTCCTCGCGACCTTTCAGGCCTACCTGCGCCAGCGCCTCCATGGCGCGCTCGCGCCGCTCCGAGGCCTTCATGCCGCGATAGATCAGCGGTAGCTCGACATTTTCCACCGCCGAGGTGCGTGACAGAAGGTTGAAGCCCTGAAACACGAAACCCAGCATATGCCGGCGCAGCAGCGTCAGATGCTCATTGTCGAAGCCGCTGGTCGGCACGCCCTGAAACAGATATTCGCCAGCTGTGGGTACATCCAGACAGCCGATGATGTTCATCGAGGTGGATTTGCCGGAGCCGGACGGTCCCATGATGGCGACGAATTCCTTCTCATGAATGGAGAGGCTGACGCCATCGAGCGCGCGGATCGTCGCTTCGCCGCGGCCATATTGCTTGACGACATCGCGGAATTCGATGAGCGGCGGCTGTTGCATGGGTTTTCCTCCGTCAGCCGGCGTTGCGGGCCGTTGCGTCGGTAATCACCTGGTCATCGGCTTTCAACTCGCCCGATTTTACCACGGTATGCTGGCCGTCGGTGGAACCGGTTTCGATGGCGATGGAGACTGGCGTGTTGTTGCGCAGCACCCAGACCGTCCTTTTGCCCGCGGCCGCCTGACCGGCATCGCGGTTCTGCGAGCGGCCCATCCGCGGCGGGCGGAACAGGCTCATCAACCCGCCGCCACGGGAGGCGGATTCGCGCGGCGGCGTATAACGAAGCGCGGAATTCGGCACCAGCAGCGTATCCTTGATTTCCTCGACGATGATATTGGCGGTGGCCGTCATGCCGGGGCGCAGCAGCAGTTCTTCATTATCCACCGTCAATATGCCCTTGTAGGTCACCACGTTGGATACGGTTTCGGAGGCGAAACGCACGGTTTCGATCTCGGCCGGGAAACTGCGGTCGGGATAGGCATCGACGTTAAAATTGGCCTTCTGGCCGGTTTCGACCTTGCCGACATCGGCCTCATCCACCGAGACCTGCAATTCCATGTGGCGCAGATCGCCGGCGATGGTGAAGAGGACAGGGGCATTGAGCGAGGAGGCGACGGTGGCGCCGGGATCGACGCTGCGGGTGAGGATGACGCCATCGATGGGCGAGACGATCTTGGCCTTGCCGAGATTGACCTCGGCGAGCCTCAGATCCGCTTCCGCCGAAAGCACGGTCGCCTCGTTGACGTCAAGCGTGGCGGCGGCGGCATCGTGGCTGAACTGTGCCGCATCCAGATCCTGCTGGCTGGAGACCCGGTTCTGCACCAGCGATCTCAGGCGCTCCATGGAGGTTTTCGCCGAACCGAGATCGGCGCGCGCCTTCAGCACGCTGGCCTTGGCGGAGGCGAGCTTGGCACGGGCGCTCTGCACGTCGGCTTCGAGCTTGTTTGTATCCAGCTCCGCCAATACGTCCCCGGCCTTGACCGGGCTATTATAGGTGACGTTGACCTTGCGCACGGTGCCCGACAGTTCGCTCGATATATCGACCTGATCCGTTGGCTGAACCGAGCCGGTGGAGGTGACGATGACCGAGAGATCACCCTGACGCGCGGCTTCGGTCGTGTAGCTGTAGGCGACACCTGCCGCGCGCGACTGGTAATAATAGCCAAGGCCGCCGCCAATCAGCACGATGGCTGCTGCGGCATAGAGATACCGACGCGACTTTTTCTTGCGGCCGTTTCTGTTCGTTCCCAGAATCTCGCGCAGATCGGGCTGGCTGTTTTTTGAGTCGCTGCCACTGGTATTGGCGTCATTCATTCTCGTCACCCGCAAAATTCAAAATACCACAGAGGGTTGTCACCGCTCTCGGATTTGTCCATCCATCTGTCGTTCTGTATTCCTCTGATTGTGGGAAGTGACATAGCTTGCCTCAAGGGTGAAGTGAAAACTTGGTAATATTTATGATAGTTCTGGTCTGTTAGAGATAAACACCGGAAAGGCCGATGCCACCTTTAGGGCAGAGGTTTCAGCAGCGACATTCAGGACGATGATGAAATGAACGACAACGTGGTGAAGTTCCGCAAACCGGTGCCACCGAAAAAGCCGCGCGAACCGCTGGGGCCGAAAGCGAAGAAGGCGCTGGCGATTGCGGCTGTCATCGTGTTTTTCGTGGCAGTGTGGGGCTACTTCACGCTGATGGGGCAGGGGTAGGCGAGACGGCCGGCGTTGGCGCTCCTGCTTGGGGCGGAATGGACGGCGTAAGTATTCAAGACGGCCAAGACGGGTGTCTCTGGAGACGATTTGGACCTAGGGGTGGCGTCGCTGATTTTGATGACGGCTATTGGCCCATAGCGGTCATGACCTTCATACACGAAGCGGCCATTGCAGGAGGGGTTAGCTCATCTCAGGAGGGGTAGCCGGCTTCCTTTTGCATAACGATTAAGGCAGGCATCGATTACGCAGTACGGCGGTGTCCATACCAAAGCCTCCGCCACTCCTCCCGTCGCCTCCGTCAGGCAGTCGGACTATAGCACGCTAGTCGCTGTGTGGCCCTGAACGGATATCATTTGCAAGAAATTATGTTCGCTCATGCGTAGGCTACCCAGCCGCGGAAACTGATTGCTTGATAAAATTGTGTGATGCTCGTGAAACCTGCTTCCTGCAGATATTCTCGTTCTTCTTCCGGTGACCTTATGAAGGCTTTTCTCATCCCTATCTTCGCTGCGTTACGTCTATCGGCGTCCATCTGTGAAGAAGCGCCAAATTTGACATGCCGTTCGATCCAGGTTGAGTAAGCTGGTTCGCTCAATGGGAAACTGACGTGAGCTAGAACGAACGGCGAGCCCGGTCGTAGACGCTGGCGAATGCCATCAAGCGTGACCTTCCTATCCTCGGGCGAGATATGGTGGAAAACGAGCAGACATACTGCACCATCGAAAGGCCCAGCGGGTGCAACAGAGATGTTGCCATTGTGAAGAGCTGTGCGCTCACTAAGGTTTCCAATCGTTTTTTGTGCCAATGCAAGCATGTCCGATGACGGATCGACACCATCAAATTTCCAACCTGACTGCTGTTCAGACAGTGCTTTTAGCTCAAGGCCACCACCCGCACCGACCACGAGCACTCGCCCGTCCTGGGGCACCCGTTCGGCCAAAAGCAGTCCTGCCATGCGATGAAGTCCATCGAGCCCTGGAACGTTGCGTCTAGCTCCTTCGATATAATCAGCCTGCCTTCCATCAAATGTACCCACAGCGACAACTCCTTTTTTGCGTCTATCGTAACAACATAAGTTACGTAAGACGCTGGTGCAATACTTCATATCAGGACAGCGAGCACCGCGGCGACAGCTAATGGCGCAATACCGCCCAATCAACACGGCCAAGGGAGATGGAATGTATGAGAGGTTTTCGCGACAGTGTGCTTTTTCCGATCACCCTCCTGATCAGCGGCGTGGTCGTGTTTTTTCTCTTCCTCTACGTGACAGGCCACGACCCGGATGAGCGACCCCTGACGCTCGCCGAGTGGGTTATCGGCGACATGCTGATCGGACCGGGTTTCGGCTATCTCGTGAAATGGAGAAACATGAAGAATAACCGCGATACTAACGCAGACTGATCGCGCGCTGCGATCGGACCCAAACCAGTCATTCATGGATAATGTGAGAAGCGGTGGCGACCCCTGCAGGACTCGAACCTGCGACCTACTGCTTAGAAGGCAGTTGCTCTATCCAGTTGAGCTAAGGGGCCGTCATGCCGGGCAATCGATACTCCGGCAAAAACTTTGATCGTCGTGTTTCAGTGCGTCCAGGGCTGGGTGCGGTTGAAACGGAAATTATCCGTGTAGGAAACCACCTTGCGGGTCGTTTCTTTCGGCTGGATGACGCGGTATTCGATGCCCTTGCGCTGAGCATAGGCTTCGGCCTGTTCCTGCGTCTCGAATGTCAGCTTGACCTGCTGCTTCATGTCGGAGCTGGAGGTGTAGCCCATGATCGGATCGATCTTGCGCGGAACCTCGGCGTCGAATTCCAGAACCCAGACATTGGTCTTCGCCTTGCCGGATTGCATGGCGGTTTTTGCAGGGCGGTAAATCTTCGCAGACATGTTGAAACTGCTCCGGTTGGGCGGCGGGGCATGACACCCCGGATTATTCTTCACGTACCTGAATAGAATAACCAAATCGTGTCAGGAACGCTGAATTTGAAATGGACCGACTTCATGTGAGAGTCAAGACGATTATCCCGCGCTGTCCTTTGCAGCCGCCGCCGCGCCGGCGGCAGATTTCGTCGATGAGGGCCGAGGCTGAACAAAGATGAATTTCCCTGTTGCGGACTTCAGGTGAACCGTGTATTCCCCAGCCATCGCCTCGGCGGAGTGTAGCGCAGTCTGGTAGCGCATCTGGTTTGGGACCAGAGGGTCGGGAGTTCGAATCTCTCCACTCCGACCATTTTAAAGCAAAGAATCAGCTTTCCGGCGTAACCCCTTCAAAGAATTTTCCGTTCAGTCTGCAGAAGGTCCAGCCAATGTGCTCTCTGCCGTGCCGATCGTCATGACATTGCCACGCCAGGCCACCGCGCTGCCGATCCAGCTGCGGGCCCAGACGACCGGCATGATCATATCCCGGGCGATCATGGCGGGCAGCGTATAAAGGGACAGCGGCCAGCGGTTGAGGGCGACGAGCGCCAGCTCCGGGACATACATGATGGCGAGGACGGCAAAGGCGGTTGGGGCAAGGTCCAAGTCCATCATGGCAGCGGCGGCGAGTGCGAAGAGAAGCGGGGGAAGCGCGCCGGTGAGGATTTCCGGTGCGAAATATTGCGGGAAGGTCACGCGTCTCAGCCGTGCCCAGCGGGTCTGGCGCGACCAGATTTCGCCGGCGTGGCGATGGCCGAGGGGCTGTTCAAAGGGGGCGGAAACCAGATGCACCTTGCGGCCGGCATTTCTGATCAGTTTCGTCGAGGCGGCGTCCTCGGCAATTTCAGCGGCGAGTGCGCGGATGCCGCCGTGATCTTCCAGAAACGGCTTGTTCCACAACATCGACTTGCCCTGCGCGAAACCCATGCCGATCGCTTCCGCCGCATATTGCCAGCGGCCCTGCGAGCCGTTGAGGAAGGCGCATTCCACATGCGCCCAGAAGCCTGCCGGCCGCGAACCGAGCGGCGGTGAGCAGACCAGCCCGCTATCTGGCCGCCAGGCCGACATCATGGTCGCTATATAGGATTTCGGCATCAGCACGTTCGAATCGGCGAGGATGACCCATTCGTGCCGGGCCGCGCGCCAGCCCTTGACGCAATTGTTCAGCTTGGGATTGGCGCTGATGCGGTCGTCGCCGATAAGAATCTGCGCCGCGATTGCCGGGAAGGCGGCGCTCGCCCGGCGCACCTCGTCAATCACCGGATCGAATTCATCGGCGACGCAGAACAGCAATTCGTAATCCGGCCAGTCGAGCTCAAAGGCGCGCGACAGCGTCAGCGGGGTAAAGCTTTCCACCCCACGCAGGGGCACGACGATGGAGACCGGCGGTTTTTGCCGCGCAAGCATGTTGTCCGCGTCGCGACGTGTCAGCCGCCATGCGGCCAGCAGGACGCCGAGAAGATTGAAGGCAAGGAGCAGGATCGCGCAAAGGGCAAAGACAGTTTCCATGCTGGCCAGTTCCACTCCCTAGCTTCCGGCGGTCTGTCCGCCTACCGATTCCATGGAATTCGTTCCTGCCGATTATAACGTTTAGGTGACAGTTACATGTCATCATCCACGGATGGGCGGCGAGCGTGCTGTGGCAAATGGCGCTTCGGCATCTGGCCGCCGGCAAAAGAAAAGCCCTTCTCAGGGAAGGGCCCAATCCGTCACCACGGGCAATGAACTTTAGTGGATGTTCAGAATATGCGCGTGACTGCTTGCGACGAGAAACGATTCCCGGGCTTTTTCGATATCGCATTTGCCGGCGATGGCATCGAGGCAGTTTCTGCGCGCTTCTTCATATTCCGGCCCGTGTTCTTCCGGCCAGCGGTACATCAGCATGTCGAGTGCGACCAGCGGGCTGTAGATCTCCACGGCCACGCACAGCGGCAGGTGGATCGCCACCGGCTTCATCCACGAGGCGTGGTGACACGGCTCCGTTCTGTTGATCAGCATGTCATTCTCCTCCCTGTTTCACGCGCCTTCATGGCGGTTTTTACTCTCATGCGCGAAATGCCCGCCTCACGAAATGGTTCCCGATCACCTAAAATGTGATCGATCGGGGGGTTCCAATTTTGCAAGATGAATGGAAGATGAACAAACAGATGAACCGGAGATGAACAAAACCGCCTGTCAGGCGTTGTTGTGTCCATAAGAAGGAGAACGCATATGTTCAATTTGTCAGGCATTCAGGAAAGCTTCTTCGGAGACCGCATGGCCGGCGTTTGCCAGGCGATCACCTCGGCCCTGGCCTTTGAATCGGGTCTCGAAAAGTCGCGTATTTCCGCAACCGTTGAAAATGATGTGATCTATCTGGAAGGTACGGCCGATTCGGTCGAGGCGATCGACATTGCCATCAATCTTGCCGCTTCCATTTCCAACTGCCGGATTTTGAGCCATATCGAGCCGGTCTACTGAACATTGCGACAGCCGGACGGGCTTCGTCCGGCTCGTTCAGATACAACAACGCGGCAATGTCACTTCCGGTTGCCGATCTGCGCACTGCGGACCATATCGCCCGGCTTGATGCCATAACGTTTTGCAGCGCCGCCATTCAGTTCAAGCACGAATTTTACCGGACCGCGGGAGCTGATGATCGCTTCCGAATGCGGAACCGCATTTTCATGGATATGGGTGATGCGTCCGTCGCGTGCGATGAACAGCATGTCGAGCGGGATGAGGGTGTTGCGCATCCACATGGCCACATCCCGTGCCTCACCGAAATCGAACAGCATCCCATTTTCCGGCGGCATGGACTTGCGGAACATCAGGCCCTGCTCGCGCTGGGCATTGTCGAGCGCCAGTTCGGCAACGAAGTCGTGGGTTTTACCGGAAGCGGTTTCGACCGTCAGCGGTTCGGACGAGAATGTCTGCCGTTCCTGGGACTGGGCGGTGCCGGCGAGGGTGAAAAAAAGAAGCGCCATGACGGCGCTTTTCACCATGGCACGCAGGGCGGCCATCAATGCGACATCCCGATGGAAGCGGGGTTGTCGGGATGGATTTCCGCGGCCATCAGGCCCTTGTCGCCATCACCATAACGCACCAGCACCACCTGGCCGGGACGAAGCTCCGTCAGGCCGAAACGGCGCAGCGTTTCCATATGCACGAAAATATCTTCCGTTCCTTCGCCGCGCGTCAGGAAGCCGAAACCCTTGGTACGGTTGAACCACTTGACGATGGCGCGCTCCAGCCCGCTGGACGGCGTCACCTGCACATGGGTGCGCACCGGCGGCAGCTGCGAAGGGTGAACGGCGGTCGACTGGTCCATGGACAGGATGCGGAAAGCCTGGAAGCCGCGGTCGCGCCGCTGGATGAGGGCGACGATGCGCGTACCTTCGAGGATAGTCTGGTATCCGTCACGGCGCAGGCAGGAGACGTGCAGCAGCACATCCTGCGTGCCGTTGTCAGGCACGATGAAGCCGAAACCCTTGGCGACGTCGAACCACTTCACGACGCCGGTGATTTCGGTCAGGTCCACGGCATCGCCCGAAAGGTCCTCGAGATCGACTATCGTCTTCGATGACATCCTATCAGCCATATCCTGCCAACCCCTCGATTACGCGCCATACATCGGTCAACTGATTCCTGTGCGCCAGATTAACATCTTGGTAACGGTTCGACGCAAGCCCTAGTTTTTGATTTGCGCAGCTGCTTTTATGTCGCGGTCCTTGTCCGGGGCTTGCCATCTGGCGTTTAGTGCCCCCGGACCCGTGTATTGGAGAGGAAGAAAATGCGGTATCTGCACACGATGGTTCGCGTCAAAGACCTTGGCGAATCACTGAAATTCTATTGCGACCTGCTGGGTCTTACGGAAATACGCCGAATCGAAAACGAAAAAGGCCGATTCACTCTGGTTTTTCTTGCCGCGCGCGACGACATTGCTGCGGCGAAGGAAAAAAAGGCGCCGAGCCTCGAACTCACCTATAACTGGGATACCGAGGATTACACCGGCGGCCGCAATTTCGGCCATCTGGCTTACGAAGTCGACAATATCTACGACTTCTGCGCCAGGCTTCAGCAGAATGGCATCGTGATCAACCGGCCGCCGCGCGACGGGCACATGGCCTTCGTCCGTTCGCCTGACGGTATTTCCTTCGAGATTCTGCAGAAGGGCGAAAGCCTCGCACCAGCCGAACCGTGGATATCTATGCAGAATAGCGGTTCCTGGTAAGGGATTTTCCCGGCCAGCAGCGGCGTTTTCGGGCGCTCTTGCCTTGTCCCAACGGGATGAGGCATAGTCCGCGAATCGAAACGGCCCGTCCCGTTTGGGGAAAGCACACGATTCCGTTCCCGTGCTGCTGTTGGAAATGCAAGATACGGAGGCCATCCATGAAAACTGTCGAGGGCGCGAAAGGACGCGTTTCCTGTCAGCGTCTTGTCGTTGCGGTTTCGCTGCTCGGACTTGCCGGCTGCGTTTCGGCGGTGACGGATGACGAGATGGCCGCCAATGCCAGGAAGCCGGAAATTACGGCACAGCAGAAGCCGCAGACGGCCGCGGCGGCCGTCGCCGCACCTGCGGCCGGCGCTCAGCCGGGGCATTATGTCGACCCCGCCGTGGCGTCCGCCTCCGGTGGAGCCATGCCGGCCCAGCAGCAGACACCGGGCGGCCCGGCGCAGGTATATGGCGCTGCGGCCGATATTGGCGGCCTGACGACGCAACCGACGGCAATTTCCGCCGGTACGTCCAGCATCTATTCCACCGCCCGTGCGGCAGTGCCTTCCGCCGCAGCGGCCGATGCTGCCGGCGCCACGCCGTCGCAGAAAATCGTTCCCGCCGTCAGCAGCGTTTATTCGGCGCCGGCGCAGCTCCAGCCCGCATCCGCACCGGTTGCGGCGGCGGCGGAACAGCACAGTGAGAACCGCGAGCCCGTTCCGGTCCCCGCGCCGCAGCAGCTTGCGGCCGCTGCTGCTCAACCCGCCGCAAACGCGGCGTCCGGGGGCGAAAAACAGGAAGGCGAGGGTACTGGCGTAACGCTTGCGGCATTTTTCGCCGGAGCCGCCAAGAAGCGGCTTCCGAAAATGATCGAAAACGGTGCTGCCGTGAATACCGAGGTGGCGGCGCTGCCCGGCGCGGCGGACAGGACGATGGGCATTGCGCTTTCCGGCCGCTCGATGATGTCGGACGAATTTGATGACGCCCATCTCGATGACGAGGATAACGAGCCGACCGGCCTTATGAAGCTGGCCTCGCTTTCCGGTCTGACCCGCGTTGCCCCGAACGGGCTTCTCCTGCAGACGGACCGTGTCGAAGTGGGTTGTTTCAAGCCCGACCTGATCCGGATGATCAAGGATGTCGAGCGTCACTATAACAGCCCAGCGATCGTCACCTCGGGCTATCGCCCGCCCAAGCGCGTAAGGCAGGGTTCCAAGCACTATACCTGCGATGCCGCCGACATCCAGATCAAGGGTGTCTCCAAATGGGAGCTTGCCACCTATCTGCGCTCCCTGCCTGACCGTGGTGGCGTCGGCACCTATTGCCATACCGAATCTGTCCACATGGACACGGGCGAACCGAGAGACTGGAACTGGCGCTGCCGCCGCACCGCAGCCCGCAAATAATCTCCTGCCGTGTGCTGTGAGCGGTCAAACCGGAGCGCTCCAAAGCCTGGGCCGCCCGCCCGGAAATCCATTCACGCAGAGCTGATGGAGCCGCGTCTTTCGGGTGTCCGAATGGACGACGCTTGCACCTTGCTGTAGGAGACGGTTTCCCGTCTTCACGTGCATGGTGTTTTCCGAATGCTGCCGATCCCGACTTTCCCCATCTACATCATTTCCATTGCCCGGGCGCGGGCAAGGCTTGAAAAGATGCTGGAGGGCGCCGCCGGTCTCGGGCTGGATCTGCGCCCGGTGGAGGGCGTCGACGGCAAGGCTGTCGCGCCCGCCGACTGGACGGATTTCGACCGGCGCGGTTTCGAGTTGCGCAATGGCCGCCATGCGCTTGCCGGTGAATATGGCTGCTACGCCAGCCATATAAAGGCGCTGGAGATATTCCTTGCCACCGATGCGCCGGTGGCGGTGATCGTTGAAGACGACGTTGCCTTCACGCCGGAATTTTCCGAACGGGTCAGGGCCATGGTTGCGGTGATGCCGGAAAATGCGATCGTGAAACTGACCAACCACCGCCGCAGCGGTTTCAAGGGCCGGAAAACCAGCGCGCTTGGCGACACGTTCGGCCGCTGCATCTACGGTCCGCAGGGATCATCGGCCTGCTACATCATTTCGCGTGGCGGAGCGGGGCAGTTTCTCAAAGCGGCAAGGGTGATGACGCTGCCTTTCGACCGCGCTCTGGACTGCGGCTGGGGTTACGGCACGGAAGTCTATGTCACCGACAGGGATTTCCTGCCGTTCGGCGACCCGGACACGCTGATCGGCACGCGGGCCGAATATCGCGGCAGCAAGTTCGCCCGTTTCAAACGGATTCCGGCCTATCTTTCGAGCTTTTACGACAATATCGCGCGGTATGTTTATGCCTATCGCTAGGGGCGGGTTGTTCCTGCGCCTTCCCCGGTTTTGTTGTGGTTCCTGATCGCAGTATTGCCCGACCAGCATGATGGCGAATGCCTGCCTGGTGACAACGGGATGGGCTGGGTCCGCAGAGTCAAATGGAAGCCCGGATCGTAACAATCGACCTTCCAGAATGCCCTGTGGCCTTCGACAGCCGGGCATCGCGGCCCTGACCTGGGTTGGAGAATACGGGTTATCTTGTCGAACGCTTCTATACGGGAGCATGGTGGTGTCACGCTTGCAAAGGAAATGCGTGACACCTTGCGCCGCTGTGGATTATTGCGGTCTGGTCTCAAGCGCCTTCACGATGGCCTCGGCGAAAGCCTTGGCGGACGCCGGGTTCTGACCTGTAATCAGGCGGCCGTCGACGACGACCTTGTTCTCGAAAATCGGCGCCTCCTCGAAAGTTGCGCCCGCGTTCTTCAGCGCGGCTTCAAGCTCGAAAGGGACAATCTTGTCGTATTGGCGGAAAGCTTCCTCTTCCGCTGTAAAGCCCGTCAGCTGACGCCCCTTGATCAGGCTTTCACCGTTGCTCAGCCTGACATTGAGAAGGCCCGCCGGGCCATGGCAGACGGCGCTGACGATGCCGTTGCTCTCGTAAATCTTCCGGACAATATCCTGAAGGTCCGCATCGTCGACAAAATCCCACATCGGGCCATGACCACCGACGAGCTGGACGGCGGCATATTGTGAGGTGTCGACGTCGGACAGCTTGATCGAGTTGGCGATTTTGTTGCGGTGATCCGGGTTTGTCCAGAATGCAAGTGTTGCCGGATCCTTCAGATCGAACCCATCGAAGGGAGACAGCCCGCCTTTGGGGCTTGCAATGTCGAAATCGATCCCGGCTTCATCAAACACTTCTACGGGATGAGTGAGTTCAGGGAACCAGTATCCGCCGACGAGTTCGGGCGTTTTTTTGTCTAGGCTCGACACGACGATTAGAATTTTCTTCGCTGCCGCCTCGGCCTGCTGGGCGAATGAGTGAGCAGGTAGCGCCACAAAAGTAACGATGGCGGCGCAGACACCGGCGACTTTGTTGAAAAGAGACATATCCATTCCTCGGTTTGTTGATACGCCCCTGATATGTCTGGCCTCGATTAGAAAAATAAGTGCCATGTTTCTATATGGATTGTTTAGAAAAGCTTCATTATCCTGCTTCTAGCGCAATGTGCCACGTTTCGAACGGGAAAGCTGGATCACGAGATGACTCGTCATGATGCCTTCGATGGATTGTCTGAATTCCTGGCAATCGCGAAGCATAAAAGCATCCGAAAAGCTGCGCTGGAGCTGGGGGTAACACCGGGCGCGATCAGTCAGGCTTTGCAGAAGCTGGAGCGCAGGCTTGCCACCCCTCTCTTTCATCGCACGACGAGGAAGATGTCGATGACCGAGGCAGGCGAGCGGCTTCTTTCAAAGGTCGGTCCGGCGGCTCATTTGATCGAATCGAGTTTCGAGGAGACGTTGCAGTCAGCGCTCGAGCCCTCCGGGACGCTACGGCTCATCATGGAACGACTTGCCATTCCGCATGTCCTTGAGCCTGTGATGCCCCTGTTCCGTAGAACCTGGCCTCTCGTGAACGTGGATGTCACCGTCAGCAATCAGCACCATGACTTCGTTGCTCAGGGATATGACGCGGGAATATTGCTCGGATCTTATGTGCCGCAGGACATGATAGCGATCAGATTGTCGCCGCCTTTCAACTGGGCCGTCTTCGGATCTCCGGAATATTTCGAAAAGTACGGCAAACCCGATACTCCCGGCGAACTCACCCGGCACAAATGCATCCGCTTCCGGCGTCCTGAAAAAGGCGACATCTACAGGTGGGAGTTTCTGGATGACGGCCAGACATTGCGTATCGAGCCCGATGGACCACTCACAGTCAACGACGGTGAGCTCATGCGGCAATTTGCAACCCAGGGCCTCGGATTGATCTATTCCTCGACCTTCCATACGTCCGGAGAACTTGCGCAGGGACTGCTCGAACCCGCGCTACTCGACTACTCTCCCGGGGGAGACGGTCTGTTCCTCTATTTCACCAGGGCGGCTCAAAGCCAACCGAAGCTGCGCGCCTTCATCGATGCGTGCTCCATGCTTCGTAAACAGACGAAGCCAATCGTCTGACGAACTCCTGCGTTCTTCCACAGGCGTTGCGCCTTCAGCCTCGGACAGCAAGCCGAGGACGCAGCACCCATTATTCGTCGAAGGTAGCAGAGCCCTTTTGAAAAAGGGGTAGCGGTGATACCGCTGCCCCTTTCAATGATGATATTGCTCAATGCGCGGCATGTTCGGCAGGCAGGATCGACTCGGCACGGGAGCGCCCGGTTGCGAGCGACCAGATTTCCTCGGCAAGCACGTCAGGATTGATGGTAGCGAAGCGCGGGTCATCGACTGGCAGGCCATTGGCCGCTGCTACACGAAGGCCCGTGGAGTTGTCGATCATCGCACCAATGTGGAGCATTCCGGCGAATATGCCGTGCCCCTTGATCTCCTCGTGAAGACCCAGAATGTAGTTGCGCGTGGCGGCAAATGCGGGACCTGGGCCGCTCATCCCCGGCATTGGCGTCACGGCCGAAAGACCATCCGCGACGATGATCGCTCCGTCGCCTTGAGCGAGCATCCCCGGCAGCACGGCCCGAACAACCTCAACCGGAGCCAGGGTCAGAATGTTGACGAGTTCCTTGAGTGAAGCTGCTGTCAGGTCGACTGCTGGAAGCATGCGGAAGTTGCCGAGAGGCGCAAAGATTGCGGTGTGGATAGGACCGGACTTCTGTTCAATCTCGCGGGTCAGGGCCGGGATTGCATCAATCTCATTGAGGTCGGCGGGGAAGGCCGTGGCATCCACATCCTGCGCCGATAGCTCGGCTATCCTTTGGCCGAGTGATTGGGCATTGCGGGCGACAAGGGCGACGCGGAATCCAGCCTTGCCGTAACGTCTTGCGACGGACGCGCCAAGCCCGGTCCCGGCTCCGAAGATTGCAATTGTTTTCCTGTCAGTCATGACATCTCCTATGATGGTATGTTTTCGTGACTAGATATGTCTGTTAGACTGGCAAAAGCACAAGAACGCATAATTTTAGGGCCTGGTCACATGGATTTACCCACCCCACCGCAACAACCGGGAACGAGCGCGGATTGCCGCCCCATCAGCCAGATGCTTAGCCGCATCGGTGACAAGTGGACCATCATGACGATTACGATGCTGCTCGACGGCCCAAAACGGTTCAATGAGCTGCGCAGGGCTATCGGGGGCATCAGCCAGCAAATGCTGACGAGAACGCTCCGCGCCCTGGAGAATGACGGCCTCGTTTCGAGAAGGGTCTACCCCACGATCCCCCCGCAGGTGGAATACAGCTTGACCACCCTTGGTAAGTCTCTCGCCGAACCTCTCACGCAGCTTACCGCGTGGGTTCTGCAGAATATCGCCGAGGTTGAGCGCAACCGTTCGAAGGCGGCCGACAGCTCGGTGGATTAGCGCGCTTTGGGCGGTTGCGCACAGGAATGCCGCGCGCAGGCTGCTTTGGGCTGAATACGATTGCTGGGCAGGCGCTACGCGACGGGACAATTCCACGACAAGAGCTTGCCGATCTGCCTCTGCTTATGGCCGTTGACAATTGCGCTGAGCGTGGCGGTCAGATAACCGCCGGAATTTGCCGCCCCGGTTATCGCTATGCGAAATCATTTCATCTCTCAGGCTGCGGAGGATGATTCCTGCTTGCTTCAGCAGGCAACGGTAAGTGCTTGATTTTGTTGGTGAGAGCGCAGGGATTCGAACCCTGGACCTACTGATTAAAAGTCAGTTGCTCTACCGGCTGAGCTACGCTCTCCCGTGTCGGGGCTGATTTGCCCTTCGGAAGTGCGCGGAACATATGTAGAGCGATCCGTTCGGTCAACCCAAAAAAAGCGCTTTCTACAATCAATCCGGTTTTTTTTGTCGCACCCCCGAAAAGGTGATTGGAGAGAGGGGGCAGCTGGGGATAAAACCGGCTTCAGACATGTCGGCCAGACGGGTGAAATCCTTTTGCAGCAATGACATGCATGAAAATGAAGCGTGAAGTGCCGGCGAATCTTCAAAATCGTGGTCGCTTTGCGGGATGCGGAGTTCCTCTTGTCGATTGCCGATATTTCCCTGTTCAGCGCGCTTCTGGCCGGCGCTCTTTCGTTTCTGTCGCCCTGTGTGCTGCCGCTGGTGCCGCCTTATCTCTGTTATATGGCGGGTGTCTCGGTCGAGCAGTTCAAGACGGAGGAGACCGCGCCGCGGCCGGAGATCCGCAGGGCCGTGCTGTTTTCGGCTTTCTTCTTCACGCTCGGTTTCGCCACCGTTTTCGTGGCGCTTGGGGCCGGGGCCTCGACGATCGGCACGCTTTTGCGCCAGAATCTCGATATTCTCGCCAAGATCGGCGGTTTCATCATTATCCTCATGGGTCTGAATTTCCTCGGCGTGTTCCGCATCGGCCTGTTTTCGCGCGAGGCGCGGTTTCAGGGGGCGGGCAAGCCGGCCACGCTTTCCGGGGCCTATGTCATGGGTCTCGCCTTCGCTTTCGGCTGGACGCCCTGCATCGGCCCGGTTCTGGGGGCGATCCTCGGCGTTGCCGCTTCGCGGGATACGGTTGGTGACGGTGCGGCGCTGCTTGCGGTCTATTCGCTGGGCCTTGCCGTGCCGTTCTGGATCGCGGCGGCGTTTTCCGGTTCCTTCATGCGTTTCCTCGTCCGTTTCCGCCGCCATCTCGGTCTCGTGGAGAAGCTGCTTGGCGTATTGCTGGTGCTCACCGGTCTCGCTTTCATGTCCGGTTTTATCACCAATGTGGCGATCTGGTTCCAGGAGACCTTTCCGATCCTGATGAAAATCGGCTAAGCCTCCCGCTGGAGTTGCTTGCGGGGGAAACATAGTGACGGGTATCGTCGGACTGCTGTTGCCGTTTTTCGGCCTGATCTTCATTGGCTACGGTGCGGCGCGCATAACGAAGCAGCCGGTCGAGGCGATGGGCTGGCTGAATACCTTCATCATCTATGCCGCGCTGCCGGCCCTGTTTTTCAAGCTTGTCTCAAAGACGCCGGTGGAAGAGTTGGCGCGCATGGATTTCGTCGCCGCCAGCCTTGCCTGCACCTATGGCATTTTTCTGCTGGTGTTCCTGATCGGCCGGTTTATCCGCAAGAACAGCCTCGCCGAAACCACGATCCAGAGTTTCGCGGCAAGTTACGGCAATATCGGTTACATGGGGCCAGGGCTTGCGCTTCTGGCGCTTGGCGAAAAGGCGGCGGTGCCGGTGGCGCTGATCGTCTGCCTTGAAAACGCTGCGCACTTCATCGTCGCACCGGCGATGATGGCGGTTGCGGGCGGCGACAAGCGCTCGGCTGGAAGGCTTGCGCTGGATGTGGCGCGCAAGGTCATCACCCATCCCTTCATCGTGTCCGTCATCGCCGGATTTCTGGCCGCCTCATTATCCTGGCAACCGCCGGAGGCGGTGCAGCGGCTGGTGGATTATCTGGCGCAATCGGCGGCACCCTGCGCGCTGTTTGCCATGGGCGTGACGCTGGCGCTCAGGCCCATGAAACGGGTGCCGGTGGAAATCAGCTATATCGTGCCGGCGAAGCTTATCCTGCATCCGCTCGCCGCTTATCTCGTCCTGTCATCGCTCGGGCGGTTCGAGCCGGTGTGGATCTATTCCGCCGTTCTGCTCGCCGCGCTGCCGACCGCGACGAATGTCTTCGTCATCGGCCAGCAATATCATGTCTGGCAGGAGCGGGCTTCGGCGACGATCCTGATTTCGACGGTACTGTCGGTCTTCACGCTGACCGGCGTGGTTTATTTCATCCAGCCTTTTTGAAGCTGCCGAACAGCAGCGAGGGCAGGGCCTTCAGCCCGCGGCCCGGCTCGATGCCTTCGCGCATGACCATGCTTCTGAGCGTACCGATGCCGGAGAGCACATGCAGGCCGGCGGCACGCGCCATCTGCACCGGTAAAAAATCGGAAAGCAGCGAGCGGTTCAGGAGATCGACGCTGAGTGTGCGGCTATAGACATCCGCCCGCCGCCTGCGGTCGAAGCTGCTGCCGGCGTCCGCCGCGATCGGCCGGTCGGAGACGGCGCCCAGCAGTTCGGTGAGCGCAATGATGTCGCGCAGGCTGAGGTTCAGCCCCTGCGCGCCGATGGGCGGAAAACCATGCGCGGCTTCGCCGATCAGGGCCACGCGGCCCTTGCCGAAGCGGTGCGCCGTCATGGAAGACAGCGGCCATGCCTGCACGCTGTCTTCGACGGTAACCGCGCCGAGCATGGATTGCATGCGTTCCTCGACCTTCAGGCTCAGCGCTTCCAGCGGCAAGGCCGTCAGCTCCCTGGCCTGCTCCGGCGTGACGACCCAGACGAGGCTGGAACGGTTGCCGGGCAGGGGAACCTGGGTGAAGGGCCCGGTGGGGGTGTGGAATTCCGTCGAGACATTGCCGTGCGGCCGGCTATGGCCAAAGTTCAGGACAACGGCGGTCTGCGGGTATGACCAGGATTTGACGCCGATACCGGCCGTGTCCCGCACCATCGATTTCCTGCCATCCGCGCCGATCAGAAAATCGGCGGAGAGCGTTTCACCGTCCGCCAGCGTTACGGAGATACGGTCGTTGCCGATGTCGATCGTTTCAGCGGAGGCGGTAAGACGGGTAATATTGTGTTCCTGCTCCACCGCCTCGCCGAGAACGCCGAGCAGCGCCTCATTGGGAATATTCCAGCCGAAAGCATCAAGCCCGATTTCGGAAGAGCGGAACTGCACGGTCGGCGCGCGCAGCAGCCGGTCGGTGCCGTCGATGATCTGCATGGTGGAAAGACGGGCGGCCGACGGTGCTATGCGTGACCACAGGCCGAGACGGTCCATGAAGCGGATCGACTGGTCCATGAGTGCGGTGGTGCGCTGGTCCTTCCTTTCGCTGGACGGTGCGACGAGCGCCACATGGCGGCCGGCCCGCGCCAGCGCGATGGCGGCAATCTGGCCCGCAAGTCCCGCACCGGTGATGGCGATATCGAAGTGTCTCATGGTCCTGATCCGTTGTTATTTCCAGAGCATCATAAAGGCTTTGCGCAGGTAAATCCACTTGGACGCCGGAACATCCGGCCACATACATTCGTTGGTTGCGCCACTATATTAGTCTTAGGATAAGCGGATTGAGCCGGTTGCAAAGCGTGGTGAATGGCCGCATACCGGAATGAACAGGGCGGATGAAAAGCGGGGCGCAGACGCTGACCATGAAAATCTTCAACTACAAGCGTGTTCCCTACGCGGAAATTCGCGCCTTTTCCGTTCATATTTTGACTGCGTCGGGATCGTTCCTGGCTTTTCTCGGCGTCGTTGCCGCTTCCGAACACCGCTTCGTCGACATGTTCTGGTGGCTCGGGCTTGCGCTTCTGGTGGATGGTATCGATGGACCCATCGCCCGCAAGGTGCGGGTGAAGGAAGTGCTGCCCAACTGGTCCGGCGATACGCTCGACAATATCATCGACTATGTCACCTATGTGCTGCTGCCCGCCTTTGCGCTTTATCAGAAGGGCATGATCGGCGAGCCGTTATCCTTCGTGGCTGCCGGCATGATCGTGGTGTCGAGCGCCATCTATTATGCCGACATGGGGATGAAGACGGATGAATATTTCTTCTCCGGCTTTCCGGTGGTGTGGAACATGGTGGTGTTTACCCTGTTCGTCATGGATGCGAGCGCGACCACGGCCATGACCGTCGTCACCATCTCGGTGTTCCTGACATTCCTGCCGATCAACTTCCTGCATCCGGTGCGGGTGAAGCGATTGCGGCCGCTCAATCTTGCTGTCGTGTTCATCTGGTGCGCGCTTGGCGGTTATTCGCTGCTGATGCATTTCGAAACGCCGACATGGGCGGTGGTCGCATTCGTGGCGAGCGGCATCTATCTTTATTGCATCGGTGGAATATTGCAGTTTTTCCCCTCGCTCGGTGCGAAATAGGAAAAAGGTAAAGCCGTTTATTGCTTGTGCAAATTGCATTTAAGCAGCTTCTTTTTCAGTTGTGCGCAGCAGCAAAACCGTTATCAATAAGTTCTGATCGCGTGTCATTGCATACTTTTTGATGCGGGATTGGGAACAATGACCGCGACCGTTTGAAACGCCTCGAAGAAGGCATGGGCGGTTGGTGAGAGAGGGAACTCGTGACTGGAACTTTGGCGCCGGAGGCCGTGCCTCTCCTGTCCGTTCGCAAGCTGACCAAGCTGTTCGGTAATTTCGCCGCCTGCAAAGGCATCGATCTCGATATTGCCCCTGGCGAAATCCATGCGCTTCTGGGGGAAAACGGCGCTGGCAAATCCACGCTCGTCAAGATGCTGTTCGGCGTTCTCGCACCGACCGAGGGCGATATTGTCTGGCAGGGCCAGCCGGTTTCGGTGGGCTCGCCAAGCGAGGCCCGCAGGCTCGGTATCGGCATGGTCTTCCAGCATTTTTCCCTGTTCGAGGCGCTGACGGTTGCTGAAAACATTGCGCTGTCGCTCGATCCGAAAATTTCATTGAAGGAAATCGCCAGGGAAGCGGAAACGCTGTCGCGTGCCTACGGCCTGCCGCTCGACCCCAATGCGCATGTGGCCGATCTTTCGGTCGGCGAGCGCCAGCGTATCGAAATCGTCCGCGCTTTGTTGCAGAACCCGCGCCTCATCATTCTCGACGAGCCGACCTCGGTGCTGACACCGCAGGAGGCCGACAAGCTGTTCGAGACGCTGGAGAAGCTGAAGGCCGAAGGGCGTTCGGTGCTTTATATCAGCCATCGTCTGGAAGAGGTGCAGCGCATCTGTGATCGCGCCACCGTCCTGCGTCACGGCAAGGTGACGGGCGCCTGCGATCCGCGCAAGGAAACGCCGGCGTCGCTTGCGCGCATGATGGTTGGCAGCGATGTCGCAAGCGTTTCGCGGGCGACGGGCGAAGCGCTCGGCGCGCCGCAGATCGAGGTCATGGCGCTTTCGGTTGCGCCGCGCACGCCTTTTGCCGTGGCCTTGAAATCGATTTCAATGAATGTGCGTGCCGGTGAAGTGCTGGCGATTGCCGGTGTGGCCGGCAACGGGCAGGGCGAACTGTTCGATGCACTTTCGGGCGAATATCCCGTCTATAATAATGACGCCATCCATCTGCGCGGCAAGCCGGTTGGTCGCATCGGCATCAATGGCCGGCGGCTGATGGGTGCCGGTTTCGTGCCGGAGGAGCGCCACGGTCACGCTGCGGTTCCCGGCATGAGCCTTTCCGACAATCTGCTACTGGCGCGGGCGCGTTCCGACCGGAAGGCGTTTCTGACCGGCGGTTTCCTGCGTATCATCCGCGGCTCGGCCATCAGGGCGGCGGCGCGGCGCATTTCGGAAACCATGGATGTGCGCAAAAGCGGTGCCGATCCGCTGGCGGGGTCGCTTTCCGGCGGCAATCTCCAGAAGTTCATCGTCGGGCGCGAGCTTGACCGTCAGCCGGCGGTGCTTGTTGTCAATCAGCCGACCTGGGGTGTGGATGCAGGGGCGGCAAGCCGCATCCGTCAGGCGCTGGTCGATCTTGCCAAGGCCGGCTCGGCCGTCATCGTCATCAGCCAGGATCTCGATGAAATCTTCGAGGTTGCCACCAATATCGCGGTCATTTCCGACGGCAAGCTCTCCGATGCCCATCCGGTGGAGGAGATGACGCTTGAAAAGATCGGCCTGTTGATGGGCGGCATCCACACGTCACATTCGGGAGCCGCCCAGCATGCGCATTGAGCTTGAAAAACGCGCAGGGGTCTCGAAGCTTTTCACCCTGCTTTCGCCGCTTCTGGCGCTGGTGCTGACGCTGCTTGTCGGCGCTGTCATGTTCGCCATGCTCGGCAAAAATCCGGCCCATGCGCTTTACGCGTTTTTCGTCGAGCCGCTGCTCGAGGTCTGGTCGCTGCATGAGCTGGCGATCAAGGCTGCGCCGCTGATCCTGATCGGCGTCGGCCTGTCGATCTGTTATCGCTCCAATAACTGGAATATCGGCGCGGAAGGGCAATTCACCATCGGCGCGATTACCGGTTCCATCCTGCCGGTGCTTTATCCCGACTGGCACTCGCCGCTCATCCTGCCGCTGATGATGGTGATGGGCGCTGTCGGCGGTGCGCTCTATGCCGGTATTCCGGCGCTGTTGAAAACGAAGTTCAACACCAATGAAATCCTCGTCAGCCTGATGCTGGTCTATGTCGCGCAGCTTTTCCTCGACTGGCTGACGCGTGGCATCTGGCGCGATCCCGGCGGTTACAATTTCCCGCAGACCAAGCCCTTCAACGACAGCGCCGTGCTGCCGGAAATGCTGGCCTCGGGCCGGGCGCATTGGGGTTTCGTATTCGCCATCGTCGCGGCCATCGCGCTGTGGTTCATGATGCGCTACATGCTCAAGGGCTTTGAAGTTACCGTACTTGGCCAGTCGGCGCGGGCAGGGCGCTTTGCCGGTTTTTCCTCCAGCCGCATGGTGTGGTTTTCTTTGCTGCTATCGGGCGCGCTGGCCGGGCTTGCGGGCATTTCGGAAGCTTCCGGTTCCATCGGTCATCTGCAGCCCAGCATTTCGCCGGGTTATGGTTTCACCGCCATCATCGTCGCCTTTCTCGGCCGCCTCAATCCGCTTGGCATCATCCTTTCCGGGCTGGTGCTGGCGCTGACTTATCTCGGAGGTGAGGCGGCGCAGCTCTCGATCGGCGTCTCCGACAAGGTGACACGGGTATTTCAGGGGCTGATGCTGTTCTTCGTATTGTCCTGCGATACGCTGATCTTCTATCGCATCCGGGTGGTCTTTGCCGGCAAGACACATCGTAAAGAAGGAGCGGCATGATGGATATGCTTCAGGCCATTCTTCTCACCGTCATCACCGCTGCCACGCCACTTGTCATTGCCGCTTCGGGCGAGCTTGTGGCGGAACGTTCAGGCGTGCTCAATCTCGGCGTTGAGGGCATGATGATCATGGGCGCGGTCTGCGCCTTCGCCGCGACGCATATGACGGGTTCGCCCTATCTCGGCATTCTGGCCGGCATTGCTTCGGGCGCGGTGTTTTCGCTGCTCTTCGGCTTCCTGACGCTGACGCTTGTCACCAACCAGGTGGCGACGGGTCTTGCGCTTACCATTCTCGGGCTTGGCGTCTCGGGTATGCTGGGGGAAAGTTTCGTCGGCCTGCCGGGCATCAAGCTGCAGCCGATCGTCTTCCCCGTGCTGTCGGAAATCCCCTTCATCGGGCCATTGCTGTTCCGGCAGGATCTGATCTTCTATATGTCCATCGCGCTGGTCTTCGGCATCAGCTGGTTCCTGTTCAAAAGCCGCACGGGCCTGAAAATCCGGGCCATCGGCGACAATCATGCTTCGGCCCATGCGCTTGGCATCAATGTCATCCGCACGCGGTATCTGGCGGTCATGTTCGGCGGCGCCTGCGCCGGCCTTGCGGGCGCGCAGCTGTCGCTGGTCTATACGCCGCAATGGGTGGAAAACATGTCGGCCGGGCGCGGCTGGATTGCGCTGGCGCTCGTTGTCTTCGCCTCATGGCGTCCGTGGCGCCTGCTGGCGGGCGGTTATCTGTTCGGGGCCGTCACCATCGGCCAGTTGCATGCGCAGGCCTTCGGTATCGGCGTGCCGTCGCAGCTGCTTTCGGCGATGCCTTATCTCGCAACTATTGTCGTGCTGGTCATCATCTCGCATAATCGCCGCACGACCTTGATCAACACACCGGCATCTTTGGGCAAATCCTTCGTGCCGGACAGGTGAAGAAGAATCCTCAAGTCTCCAAACCAACAGGGGTAAAAATGAAAAAACTGGTCATCGCACTTGCCGCCTCCGTCGCGGCGCTCGGCGGCGTCGTTTCCTCGGCGGAAGCCGCCGACGCCAAGAAGGTCTGCTTCATCTATGTCGGCAGCCGCACCGATGGCGGCTGGACACAGGCGCATGAAATCGGTCGCGAAGAGCTGCAGAAGCACTTCGGCGACAAGATCGAAACGCCGTTCCTCGAAAGCGTTCCGGAAGGCCCGGATGCCGAACGCGCCATCGAGCGCATGGCCCGCTCGGGCTGTGAGCTGGTGTTCACCACCTCCTTTGGCTTCATGGACGCCACCATCAAGGTTGCCCAGAAGTTCCCCAAGGTGAAGTTCGAGCACGCCACGGGCTTCAAGACCGCCGAAAACGTCGCGACCTACAATTCGCGCTTCTATGAAGGCCGTTACATTCAGGGCCAGATCGCCGCGAAGATGTCCAAGAAGGGTCTCGCCGGTTACATCGCCTCCTTCCCGATCCCTGAAGTGGTGATGGGCATCGACGCCTTCGTGCTCGGCGCACAGTCGGTCAACCCGGACTTCAAGCTCAAGGTCGTCTGGGCCAATACCTGGTTCGACCCCGGCAAGGAGGCCGATGCCGCCAAGGCGCTGATCGACCAGGGCGTCGATATCCTGACGCAGCACACCGACACGACGGCACCGATGCAGGTTGCAGCTGAGCGTGGCATCAAGGCTTTCGGTCAGGCTTCCGACATGATCGCCGCCGGCCCGCAGACGCAGCTCACCGCCATCAAGGACACCTGGGGCGCCTATTACATCAAGCGCACGCAGGCTCTTCTCGATGGCACCTGGAAGTCCGAATCCGTCTGGGACGGCCTCAAGGACGGTATCCTGACCATGGCGCCCTACACCAACATGCCTGACGACGTGAAGAGGATGGCCGAGGACACCGAAGCCAAGATCAAGTCGGGCGAGCTGCATCCCTTCACCGGCCCGGTGAAGAAGCAGGATGGCTCGGAATGGCTGAAGGCTGGCGAAAAGGCTGAGGACAAGGTTCTGCTCGGCCTCAACTTCTACGTTGCCGGCGTGGACGACAAGCTGCCGCAATAATGCGGATTATCCATCGCTACTGAAGCAAGGCCGCACATGTGTCATGTGCGGCCTTGCTTATTTTCATGCGTTTTACCGTGTGGATGCAGTTTGCCTTTGCTTTTCACGCGACTTGATGTTTTTCACTATAATCTGACTTGAGATACACACGTCTGGCGCGATTTTTTTCAAGGTCGCCAACCGAACGGAAGGACATGGCACTTGCAGCGCGGAATGCTCGATGCGGCGATCGGTTTTCGAAAGCTGCGGACAAATCATGCACAGGTCGTTCACAAGCTCGGTCTCGATATCGTCTCCGGCACTTTCAAGACGGGTGAGATATTGCCTGGTGATGCCGAGCTGATGGAGCGGCTGAAAGTATCGCGCACGGTGCTGCGCGAGGCGATGAAGACGCTGACCGCCAAGGGCATGATTTCCCCCAAGGCGCGCATCGGCACAAGGGTGACGGAGCGCGAAAGCTGGAACATGTTCGACAGCGAGGTGCTGCTGTGGCACTTCGAGGCGGGTGTCAGCGACGAATTCCTGCTGCATCTCTATGATATCCGTCAGGCTTTTGAGCCCTATGGCGCGGGGCTTGCCGCCATCAGGGCAAAGGATGCCGATATTGCAAGGCTTGCCGCCTACGCCAACGAGATGGGCAATACGGCCTATTCCAAGGAAAAGCGGGCGCTCGCGGATATGAATTTCCACGTTCTCATCACCGAAATGTCCGGCAATCCGTTCATGCGCACCGTCGGTTCGCTGATCAAGGCGGCGCTGGCGGGCATTTTCCGGATGAGCAATCCGGAAGCCGATCCCGCCGAGATTTCCGATGTTTCCGCCTCCCATCTGAGGCTTGTCGAAGCGTTTCGCCTGCGCGACGAGGCTGCGGCCCGGCGTGAAATGGAGCGGCTGATTGAAAATGGCCGTCAGCAGATATTGCAATTCACCGCCCGCAATCCCCGCGGATAGATCACGCCATCCGGCCGCCGATCACGTTTGATGAAAATCGGTGCGGAAATTTTGGTTCGGATTTGCATGGTTTCTTAAGCGAGCCGCCATTATAGCAATGCCGGAACGCAATTACCGAAGCGCCTGTCTGTTCAACCGGCTGGCGTAAAGTCAAACATATGCCGCTGTCCCGGCTGCCCTGCGGCCGGTAACGGGGTATTGGAGGTCTTATGGAGCGCAGCTCTCTAGCCGTTATTCTCGCTGCGGGCGACAGCACGCGCATGAAGTCATCAAAGTCCAAGGTGCTGCACGCGGTTGCCGGGCGTCCGATGATTGCGCATGTGGTGGAGGCGGTGGCTGGATCGGGAGTCGGCTCGGTTGCACTCGTCGTCGGGCGCGATGCCGACAATGTCGCTGCGGCCGCAAGCCTGCCGGGCCTTCAGGTCGAGGCTTTTCTGCAGAAGGAACGCAAGGGCACCGGCCATGCCGTTCTCGCCGCCCGCGCAGCCATCGAACGCGGCTTTGACGATCTCATCGTCGCTTATGGCGATGTGCCGCTCATCACCTCCGCCACGCTTGACCGGGCGCGGGAAGCCATTGCCGCCGGTGCCGATGTCGCCGTGATCGGTTTCCATACCGAGCGCCCCACCGGTTATGGCCGGTTGCTGGTCGAGAATGGTGAGCTGGTGGCGATCCGCGAGGAAAAGGACGCCACCGACGAAGAGCGCAAGGTGACCTGGTGCAACAGCGGTCTGATGGCGATCAACGGTCGCAGCGCGCTGGACCTGCTCGATCGGATCGGCAATGCCAATGTAAAGGGCGAATATTATCTGACCGACATCGTCGAGATCGCCCGTTCGCTCGGCCGTCGCGCCGTTGCCATCGATGCGCCGGAAACCGAGCTGGTCGGCTGCAACAACCGTGCCGAACTGGCTTTTATCGAGAAGTTGTGGCAGGAGCGCCGCCGTTACGAACTGATGGTCGATGGCGTATCGATGATCGCGCCCGAGACGGTGTTCCTCTCCTACGATACAAAGATCGGGCAGGACGCCCTGATCGAACCCAATGTCGTTTTTGGTCCCGGTGTGACGATCGAGTCCGGCGCCGTCATCCATGCCTTTTCGCATCTGGAAGGGGCGCATGTCGCCGGAGGTGCCACGGTCGGCCCCTATGCGCGGCTGCGCCCGGGCGCGAACCTGCATGCCAATGCCAAGGTCGGCAATTTCTGTGAGGTCAAGAAGGCCGAGATCGGCGAGGGCGCCAAGGTCAACCATCTGACCTATATCGGTGATGCCTTCATCGGTGCCGGCAGCAATATCGGTGCTGGCACCATCACCTGCAATTACGACGGTTACAACAAGGCTGAAACGCGGATTGGTGCGAACAGCTTCATTGGCTCGAATTCGTCGCTGGTTGCGCCCGTGACGATTGGCGAAAGCGCCTATATCGCTTCCGGCAGCGTGATTACCGATGACGTGCCCGATGATGCGCTGGCTTTCGGGCGCGCGCGCCAGGAGGTGAAACCGGGCCGGGCGACCGTGGTGCGTGAGCGGGCGAAGGCGCTGAAGGAAGCCAAGAAAAAATCGTCCTGAGAGACGTTACCAAACGATACTGAAAGTGACCGGCGGCACAATTGCCGATTTCCGGGAAACGGATAAAGCATTTCCGGTAAAGCTGTGCAGCGGTTTTACATCAGGAAGTGCTTGAGAACAAAAAGGTGGAGTATTTTCGCATTTCAGGGAAAGGCGGAAATACTCTGATAGTTTCGGTGAAAAGATCGCCGTCTGGAGAAATATATGTGCGGAATTGTCGGAATTGTCGGAAATCAGCCCGTTGCTGAACGGCTTGTCGATGCGCTGAAGCGTCTCGAATATCGCGGTTACGATTCGGCTGGTGTCGCCACCATCGACAATGGCGCGATGGATCGCCGTCGGGCTGAAGGCAAGCTGTTCAATCTGGAGAAGCTGGTTTCGGAAAAGCCGCTGCCGGGCGTCGTCGGCATTGCGCATACGCGCTGGGCCACACATGGCGTGCCGAACGAGACCAATGCCCACCCGCATTTCGTTGAGGGTGTTGCCGTCGTCCACAACGGCATTATCGAGAACTTTGCCGAACTGCGCGAAGAACTGACCGCCGAGGGTGCGACCTTCACCACCCAGACCGACACCGAAGTGGTGGCGCAGCTTCTGGCGAAATATACCCGCGAGGGCCTTGGCCATCGCGAAGCGATGCTGAAGATGCTGAACCGCGTTACCGGCGCCTATGCGCTGGTCGTCATGTTCCAGGATGATCCCGGCACGCTGCTTTCAGCGCGCTCCGGCCCGCCGCTTGCCGTCGGTTATGGCCGTGGTGAGATGTTCCTCGGTTCGGACGCGATTGCGCTGTCGCCCTTCACCAACGAGATCACCTATCTGGTGGATGGCGACTGCGCCATCGTGACCCGGCAGGGTGCGGAAATCATCGATTTCTCCGGCAAGCCGGTGAAGCGCGAGCGGCAGATTTCGCAGGCGACGGCCTATGTGGTCGACAAGGGCAACCACCGCCACTTCATGGAAAAGGAAATCTACGAGCAGCCGGAAGTCATTTCCCATGCGCTCAGCCACTACGTGGATTTCGCCTCCAGGACAGTGAAGGATGCTGACGGGGCCATCGATTTCTCGAAGCTCTCCGGCCTTGCCATTTCCGCCTGCGGCACGGCCTATCTGTCCGGCCTGATCGGCAAATACTGGTTCGAGCGTTATGCGCGCCTGCCGGTGGAAATCGATGTCGCGTCGGAATTCCGCTACCGCGAAATGCCGCTTCAACCGTCGCAGGCGGCGCTCTTCATTTCACAATCGGGCGAGACTGCCGATACGCTGGCATCGCTGCGTTATTGCAAGGACGAAGGGCTGAAGATCGGCGCCATCGTCAATGTGCGGGAATCGACCATCGCGCGTGAATCGGACGCCATTTTCCCGATCCTCGCCGGCCCGGAAATCGGTGTCGCCTCCACCAAGGCCTTCACCTGCCAGCTGGCGGTGCTCGCTTCGCTCGCCATTGCCGCCGGCAAGGCGCGCGGCACGCTGAAGCCCGGTCAGGAAAAGGAACTCGTGCAGCATCTGATCGAGATGCCGCGTATCATGAGCAAGGTGCTGAACGTCATCCAGCCGCAGATCGAGGCGCTTTCGCGCGATCTGTCGCGCTTCAAGGATGTGCTTTATCTCGGCCGGGGCACCAGCTTCCCGCTGGCGCTGGAAGGTGCTTTGAAGCTCAAGGAAATTTCCTATATCCACGCCGAAGGTTATGCCGCCGGCGAGTTGAAGCATGGCCCGATCGCGCTGATCGACGAGAACATGCCTGTTATCGTCATTGCGCCGCATGACCGCTTCTTCGAAAAGACCGTGTCGAACATGCAGGAAGTCGCCGCGCGTGGCGGCAGGATCATCTTCATCACCGACGAGAAGGGGGCTGCCGCCTCCACGCTCGACACGATGGCGACGATCACGCTGCCCAATGTCGACGAGCTGATCGCGCCCGTCGTCTTCTCGTTGCCGATCCAGCTGCTCGCCTATCACACCGCCGTCTTCATGGGCACGGATGTGGACCAGCCGCGCAATCTGGCGAAATCGGTGACGGTGGAATGATCGTCCGACCGGAGCGGCAGGGCGATGAAGAAGCGATCGGAGCGCTGACGGAAGCGGCGTTCCGGGACATGCCCTTCAGCGACCAGACGGAACATCTGATCGTCGACAGGCTGCGCAAGGCAGGTGCGCTCACCATTTCTCTGGTGGCGGAGGAGGCCGGGGACATCGTTGGCCATGTCGCCTTTTCGCCGGCCACGATTTCCGGCGCGGAAGGCCGCTGGTTCGCGCTCGGGCCGATTTCGGTTTCTCCCGAAAGGCAAAGTCAGGGCATCGGGTCGCAGCTGGTGCATGAGGGACTTGCAATGCTGGAACGGCTCGGGGCTGCCGGCTGCGTTCTGGCCGGCAGTCCTGCCTATTATGGTCGGTTCGGATTCGAGCGTTTCGATGGCCTGCACGGTAAAGGCATTCCTGACAAATATTTGTTGGCCTTGCGCTTGCATGGTGGAACTCCATCCGGCATTGTCGGTTTTCATCCGGGCTTCGATAGCGACAACGCTTAATTCCGAACGGTAAATGACCGATATTCCAGTAAAAATCTCCTTCGCAGCCCGTCTGCGCAACAGCTTCCTCACGGGTGTCCTGATCCTTGCGCCCGTCACCATCACCATGTGGCTGGTGTGGAGTTTCCTGCAATGGGCGGATAGCTGGGTGAAACCCTATATCCCCGCCCGTTACGATCCCGAACAATATTTCGATGTGGCGATCCCCGGTTTCGGCCTGCTGATCGCCGTCATCGGCATCACGCTCATCGGTTTTCTCGGCAACAACCTGATCGGCAAGTGGATCGTCGGTTTCGGTGAATCCATCCTCAACCGCATGCCGCTGGTGCGGCCGATCTACAAGAGTATCAAGCAGCTGTTCGAATCCGTCCTCAAGGAGCATTCGAACTCCTTCAAGAAGGTCGGCCTGATCGAGTTTCCGTCATCTGGTACCTGGGCGATGGTGTTCGTCGCCTCCGACGCCAAGGGCGAGCTTGCCCACCGGTTCAACGAGATGGGCCAGCAGATGGTCGCCGTCTTCCTGCCGCCGACACCGGTGCCGACGGCCGGTTTCCTGCTGTTCGTGCCGAAAGACAAGATCGTGATGCTGGACATGACGCCGGAAGATGCGGCGAAACTGCTGATATCCGGTGGTCTGGTGGCACCGGATTTCACGCCGCCGAAGATGATCGCGCCGGTTTGAGCTAGATAACGCCGAGGATGTCCGTCTGCGAAAAGTCGTTGCCGACATAAAGCAAGGGGCAACCCTCGGTTTTCGCCAGCTCGTAGGCAAAACAGTCGCCGAAATTCAGTCCAGCGGGATGAATGCCCTTGCCCCAGATGCGGTAAGCTTCGGAAACGCCATGCGCCGATTTGGGGGTGACGGGTCTGATTTCGGCGCTCAGACCTTCGATCAGCATCTCTAATTCCCGGCTGCGGTCGCGCCGCTGCGCCACGATCACGGTTTCCGCAAGCGTACCGGCGGAAATGAGCAGAGGCTCATCCGTTTCGAGCGCTGCAGCGCAGGCATCCGCTTTGGGTTCATCAAGCAGGATCGCCATCAGAGCCGACGTATCGATAACGATCATTTCGGAAGGCCGTGCTCGTCATAGAGAAAATCCTGACTATGCGCGGCATCCGGGCCATCATCGGCTTTGTTGGCGACAGTCGCGCGCACTTTTGCAAGCGCGGCCCTGCGGGATGTTTTATCCGCCACGGCGGTGACCGGAACCAGCCGTACGGCTGCGTGGCCATGACGGGTGAGAATGACCTCATCACCGGCTTCGGCGCGGCGCACCAGTTCGGTAAGCTGACTTTTTGCATCCGTCACGGATATCTGCACGGCTAACCTCGGGCGTTAAAGTTAGCATTAGATTAGTCCATTCAATGGACCATATCAATCCTCGTCATCCAGATCATCCACTTCCGTGCCGGTGGTCGTGGCGTGGAATACGGGAACGAAAAGCCGCATATAGACCAGCCGCACGCTCCAGCCTTCTTCCAGCGCTTGGCTCCAGGCCTTCTTGCGGCCGGGCTTCTTGAACGCCTTGCCGATCGCCTTTTTTTCGCTCTTCGCGAACGTCTCCGGTTGCAGGATATTCTGCGGCGAACAGAGCGCGTAGCCCTTGCGGAAGGCGGGTGGTGGGCGGCGCGGGTCGATCATGTTCATGGGCGTTCACTTTCAGCCGGCGTGCAGGAAGCGGATCGCTTCGTCGCGGCGGTGCAGGTAGAGCAGGGTGCGTAGCGCATTGCCGCGTGGGCCTGTCAGTTCGGGGTCGCGCTCGATGACGTAGGCCGCGTCCTTGCGGGCGATTTCCAGAAGGTCGGCATGGGCCTCGAGGCTGGCGATGCGGAAGCCCGGCGTGCCCGATTGCCGGGTGCCGAGCAGCTCGCCTTCGCCGCGCAGCTTCAAGTCCTCCTCGGCGATCAGGAAACCGTCCTCGCTGTCACGCAGGATGGAGAGCCGGGCACGGCCGTTTTCGCTGAGTGGGCCTTTATAGAGCAGGATGCAGGTGGAGGCCTCGTCGCCACGCCCCACACGGCCGCGCAACTGATGAAGCTGGGCGAGGCCGAAACGTTCGGCATGTTCGATGACCATGATCGTCGCATCCGGCACATCGACGCCCACTTCCACCACTGTTGTCGCCACCAGCAGCCGGGTTTCGCCGTTCTTGAAGGCCAGCATGGCGGCGTCCTTCTCCGGGCCGCTCATGCGGCCATGGATGAGGCCGATATTCGCGCCGAGCATCTGGGAGAGAACCGCGTGGCGTTCCTCCGCCGACATCAGGTCGGACTCTTCCGTCTCCTCCACCAGCGGGCAGATCCAGTAGGCCTTCTTGCCATCTTTGAGCGCTGCGCGCAGTCGCTCGACAATGTCGCCGATCCGTTCGGTGGGGATCGTGACTGTCTGGATGGGTTTGCGGCCGGCGGGCTTTTCGGTGAGCTTGGAGACATCCATGTCACCGAAAGCGGCCAGAACCAGCGTGCGCGGAATGGGTGTGGCGGTCATGACCAGCATATGCGGCGTGATGCCCTTGGCGGTGAGGCGCAGGCGCTGGTGCACGCCGAAACGGTGCTGTTCGTCCACCACCGCAAGCACGAGGTTTTTGTAACTCACGCTGTCCTGAAACAGCGCATGGGTGCCGATGACGATCTGCGCTTCGCCTGATGCGACGCGCTCCTCGATCTCGCGGCGCTCCTTGCCCTTGGTTCGGCCGGTCAGGACCTCGACGGTGATGCCCGCTGCCTGAGCGAGTTTGGAGATGGTGGCGTAGTGCTGGCGGGCGAGGATTTCGGTCGGGGCCATCAGCACCGCCTGTCCGCCGGTCTCCACCGCCGTTGCCATGGCCATCAGCGCCACCAACGTCTTGCCCGCGCCGACATCGCCCTGCAGCAGCCGCAACATGCGGTCTTCGCCTGCCATGTCGGTGAGGATATCCTTCACCGCAGCACTCTGGCTTGCCGTCAGCGAGAAGGGCAGCTGCGACAGGATCTTGGCGGCGATATCGCCTTTGGCGCGGATCGGCTGGCCCGCCACCTTGCGCAGCCGCTGGCGCACCAGCGCTAGTGACAGCTGCCCGGCAAGGAATTCGTCATAAGCCAGCCTCCTGCGCGCCGGGGCTTGCGGCTCGATATCGGCGCTGTCGCGCGGGTCGTGCAATTCGCGGAAGCTTGAGGCGACATCGCCGAAGCCCTGCCTCGTCTTCAGTGTCTCGTCGATCCATTCGGGAAAGACCGGCAGCTTTGAAAGCCCGCCTTCGATTGCCTTGCGCAGCACCTTGGCAGACAGCCCGGCGGTCATGGGATAAACGGCTTCCACCAAAGGCAGGTTTTCCGCCTCTGATAACTTCACCATGAAATCCGGATGTACCATGGAGGCGCGGCCGTTGAACCAGTCCACCTTGCCGCTGACGAGAACCTCCTCATCCACAGGCAGGGCCTTGGACAGCCAGTCGCCCTTGGCGCGGAAGAAGGTCAGCGCCAGTTCGCCGGTCTCGTCATGCAGGAAGACGCGATAGGGCGCGTTGCGGTTTCCCGGTGGCGGCGGCTGGTGGCGGTCGACGCGTCCCTGAACGGTGACAATGGCTCCGGGTGCGGCAAGTGCGATGCCGGGGCGGTTGCGGCGGTCGATGACGTTGGATGGCGCGTGGAACAGGAGATCGATGACGCGGGTGTCGTCGGCGCTTTCCCGGCTCAGCAGCTTGGCCAGAAGATCGGCGAGCTTCGGCCCCACACCGGCAAGGGTGGAGACGGAGGCAAACAGCGGATCGAGAATGGCCGGGCGCATGGGTCAGCAAAATCGGGGAAGGGGGCGGCTTATGCAAGACTTCACTGGCCACAAAGGCGGGTTATCACCGGCAGATTTTCACTACTGCGGCATTATTTCGATAAAAACCGGTTCCCAAGCGTTCGCCTCCTGTTCTATAGGAGGTCGCAGTCAACATCCTGTTGAATAGCCAACCGAAAGGTGAATGCGATGACTGGACTGGTGCGCACGAGTGCCGACCTCGATCCGAGACGCCGGCGGATTCTTTACCGCTGCTGGCATCGGGGCATTCGCGAGATGGATCTGGTGCTCGGGCAATTCGCGGAAGACAATATTGCCGGGCTTTCCGACGATCAGCTGGATGAGCTTGAGATCATCATGGCGGAAGAGGATAACGACCTCGTCAAGATGGTGACCGGCGCGCTTGCCATACCGGAAAAATTCCAGACCCCGCTGTTTGAAAAGATCGCCTCCTACCGTCCCGATTTCGATCTCGTCACCACTGACACCCTGAAAGCCTGAGAATATGATAGCCGGATTCGATGCAAAGCTGGTGTCGTCGGCCGATACGCCGCTGACCATCGGAAACGTGCCTTCCGGCATGGAAGCCCTTTTGCTTGCCGATATGGCGCGGGCGGGCACGTCGGTCGCTTACGTGATGTCGGATGGCCAGCGGGTCGCCGATCTCGAACAGATCCTCGGTTTCGTCGCGCCTGACATTCCGGTGATGACGCTGCCCGCCTGGGACTGCCTTCCCTATGACCGCGTGTCACCGAGCGCCGACACTTCGGCGCGCCGGCTGGCGGCGCTCTCCGGTCTCATCGCCCATGCGAAGAAACCGCATCCGGCCATCGTGCTGGTCACCGTCAACGCTATGCTGCAGAAGATGGCGCCGCGCGACATTATCGAGAGCCTCGGCTTTTCTGCCAAACCCGGCAACCAGATCCGCATGGAGGAGATTGCCGCGCGGCTGGAGCGCAACGGTTTCGACCGGGTGGCGACGGTGCGCGAAGTGGGTGAATTCGCCGTGCGCGGCGGTATTCTCGATGTCTTCGTGCCGGGCACGGAAGAGCCGGTGCGGCTCGATTTCTTCGGCGATACGCTGGAAAGCATCCGCACCTTCGATCCGGCCAGCCAGCGCACCATCGGACAGGCGCGCTCGCTCGATTTGAACCCGATGAGCGAAGTGACACTGACGCCGGATACGATCAGCCGTTTCCGCAAGAATTACCTGTCGCTGTTCGGCGCGGCGACCCGCGACGACGCGCTTTATCAGGCCGTCTCCGAAGGCCGCCGTTATGCCGGCATGGAGCACTGGCTGCCGCTGTTTTACGAGCAGCTGGAGACCGCCTTCGATTATCTGAAGGATTTCCGCATCGTCACCGACCATACGGCGCGGGAGGCGGCGAAAGAACGCTCCAAGCTCGTGCTCGATTATTACGATGCGCGCCGCAGTTCCGGCGAAACCAAGGGCTCGACGCAGGGTGCGCCCTACAAGCCGGTTTCGCCCGGCCAGCTCTATCTCGACGGCAAGAGCTTCGATGCTGCGCTCGCTGCCGTCAATGCGGTGCGTCTGACGCCTTTCAACGAGCAGGACAGCGAAGGCCGCCCGGTCGCTACGCTTGACGCCCATGTCGGGCCGCGCTGGGCGCGTCCGCCAACCGAGGGCGAGAGCGAAGAGCGGGTCAATGTTTTCGATCTGGCGGTGAAGCACATTGCCGAACGCCGCGCCAAGGGCTGGAAGGTGCTGATAACAGGCTGGTCGGAAGGTTCGCTCGACCGGCTGTTGCAGGTGCTCAACGAGCACGGGCTTGAGAAGATCAAGCCGGTTACTTCGCTGAAAGAGGTGGAGAAGCTCGGCAAGGGTGAGGCGGCCTCGGCGGTTCTGAGCCTTGAGGCGGGTTTCGAAACCGGGGCGCTGGCCGTTATCGGCGAGCAGGATATTCTCGGCGACCGCATGGTGCGCCGCTCCAAGCGTCGCAAGCGCGGCGCGGATTTCATCTCGGAAGTGGCGGGGCTGGATGAGGGCTCGCTGGTCGTCCATGCCGAACATGGCATCGGCCGCTTCGTCGGCCTGCGGACAATCGAGGCGGCGGGTGCGCCGCGTGCGTGTCTGGAACTGCATTATGCCGACGATGCCAAGCTGTTCCTGCCGGTTGAAAACATCGATCTTCTGTCCCGTTACGGTTCGGATGCGGCGGAAGCGCAGCTGGACAAGCTGGGCGGCGGCGCATGGCAGATGCGCAAGGCCAAGCTCAAGAAACGCCTGCTGGACATGGCCGACGAGCTTATCCGCATCGCGGCCGCGCGCCTGGTGCGCCATGCGCCGGTGCTGACGGCCCCCGACGGGCTTTACGACGAATTCGCCGCCCGTTTCCCCTATGATGAGACGGAAGACCAGCTGAACGCGATTGAGTCCATCCGCGAAGATCTCGGTGCCGGCCGGCCGATGGATCGCCTGATCTGCGGCGATGTCGGTTTCGGCAAGACGGAAGTGGCGCTTCGCGCCGCGTTCCTCGCTGCCATGAATGGCGTGCAGGTGGCGGTGGTGGTGCCAACCACGCTGCTTTCCCGCCAGCATTTCCGCACCTTCTCGGAACGTTTCCGTGGGTTGCCGATCCGGGTGCAGCAGGCTTCGCGCCTTGTCGGCTCCAAGGAACTGGCGCTGACGAAAAAGGAAGTGGCTGACGGCAAGACGGATATCGTCGTCGGCACCCATGCGCTGCTCGGCGCGGGCATCAGCTTCGCCAATCTCGGCCTGCTGATCATCGATGAAGAGCAGCATTTCGGCGTGAAGCACAAGGAGCGGCTGAAGGAGCTGAAGAGCGACGTGCATGTGCTGACGCTTTCTGCGACGCCCATTCCGCGTACCTTGCAGCTGGCCATGACCGGTGTTCGCGAACTGTCGCTCATCACCACGCCGCCGGTGGACCGCATGGCGGTTCGCACCTTCATTTCGCCGTTTGATCCGCTGGTGATCCGCGAAACGCTGATGCGCGAACATTATCGCGGTGGCCAGAGCTTCTATGTCTGCCCGCGTCTTGCCGATCTCGCCGATATCCACGCTTTCCTGCAATCGGACGTGCCGGAACTGAAGGTGGCGGTGGCGCATGGCCAGATGCCGGCGGGCGAACTCGAAGACATCATGAATGCCTTCTACGACGGCAAATATGACGTGCTGCTGTCGACCACCATCGTCGAATCCGGCCTCGACGTTCCGACCGCCAATACGCTGATCGTGCACCGCGCCGATATGTTCGGCCTGGCCCAGCTTTATCAGCTGCGCGGTCGTGTCGGCCGTTCCAAGGTGCGCGCCTTCGCGCTCTTCACCCTGCCGGTCAACAAGGTGCTGACGACAATGGCGGAGCGGCGGCTGAAGGTGCTGCAATCGCTCGACACACTCGGCGCCGGTTTCCAGCTTGCAAGCCACGATCTTGATATTCGCGGTGCGGGTAATCTGCTTGGTGAGGAGCAGTCCGGCCATATCAAGGAAGTCGGTTTCGAGCTTTACCAGCAGATGCTCGAAGAGGCGGTTGCCGAAGTGAAGGGCGACGAGCAGGTGCAGGACAGCGGCTGGTCGCCGCAAATCTCTGTCGGCACGTCTGTTATGATCCCGGAAGATTACGTTCCCGATCTGCATCTGCGCATGGGTCTCTACCGCCGCCTCGGCGAGCTTGCCGATATCAGCGAGATCGACGGTTTCGGCGCGGAAATGATCGACCGTTTCGGCCCGCTGCCGAAAGAGGTGCAGCATCTCCTCAAGATCGTCTACATCAAGTCGCTCTGCCGCATCGCCAATGCCGAGAAGGTGGATGCCGGGCCGAAAGGCGTGGTCGTGCAGTTCCGCAACAAGGAATTCCCCAATCCGGCAGCGCTTGTCGCCTATATCGGCAAGCAGGGCACGATGGCGAAGATCCGGCCCGACCACAGCCTGTTTTTGACCCGCGATCTGCCGACGCCGGAAAAACGGCTGACGGGTGCGGCGATGATCATGACGCAGCTGGCGGAACTGGCGCGTTCCTAGATGTGAACTTTTGGGGAGCATTTACGGCAGGCCGGGGCGCGTGGGGCTTACCCCCCTCTGCCCTGCCGGGCATCTCCCCCTCAAGGGGGGAGATCGGCAAGACGCTCTACCGTTACTCCACTCTCAAGCTTCGAGATGGGCGAGGCCTAACCACAGATCGATCTCCCCCCTTGAGGGGGAGATGCCCGGCAGGGCAGAGGGGGGTAAGCCCCACACGCCTTCGGCCCGCTGCCAACAAACAACCTCCCGAAAGCCAAAACCTAAAGCACTCCCGGACAAACGAAAATGGAAGGGTCCGACAATCCATCTGCTTTACCGGACCTTCCGGCCCCGAGGCTCTGCAAATATTACCGGGATGTAATGAAACGGACATGCGCCGGTAGCTTCGGCGGGCGTAGTCTTGTTTTCATCTCCTGCACTGCGCCCAATATGACGCGCGAGCGGGAAGACGAAGGAGCAAGACGATGTGGACCAACATGAACAGGTTCGTCTCCGCAGGTCTGGTTGCTTTGACAATTGCGGGCACCACAATTGCCACCACCAACCAGGCGGAAGCACGCAACCACTTCGGACACGGGCATGGTGGCGGCGGCATTGCCGCGGGTATCGCCGGCGCAATTATCGGTGGCGCTATCGTCGCCGGGGCGCGGCATTCCTATGGCGGCCCTTATTATGGCGAACCCTTTTACGGTTCGCCGGTTTACGGCCCTCCGGTAATCTATCAGCCGGTATATCCGCGCTGCCACGTCGTCTGGCGGCAGAATGCCTGGGGCGACATGTATCGCGCACGGGTCTGCGACTGAGCCCTTCGCTGCCAGCAGCGAAAATAGCTATGGAGGAACGCGCCGGGACTAAATGGGTCGCGGTGCGTCTTCCGGCGTGATGCCGACAGCGACGTTCTGGTCGGTCGCGGCAATTGACGCCGGCATCGGCACTTTTCGCTGCTTTTCACGAATGAGCGTCAAAAGGCCGGAGCCGACGATGAGGGCGATGCCGACCAGCATCCAGCTATCGATATGGTCGCCGAAGATCAGGTAACCGAAGAAGATGGCCCAGAGCATCTGGCTATATTGCGTCGGTCCGATCATCGCTGCCGGGGCATAACGGGCGGCATACATGACGAGCACATTGCCGACCGCGGCGAACAGGCCGTAACCGGCCAGAAGCAGCCATTGCCCGCCGTTTGGCGGAACGAAGGTGGGGATCATGGCCAGGCCGCTGATCGCCAGACAGCCCAGCACGCCGGCGCCATAAAGCGACACATTCTTTTCGGACGGCCCCATGGCGCGGAAGATGACGATGGATAGCGCGCCGCTCAAGCCACCGAGGATCGCGCCGAGATGGCCAATGCCCAGCTCGCGGAAACCCGGTCTGAGAATGATCAGCACACCGACGAAGCCGATGATGACCGCAGACCAGCGCTTGATGCCGACCTGTTCCTTCAGGAAGACAACCGACATGATGGTGACGAAGGAGGGAAGCAGGAAGATCAGCGCGAAGGCTTCGGCCATGGAGAGATGCGTGAAGGCCGTGACGCTGCCGACCGCGCCGATGCCGGAGGCGAAGAAGCGGATGAGCCAGAGAGGGCGGTTCGTCGTCTTGACGACATCCGCCCAGCGGTCGTTGCGCTTGCGGATGAAGGGCAGGGCGATGAGGCCGAACAGGGCGCCGAAGAAGGCCGATTCGATCGGTGAAATCTGGCCTTCTATGAGTTTAACGCTCGCGTCGCTCCATGCGTAGGCAGCGAAGGCGGCAAAGGCAAGCAGAATGCCTTTCAGGGTCTGGTCCGACACGGGAAAACACCAACAGTTTATCGGTTAGGGTAAGCTGCCGGTGGTTCGACCGTCAGTTCATCGACTTATGCTCGTCCGCATTGATTTTTGCAATATCCCGCAGTGCAGCAATCAATACATCGGGTGTTTGTGCGCCGCTGATGGCGTATTTCTGGTCGATGATGAAAAATGGCACGCCGGCGACGCCCATTTGCTGCGCCGCATCAATTTCGGCGACAACCGTATCCTTGTCCGCGTCTGATGCCAGAAGCCGCGCCACCACCTTGGCGTCCATGCCGGCCTTTTCGGCTATATCGATCAGCACGGTGTGATCGCCGATGTTGCGGCCTTCCTCGAAATTGGCCTTGAACAGGGCGGTGACGACCTTTTCCTGGATGTCGCGGCCTTCGGAATGGGCCCAGAGCGAAAGGCGGTGTGCGTCGAGTGTGTTCGGACCGATCTTGATGGCATCGAAATCATAGTGAATGCCGACTTCCCGTCCGAGCTGCACCAGCGTGACATGCGCCTGTTCCAGCCGCTCCTTGCCGAGTTTTTCCTCAAGGGCGGCCTTCTGGTCGACGCCCTCGGGCGGATAATCCGGGTTGAGGCGGTAGGGACGCCAGTTCACGTCGACGCTGATTTCGTCCTGCACCTCGGCAATGGCGAGATCGAGCCTTGCCTTGCCGAGATAACACCATGGGCAGACCATATCCGATACGACGTCGATAACGATGCGTTCCATGGTTTTATCTTCCCTTGTCTGGACCGGGCAGTGGCGGTCATTGCGCCCGCGCATCCCACCAGGTCTGTTTCTGATTGCCTGATATCGGGGTGATATCCGGGCGGTCGATATATTTCCAGCGCGCGATCCATTGCGCGCCGATGTAATAGAGCGGAATGACATAATGCCCGGCCACCAGCAGGCGATCATAGCCGCGCACAGCCGCCTGAAAATCCTCCGTCGAACGGGCCTGCAGCAGGGCCTCGATCATGCGGTCTATATCGGGATTGGCGGCGCCCGCATAGTTGAAGCTGCCCTGCGCATCGCGTGAGAGCGAACTCCAGCGGTTGAGCTGCTCCATTCCCGGCGAAAGCGAGGAGGGCAGGGAGCGGATAATCATGTCGTAATCGAAGCTGTTCGAGCGGGCCTGATATTGCCCGTCATCGACAGAGCGGATGCCCATGGCGACGCCGATGAGGTTGAGGGAGCGCTGATAGGCAAGCGCGATGCGCTCCTGCGCCGGGTTCTGCGTCATGATTTCGAAGGCAAGCTGACGGCCGTTGGCGTCGGACATCCTGCCGTTCTTGATGCTGTAGCCAGCTTCTTTCAGCTTGTCGACGGCCATTTTCAGAACCTTGCGGTCCGCGCCGCTGCCGTCGGTGGTCGGCATGGCATAGGTTCCTGCCAGAAGTTCCGGCGGCATGGTTTTTGCCGCATCGCCGAGCAGCGCAAGCTCGCGGGAATCGGCCGCATTGCCGAAGGCGCCAAGCGGCGAATTCTGCCAGTAGCTCTGCGTGCGCTTGAAGGCGCCACCGAGGATATTGCGGTTCATCCACTCGAAATCGAGCGCATAGGACAGGCCCTCGCGCACCTTTTCATCGGCGAAGACGGCGCGGCGGGTGTTGAACACCAGGCCGAACATGCCGGACGGCAGGCGTGGCTGGAAGACGTCCTTGACGATATCGCCGCGATGGACGGCCGGGAAATTATAGGCCTGTCCCCAATGGGAAGTGTCTGAGGTGCCGTTGATGGCGTCGCCTTCGGGGTAAATGTCGATATCGCCCTTCTTGAAGGCCTCGAACATGGTGGTGACCTGAAGGAAATAGGTGACGCTGATCTCGTCGTAATTGTCGAAACCGACCTTGCCGGGAATGTCCTTGCCCCAATAGTCCGGGTTCCGCTCCCAGATGATTCGCTCGCCCGGCCGCAGGGTCTTGATTCGGTATGGACCCGATCCGACAACCGCGCCGAGGCCCGCCTGCTCGAATTTTTCCGGATCGATCGCATGTTTCGGCAAAATCGGCGTGGCGGAGGCAAGAATAAGCGGCGTTTCGCGGTTTGCCTTGTCATTGAAGGTGAAGCGGACGCCGTGATCGCCGATTTTTTCCAGCTTCGCCACGCCGTCCAGACGGCTGTTGAAAGGCGGGCGGCCTTTCTCCTTCAGGAGGTTGAAAGTGAAGATCACGTCGTCGGGCGTCACCGGCTGGCCGTCCGACCATTTCGCCTTTGGATTGATGTTGAACTGGATGAAGCTGCGTTCCTCGTCCCACTCGGCGGTTTCGGCGAGCAGACCGTAGAGACTGAAGGGTTCGTCGGTGGAGCGCTGCATCAGCGGTTCGTAGAGCAGGTTGCCGAATTCCGGGTCCCAGACGCCGCGCGCGGTGGTGCGCATTCCCTTGAGAACGAAGGGATTGAGGCTGTCGAAGGTGCCGACGACGCCATAGGAGATGCGGCCGCCTTTTTTCACGTCCGGATTGACATAGGGGAAATGCCGGAAGTCTGCCGGCAGCGCCGGCGTGCCGTGCATGGAAATGCCGTGAAGCGGCTGCGCCATGGCGGTCCCGGCGGGAAGCAGGGATGATCCCAGAAGGAACAATGCGGGGATGAGGGCCGCAAGGTTGCGCATGTCACTATCCTGTCTCAACGGTTCGTCCGATATGTGGACCTGACCGGTTTATCGTCATGATTCTGGCAGATATGTAGCACACGGACATTGCATGACCCATGCGAGGGCGGGAAATCTTGGGTCAGCTCAAGAAAAAGTTAAAGAAGTGCTGGATATCGCCGCGATCGGCATGTAACAGGGGGACCGGAAGAGACGGGTCACGCATTTGCCTCATTTAAACGACAGTTGAACGGGCAGAAGGATACCGCCATCGGCGAACGGGACCTTGCGGTCCGGTTCTGGCAGACATTCAGGAGACGGAACTCTTATGATGCAAAAGGCAAACACATTCACCCGGACGGCTCTGTCCGCTCTGGTCCTCTCTCTGGGCGCGGTTTCCGCTCCGGCCATCTCGCAGGCGCAGGATGCTGCTCCCGCCGCTCAGGGCGCCGGCGCGCCGCCGCTCGGCTGGTTCAAGACCTGCTCCAAGCAGGAAGACAACGATGTCTGCGTCGTGCAGAACGTGGTTCTTGCGCAGAACGGCCAGATGATCACCGCTGTCGGCCTCATCACCGTTGAAGGCAAGGTCAACCGCAAGCTGCTGCAGGTCTCCGTCCCGACCGCGCGTCTCATCCCTCCGGGCGTTGTGATGCAGATCGACGGCGGCAAGGGCCAGAAGCTCGACTACGCCGTTTGCCTTCCCGACAAGTGCACGGCCGAAGTTCCGCTGACGGACGCCATGATCGCTTCGCTGAAGAAGGGCAATGAGGTGGTCTTCACCTCCATCAACTTCCGCCGCGCGCCGAACCCCATCAAGATCGCGCTCACCGGCTTCACCGGCGCTTTTGACGGCCCGGCCATCTCGCAGTCGCAGCTTGCCGAAAGCCAGCGCAGCCTGCAGGAAGGCATGCAGAAGAAGGCCGAAGAGGCTCGTAAGAAGCTCGAAGCCGCACAGGACGCCGCCAAGGGCGCGCCGAAGCCCTGATCGCTTCGGGAACATCAAGAATGACAAAACCGGTCTGGCGACAGACCGGTTTTTTTATGCCCTGGGAGGGGTGGGTATTTCGGAGAGGCGTTAATGCGCCGTCGACATTTTCGGACGCCATTCGCCGTTCGGCGCCTTGTCGAAGATACGGCCGATATTGGGGTTTCTCAGCGGCGTCTCGTTTTCGTCGTGAACCAGGTTCTGTTCCGAAACATAGGCGACATATTCCGTCTCCTCGTTTTCGGCCAGAAGATGGTAGAAGGGCTGGTCGCGATCCGGCCTGATTTCCGCAGGGATGGCGTTCCACCACTCCTCGGTATTGGCATATTCCGGATCCACGTCGATCACCACACCGCGGAACGGAAACACCTTGTGGCGGACGATCTCGCCAAGCGTGAATTTTGCGTTTCTTTGTTTCATGGCATGAACTTCCTTTCCCACTAATAGTTGGGGGCGGAATGCGAAATATCAAGGGCTAGGGGTATCCGGCCAGTTTTGCACGTTCCGTGCGCGCGTCCGAATTCAGGCCTTGCGGCCGATCGGTGCTGTTGCAATGACCACACCGCCGGTTACGAGGACGATGCCGATGGCATGGTAGGTCTCGAAGGTTTCACCGAGGAACAGCGTGGCCATGAGGATAGAGACCGGCGGCATCATGTAAAGCGTGATACCGGCCGTGGCGGGGCCGAAGGCGCGCACCGTGTGGGTGAAGCAATAAAAGGCCAGAAGTGAGGCGAAGAGGATGATGCCGCCGATCTTTGCCCATGCCATCGGCGTGGCGGGCAGCATACCGCCCTGCGCCAGTTCGAGAGCCGCCGGTGGCAGAAGCACCAGCGCGCCCGAGAGTGCGATCAGGCCGAAAAGGCTGAAGGATGCCATCTGCCGCGCCGCCGGATCGCGCAGCAGCAGCGAATAGACGGCAAAGGCGATGGCCGCCGTCAGTATGGCGAAATCGCCGATGTTGAAATTCATGTGCCACAGAGCGGACAAATCGCCCTTGAGCACGATGGCCGCCACACCCGCAAAGGCGATGACCATGCCAACCACTTCGAGCTTTCTGATGCGACGGCCCTGAAAGATGCGCTGGAACAGGATGATGAACAGTGACGAGGTGGTGTAGATCAGCGTGCCGTTGGCGGCGGTCGTCATGGTGAGACCCCAATAGACCACACCGCCGCAGATGCCCATGCCGAGAATGCCGAGAACGAGCCAGAGCAGCGTTTTGTCGCGCAGGAAGGCAAGGCAGTTTCGCCAGTCGGCGATCATGAAGGGGGCGATGATGAGGGTCGATCCGGTCCAGCGGATGAAGGCGGCGATGAAAGGCGAGACTTCGCCGACGACGCCACGGCCGAAAATGACGTTGCTGGAGAAAAAGAACGGCACCGCCAGAAAGATGAGCCAGTCCGTGAGGCGCGTTTGCTGAGAGGCTGGCTTGTTCGACATTCTTCGCATTTAAGGCTTGGCTTCAAAAGAAAACGGCGGCTTTCCATGGAAAACCGCCGGAATGGATGGAGCGCCCCGAGGGGAGCGCTCCGAAGGCCGATCAGGCCGAGTAGTACATGTCGAATTCGACCGGATGCGGGGTCATTTCGAAACGCATGACTTCCTGCATCTTCAGCTCGATGAACGAGTCGATCTGGTCGTCGTCGAATACGCCGCCGGCGGTCAGGAACTTGCGATCCTTGTCGAGGCTTTCGAGCGCTTCGCGCAGCGAACCGCAGACGGTCGGGATCTTTTTCAGTTCCTTGGCGGGAAGGTCGTAAAGGTCCTTGTCCATCGGCTTGCCGGGGTGGATCTTGTTCTTGATGCCGTCAAGGCCGGCCATCAGCATGGCCGCAAAACCGAGATAGGGGTTCTGGGTCGGATCCGGGAAGCGGACTTCGACGCGCTTTGCCTTCGGGTTGGAGCCGAAGGGGATACGGCAGGAGGCCGAACGGTTGCGGGCGGAATAGGCCAGCAGAACCGGCGCTTCATAACCCGGCACCAGACGCTTGTAGGAGTTGGTGGTGGGGTTGGTGAAGGCGTTGATGGCCTTGGCGTGCTTGATGATGCCGCCGATGTAATACAGGCAGTTTTCCGAAAGGCCGGCATATTCGTCGCCCGCAAACGTCGGCTTGCCGCCCTTCCAGATCGACTGGTGCACGTGCATGCCCGAGCCGTTGTCGCCGAAGATCGGCTTCGGCATGAAGGTTGCCGTCTTGCCATAGGCATTGGCGACCTGGTGCACGACGTACTTGTAGATCTGCATCTTGTCGGCGCTGGAAACCAGCGTGTCGAACTTCACGCCCAGCTCGTGCTGTGCGGCAGCCACTTCGTGGTGGTGCTTTTCGACGACGACGCCCATCTCGGCCAGAACCGTCAGCATTTCGGAACGCATGTCCTGCAGGCTGTCGATCGGCGGAACCGGGAAATAACCGCCCTTGACGCGCGGACGGTGGCCGAGGTTGCCGGTCTCGTAATCCGTGTCGTCGTTGGACGGCAGTTCGGAACTATCGAGCTTGAAGCCGGTGTTGTAGGGGTCTGCCTTGTACTTCACGTCGTCGAAGACGAAGAATTCCGGCTCGGGGCCGACAAAAACGGTGTCGCCGATGCCGGATGCCTTGAGATAGGCTTCGGCCTTCTTGGCGGTGCCGCGCGGGTCGCGGTTATAGGCTTCGCCCGAAACCGGGTCGAGAATGTCGCAAAGGACGACCAGGGTGGACTGGGCGAAGAACGGGTCGATATGGGCGGTGGCCGGATCGGGCATCAGCACCATGTCGGACTCGTTGATGGCCTTCCAGCCGGCGATCGAGGAGCCGTCGAACATGACGCCATCGGCGAACATGTCTTCGTCCACACAGACAATATCCATGGTGACGTGCTGCAGCTTGCCCTTGGGGTCGGTAAAGCGCAGGTCCACGAACTTGATGTCGTTATCCTTGATCTGCTTCAAGATATCGTTTGCGGTCGTCATTTAAACGTTTTCCTTGAGTGTGATGATGACGAGGTGAAAACCCAAGCCTCCCCGGCTCGGGACGTTCTTGATTATATGGCGTCCACGCCTGTTTCACCGGTACGGATGCGGATGACTTCCTCGACGTTGGAAACGAAAATCTTTCCGTCGCCGATACGTCCGGTCTGCGCCGCATTGCGGATCGCCTCGATGACGGCTTCCGCATTCTCGTCCGCCAATACGACTTCGACTTTCACTTTCGGCAAAAAGTCCACGACGTACTCTGCACCGCGGTAGAGTTCCGTGTGGCCCTTCTGACGACCAAAGCCTTTTGCTTCCGTGACCGTGATTCCCTGAAGTCCGACTTCCTGAAGGGCTTCCTTCACTTCATCGAGCTTGAAAGGCTTAATGATCGCTTCGATCTTTTTCATGAGAAAATATCTCTCCGCTTCTCCCGTTAAAGCAGGTTCTTCCCGCTCTGCCACAAGAATGCACGTATTGTGCCAGATCGGAAGCGGGCTTGAAGAAAAAACTTCGCTCCCCCGGCTTTCCGGCACAAAATGCATTCGCTTTTTGCGGTTTTCCGGGGAATTTCTCGCGAAAATCCGAAAAATCCATGAGCATTTCTGTTGATTTGTATTATTTTAGCAATACTGAATATTTTGAGTTCCGGTGCTGATATATTGGTCTGATGATTATATTTTATGCATTTGACTATAATTCATTCACGGCTATCTGCTTATTTTTGTATCGATTGCCTTTTCGGCGTTTTGAAGGGATGATCGCGCCATGATATCCCCTTTGCAGCTCTTCCTGATCGATCCCGTTGTGATGGCCCGCATCGATGCTGCGGCGGGGCAATCCGGCATTCCTCTTTATGATCTGATGGAGCGGGCGGGCCGGGCGGTCGCGGCGGCTGCCCTGCGTCATTATCCGCAGGCGCTGCGCTTCGTCGTGCTGTGCGGCGGTGGCAATAATGGCGGCGACGGCTACGTGGCGGCCCGGGTGCTTTTGGAAAGCGGGGCTGCGGTTGCGGTTCATCATCTCGGCGATGCCACCGCGCTCAAGGGCGATGCGCGGACGGCGTTCGAGCGGAGCGGGGTCGCGCCGCTGCCGTTTGGCGATTATGTGCCCGTTGCCGGCGACGTGGTGATCGATGCGGTTTTCGGGGCTGGGTTGTCGCGTGATATTCCCGGAGAGCTTGCCGGGGTGATTGCGGCGGTAACAGGGGCGGGCGTGCCTGTGCTTGCCGTCGACCTGCCTTCCGGCCTCTGCGGCCGGCGGGGCGTGCCTCTAGGAGCATCGTTCAGGGCGGAGCGGACCGTGACCTTCATGGCGCGCAAACCCGGCCATCTGTTGATGCCGGGGCGCGAGCTGTGCGGGGCGCTTGAGGTCTTCGATATCGGCATTCCCTCCCGCATCCTTGCCGCGCACGCGGGATCTGTGGCGGAAAACGACCCGCTTGTCTGGCGAGAGGCCTTGCCCCGCGCCGATATGGAAACGCATAAATTCCGTCGTGGTCACCTCACCGTGTTTTCCGGGCCGGCCCATGCGACGGGCGCAAGCCGCATGACGGCGCTTTCGGCGCTGAAGGCGGGGGCGGGCATCGTCACCATTGCCGCCCCGAAGGCAGCGCTCGATGTGCTTTCAGTGACGCTGACGGCGGTGATGAACACGCCCATGGATAATGGCGATGATCTGCAGGACTGGCTGGACGACGGGCGCCACGGCAGTTTTGTCATAGGTCCGGGTTTCGGTGACCTCGAAAAGGCGCGGCAATTTGTGTCTCTGATTGGTGATAAGTCCGTCGTGCTGGATGCCGATGCGATCACGGCGTTCAGGGATCGCCCGGAAGCCCTGTTTGAACGGATCACATCCGGCGCGGGCAAATTCGTGCTGACGCCGCATGAGGGCGAGTTTGCGCGGTTGTTCCCTGACCTTGCCGCCGGGTCGGCGCTGAGCAAGATCGAAAAGGCACAGGCTGCTTCGGCGCGCAGTGGTGCGGTGCTGGTCTACAAGGGTGCGGATACGGTGATTGCCGCGCCGGATGGCCGGGCGCTGGTTAACACCAATGCCCCGGCAAGCCTTGCCACGGCGGGTTCCGGCGATGTGCTTGCCGGTATCATCGGGGCGTTGCTGGCGCAGGGAACGCCCGCTTTCGAAGCGGCGGCCGCCGGTGTCTGGCTGCATGGGGAGGCGGGACAGAGGGCAGGGATCGGCATGACGGCGGAGGATCTCGCCCATGCGGTGCGGCCGTTTAGATGAGTTCCCTCTGATGGTGTTGGGGTAGGGATTTGGGTCGAGTTTCTGCGGGCAGCTAGCAGCTCGCTGAACTTGTGGTTTTTGGGACAGTTCCATCATCCGTACTCCGTCACCCCGGACTTGATCCGGGGTCCAGCGCGATCAAGTCCTTGATCGCTAAAGACTCGTCTCACGGCGTAGACGCGCCGTGACTGGATGCCGGATCAAGTCCGGCATGATGGAGGTGCTTTGTCTTCGATCTGCCTGCCATCGTGCCCGAGGCTTTTTAAGGCCGCGTCTTCAATGCGCGGCTTTGCCACCCTGGCTCGCCATTGCCATTCGCGATGCACTGATCAAGAGCTTGCGTTCGGCGCGTTCCTGCTGCGGCGTGCGATTGTAGATTTCGCGATAACATTTGGAGAAATGTGAGGCGGAGACGAAACCGCAGGCGACGGCGACTTCGACCACTGGCATGGCCGATTGCACCAGCAGGTGACGGGCGCGGTCCAGACGGATTTCGAGATAATAACGGGCAGGCGAGCGGCCCATTTCCTGACGGAAGAGACGTTCCACCTGCCGGCGCGACAGATCGGCGGCATCGGCGATATCGAGCAGCGACAGCGGCTCGGCAAGATTGCCTTCCATCAATTCGATGATCGACAGGACCTTGCTGTTCTGCACGCCGAGGCGGGCGCGCAGCGGCAGGCGCTGGCGGTCGTTGGGGCTGCGTACCCGGTCGGTCAATTGCTGTTCACAGACACGGTTGACGAGGTTCTCGCCGAAATCCTGCCCGATCAGGCTCAGCATCATGTCCAGCGAGGCCGTGCCGCCAGCGCAGGTGTAGATGTTGCTGTCGACTTCGAAGAGATCGGCATAGACTTCCACCTGCGGGAAGGCCTCGGAAAAACCCGGCAGGTTCTCCCAGTGGATCGCGCAACGCTTGCCGTTCAAAAGGCCGGCCTGTGCGAGGATATGGGCGGCGGTACAGAGGCTGCCGATGGCGATGCCGCGATTATAGGCTTCGCGCAGCCAGGCGTTGACGGACTTGTTGATGTGCTGATCCACATCGATGCCGGAACAGATGATCGCCATCTCCGGGCGATTTTCGCCGCTGACATAACGCCGCTCGTCGGCAAGACAGGTATCGGCCTCGAGACAGATACCACTGGACGACATGACCTTCTGGCCATCGAGCGAAGCGATGCGCCATTCATAGGCCTGATAGCCCAACATTCGGTTGGCGATGCGAAGCGTTTCAACCGCTGCGGCGAAGGGCAGCATGGTAAATTGCGGAATGAGAAAAAAGACGATTGAGCGTTTCTTCTGGGAGTTCTTGCTCATTTGCCCGTGCTCCGTTGCGAATACGCAATTCCTCTCTTGGAATTGGTCTTCTGGATGTCCTGTTTACGACATCTTTAACGAAAAATACGCCTTGGAATCGGGGCTGTCAAAAAATCGCTTTTGAAATATGCAAAATTTACGACAAGCCTTTTAAAAAGGCGTTGTGTCGCATGTAAAACAGGCAGGCCGTTTTGCGCCGTTGCCGGGGTGTTCGGGGATTGGCCGGAGATCGCTCGCAGGTGTCGAAACGGCTGCGAGCCATGGGCTGGTCGTCATTTGCGGATGAGGCTTATGCGATTGTTGTCTGTCGTCGGCCATCCGATATCCTTCAGTGTTTCAGGCGGCAATGCCTCCAGTGCGCGGAGCATCCTTGCGCGACGCCATGATGCGTAAGCGGCGGAAACATGGCTGGACAACCGATGCAGCCAGCCGCCGGACGAGGGGCGGTGTGTGGAACGGTTCGCCGCCGGAAGATAATGTATCATGGTCATGTCTTGATCCTTTCCTGAACCACGATCGGTTTGCGATGTCGATATGCGCCTGCATATTCCATCAAACAAGAGAATGAATTTTATGTCATTCATCAATCATACGAATGATTTCCAGGTGGCCTTGCCGGATGTGTCCTGCTTCCCGTCTGGGGCCGCGTCGCACTTCGGCGATATGTCTTCCGGTCCTGTTCATTCGATGTCCGTGATGGTGCGCGCTTGTTGACATTCAATCAAACGAAATGATATCCATCTATAAATCAAAATATTTGAAGGTACGTGCCATGACCGTGACTTTCCGCCAACCGCTGCCGTTGCTGGATAACGACATATTGAGAACCTTCGTCGCCATTGCGGAAACGGGAAATTTTTCCACCGCCGCTGAAGTGGTGTTCAGAACGCCGTCAGCCGTTTCCATGCAGATCAAGAAGCTCGAAGAGCAGCTGAAGACGACGCTGTTCCTGCGAGATGCCCGCTCGGTGACATTGACGGCGCATGGGGAGACGCTTCTGACCTATGCGCGCCGTATGATCGCGCTGTCCAATGAAGCCGTGTCGCGTTTCGTCATGCCCGAGCTTTCCGGTGTGGTGCGTCTCGGCGCGCCGGAGGATATTGGGGAGCGTGGCCTGTTGCCGGGCATTCTCAAGCGTTTCGCCGAGGCTTTCCCGGGCATCATGATCGATGTCACCATCGATTCCAGTTCCAATCTTTACAAGCGCATGGACGAGCAGCGGCTTGATCTTGCCCTCGTCAACTGTGCCTCGCATCCCTTGAGGGACACCGGCGAGGTGCTGATGCGCGAGCGCCTTGTCTGGGCCGGGGCCAAATGCGGCACCGCCTATCTGCGCGATCCGCTGCCGATCTCCATCTGGGAAGAGGGTTGCATCTGGCGCTCGGAAGCGATCCATTCGCTGGAAAGACGTGGGCGCAATTTCCGTGTGGCCTATCTCAGCGGCCATACGATGGCGCAACGCGCGGCGATTGCCGCCGATCTCGCCATCGCGCCGCTGCCGCGGTCCTATGTGCAGAACGACATGGTCATTCTGGGCGACAAGGAGGGATTGCCGGAACTTGGCTGTTTCGATATCCGCCTGATCACCGGCGACAAGCCGTCGCGTCCGGTGCTTGCGGTTGCGGAAAGCATTCGCAATGCCTTCGTAGAGGCCGCCAAGGCTGCGTGACAGGGCAGGTGCCCGAGCGGCGGCGCCATGGCCGGGCAGACGGGCGTGGTGTCGTCAAACCGCCAGCGAATCCGGGGGCGCCGAACGGGACGTGTTTCCGGTTTGCCAGCTTCCGCGTTTGACCAGCCAGTCGGACGATGCCTGTAATCCGCCAAAGGGGAAGACGTGAATTTGCCGGACGGCTCCCTGCGGGTTGGCCTGCCAGTGCTGTTCGATCGGCCCGACGATGCTTTCCGGCGAATGCCCCTTGGCCAAAGTCGTGAGCGACAGCGCATTCTTCCTGAGATAGGCGATGGAATTGCCGACGCCGCAAAGTGCGGCATATTTCAGCAGCGTCGTGATCTTGGCCGGGCCGGAAACACCGATATGCACCGGCAGGTCGATGCCTGATGCGGCAAGCCCTTCCGCCCAAGCGATGAAGCGTGCGGGGTCGAAACCGAACTGGGTGACGATGCGCATGGTGGCATCGCTTCTTTCGGCAAAATCGCGTTTCAACCGCATCGCCGCCAAGGCCGTCTCCTCGCTGAAATCGGGACTGCCTTCCGGGTGGCCGGCGATTGCGATCCGGCTTATTCCATAACGGTCGAAGATACCGGTGGAGAGCATGTCCATGCTGGAGGCGAAGGGACCGGCGGGCCTGTCGACACCGCCGCCGACAACCAGCACATCCGATACGCCGGCTTCACCTGCCAGCCGCTTTACCTGCTCCTCAAATTCCACGCGTGAGGGGATGCGCCGTGCCGCAAGATGCGGCACAGGTTCGTAACCGAGATCGCGCAGATGTCTTGCCGCATCAACCAGCCTTTCCTGCGAGGCTGCGCCGGTGTCGGTCAGATAGACGCGTACAGCCTGCGGAAAAAGACCGGCCAGGCTGGCTGGGCCGAGCACCTGCGCGGGTGAGGCTTCAATGGAGGCGGGGATGATGGAAGAGGCGGAAATATCGGGCAATTTGTGCTTGATCCTTTTTATTATCATGCACCGATTTTGCGGCGAAGTCTGTGCCTGTTGCGGCAAGACAGCCCTGCATCTGCGACGAAGCTTGGCAACGGGGCGCGGCGCGGGGTCACCAGATCCGTTTCGTCAGCCCGTTCCACAGCCAGGTCCAGATCGTCGGCGGAAAGCGCAGCACCGATTTTCCCGGTGAGGGCGGCTGCGGCGCGAGGCTGCCGGAAAGCGCATCTTCGATGGCGTTGACGGCGATATCCACCGAGGCGGCGGTGAGAAGCAGCGGATAGGTGGCGATGGTATCGGCAGGCGATGGCTTCAGCCGTTTTTCATAAAGCGTGGCGCCGGTATCCACGCCCCTGTCGACCAGATGCACGGTCGCGCCGAAATTGCCCCGGTCTTTTTCCACCAGCGCCCAGTAACCGCCCATCTGGCCGCGATAGGCGGGATTGATGCCGGCGTGGAAATTGATGACCGGGCATTGCAGGGCCTGCAGCGTCGCCGGGCTCAGAAGACGGCAGGAAATGGTGAAGATCGCCGCCGGTTTCAGCAGATTGGCGGCCTTGTGACAGTCTTCATCGTTCAGCGAGGCAAACTGCGAGACGGGAATGGCAGGGTCAAGTTCGGCGAAGAGGCCGTGCCCGGCGATGATCTCCTGGCTTCTTCGAGCCGTGAAGCGTTTGCCGAGGCGGGATGCGACCATCGTCGCCATCTGGCCTGCGGCGACAATCCAGCCGAGCCGTCGCGCCCGGCGCCTGAGAATGGCGGATTTGCTTTCGGGTTGCTCCATGAAGACGTGGATATCCGGAAAGCGGGCGGCCAGTGCATTGATCATGACATTGGGGTTCGTGCCGCCTGCCGTCATCACCAGAAGCCGATTGTTGATGTCAGTCATATCACCCACGGGATTTTCCTAAACCATGATCCAGCCACGGAGTTTCCCTCGCGAAGCTCAAAACCCTGTTAATTTTCATCGACAGGAATTTTTGAAATGCCGCTGGAACCGATTTTCGGGACTCACGTTATTGTGACGCATATCACATCGGCGCTTGCCTTTGGACGGCAAGTCATAGGGGAGTAGTTTCAAATGATCACACGCATTCTTTCGACCGTTTTCGTGGCTCTGTTGACCGTCGTGACCTTGAGTTCCTGCGGCAACACCATTCGCGGCATGGGCCGGGATACGGCGAATGCCGTTGATGCGACGCAGGACGCCGGCCGCAGTGTGGACCGCGCCGCCCGCCGCTGACGACACCTCCCCTTAAAAAGTCCGGCGTCACCCTGAAACAGGGGTGGCGCCTTTTCTTTGACCGAATTTTTTTGCGAATGTTTGCCTGACGAGAATCACGGGGTGGGCATGAACGGATCGCTGAAGAGACTGGCAAGCTTGCTGCTGCCATTGCTGTTGCCATTTTCGGCTCAGGCCGGCGGGCAGGCGGATTTCTGCAGGAGCATGGACCATGCGGGCGGCCGTTATACCGTCTGCAGTTTCGATCCGGCAAGGAACACGATCCGGATTTATGACCGCGACCAGCTTTCCGGGCAGGGATACCGGACTTTCGCCGACCTGTCCTCCGCCCTGTGGCGGCAGCACATGTTCAGCATCTTCGCCATGAATGGCGGCATGTATCACTCCGATTATTCGCCCGTCGGCCTTTTTGTCGAAAATGGCGTGGAACGTTCGCCGGTCAGCACTCGCGGCGGCTGGGGCAATTTTCACCTTCTGCCGAATGGCGTGTTTTATCTGAAGGGCGCAAGCGCCGGGGTGCTGGAGACACAAGCCTATCTGGCGGCAGATCCGAAGCCGGATTTCGCCACGCAATCCGGCCCGATGCTGGTGATCGACGGCAAGCTGCATCCGCGATTTTTACCCGATAGCGACAGTCTGAAGCGGCGCAACGGCGTCGGTGTTTCCCGCGACGGCGTGGTGCATTTCGCCATTTCGGAAAATACCGTGCGCTTTTATGATTTCGCCACCCTGTTCAGGGATGTGCTGGATGCGCCCAATGCGCTTTATCTCGACGGCACGATATCAAGCGTCGATATTCCCGCGATGAACCGGCGGGATGCGCTGTTTCCCATGGGGCCGATCATCGCTGTCGTCGACAGGGTGCCGGATTAGAGCGCTTTTGCTTTTCCTCAAATCGCGAAATCGATCTAGCCCTTTGTCTTCTCGTATTTCCGGGCACAAATCCGCTTCACGCTTCTGCCGGAAGTGCGCCAGCCGGAAAGATCAGATCGGCGCTTTGGGATAGGCTTTTTCCAGCCCGGCCGATGCCGTCAGCCCCTTGCGGAAGGCAAGGCAGGCGGGGTGCTGGCTGGCCCTGGCAGTTTCCGCGAGGCGGATCTGCAGGCGGGCAGGGGCGTTGCCGCCAAGCCATTCACCGGCGGCTTCCAGCTTCAGGCTGTTGAGGAAACGGGCATTGGCCTGCTGGTCGAGATAAAGATTGAGGCCGGCGAGCAGGTTTTCATCCTGCAGCGCGTTTTCCATCAGCAGCAATATCCAGGCCTTGTCCTCGCTTGTCAGCGAGGTGAGTTTCGACGCGACCGTTTCGCGGTCCGGAAAAGAGGATGCCTGCTGCATGGAGAGACTCGCACCGTTGCTGTTGCCATCGTCGATAAAGCAGCGGTCGCAGCCTTTCAAGGCGCGGCGTTTCACCCGGAGAAATTCGATCGTGACGTGCCGCCGCCAAGAGTTTTCAACAGGCGTTTGTATCAAACCTTTAAATAACGGTTACACTTTAGCCTAAATTGAGGCGAAGCCAAAAACGGCGTTTCTTTGAGCCTCACGCTAACGCCTTGTTTTTTCATATACCTATGCGTGAGGCGAATGGCAGACCGGCGAAAAAGCCTTCATTTAGCCGCTTTTTGCATTTGCCTTCGCTGTCGGATTTTAATAAATGCTTCTCCCACGGGCCGGGTCTTGAAGATCGCCCGGAGAGTGAATAGCTGGAGTAATCATGGAAGAAACCGCTCAGAAATCCTGCTGGGGCGTCACGTTGCGCGCACTTGCAGGCTTTGCCGCTTTTCTCGCATTGACGTACATTTTTGGCAGCCCATAAGCACTTCTCCTGAATTGACGGGTTTTGAAACGGCGCGGTTCTCCTCTGGAGACCGTGCTGTTTTCGTTTGAGCGGCTTGCATGTCGCAGCCGCAAAAGCCGGTGACGCTCTTCGTTCTTGCCGAAGCGCCGGATTTTTCCGAAAGTCCCGCTATATTTGTGTCCGATGCTCCGGTGGCGATCCGCCGCGGCTTTGGATATGATGGTGACGGAATCTGATTAGCCAGGACAAAGCGCATGTTTCTTTCGGTCTTCGACGTCTTCAAGATCGGTATCGGTCCTTCGAGTTCCCATACGATGGGGCCGATGACGGCGGCCAACCGCTTTCTGGCGCTGATCCTCAGCGATGAGTGGCCCCGTCCTGCGGGGGCGGCCGTTTCACAGCTGAAGGTCAGCCTGCATGGCTCTCTCGCCTTTACCGGCATCGGCCATGGCACCGGGCGTGCCGTCATTCTCGGACTGACGGGCGAGCGGCCGGACCTTGTCGATCCCGATGCCATGGATGCGATCATCGAGACGGTGGAAAAGGCTGGCACGGTAGCGCCGCCCGGCCATCCGGCCTACACGTTCCGGCCGGCCGAGGATCTGGTCTTCGACAAGAAGAACCCGCTGCCCGGCCATGCCAACGGCATGACCTTCTGCGCCTTCGACAATCAGGGCAGGCTGCTGATCAAGCGTATCTATTATTCCGTCGGTGGCGGCTTCGTCGTGACCGATACGGAACTGGAGGCAATCAAGCAGCGCGGCAAGACCATCGATAATGGTCCGCGCGTGCCCTATCCCTTCGCCTCGGCAAAGGAGATGCTGGAAATGGCCGGCCGTTCTGGCCGCACCATCGCGCAGATGAAACGGGCGAATGAGGAGACGGTGGTGTCCCGCGAGGAGCTGAACGAGCGCCTCGACCAGATCTGGGAAGCCATGAATGGCTGCATCGAGCGCGGGCTGAAGGTGGACGGCATCATGCCTGGTGGCCTGAAGGTGCGCCGCCGCGCCCGCTCGATCTATGAGAAGCTGAATGCGGAATGGCGCAGCAACCGGTTGAACCCGGTCATGGCGAATGACTGGCTGAGCGTTTACGCCATGGCCGTCAATGAGGAAAATGCCGCCGGCGGCCGGGTGGTCACCGCGCCGACCAATGGCGCGGCGGGCGTCGTTCCGGCCACTGTCCGATATTTCCGGCACTTCCATGAGGATGCGACGGTTGACGACGTGCGTGACTTCCTGCTGACGGCGGCGGCGATTGGCGGCATCATCAAGCACAATGCTTCCATTTCCGGCGCGGAAGTGGGCTGTCAGGGCGAGGTCGGATCGGCGGCGGCCATGGCGGCGGCGGGTCTTGCCGCGGTCATGGGCGGCTCGCCCGAGCAGATCGAAAATGCCGCTGAAATCGCGCTTGAGCATCATCTCGGCATGACCTGTGACCCGATTGCCGGGCTGGTGCAGGTGCCCTGCATCGAACGCAATGCGTTGGGTGCCGTGAAAGCGGTGACAGCGGCGTCGCTGGCGCTGAAGGGTGACGGCCAGCATTTCGTGCCACTCGACGCCTGTATCGAGACGATGCGCCAGACGGGCAACGACATGAGCGAGAAATACAAGGAAACCTCCACCGGCGGCCTGGCCGTCAACGTTGTGGAGTGCTGAGCGGGCAGGGCGGCCGGCATCGTCCAGATGCTTGACGCCCGCCGCAAAAAGGCATTGATAGGGGCATGCCTCTACATCTCATCAAACTTTGCGTCGGCGCGGATTCACTCCAGGATTTGAGAGACTGGGTCGCCCAGCGCTCGCTGACGGCGATGGCCGCAGGGCTTGAGCCGCATAGCGTGCACACCACCCGGATGATTCCGAAACGGGTCGAGGAATTGCTGGAAGGCGGTTCGCTCTACTGGGTCATCAAGGGACAGGTGCAGGCGCGGCAGAAGCTTCTCGACCTGCGTTCCTTCAAGGGGGAAGACGGGATCACCCGTTGCGACCTCATTCTCGGCCCCGAGGTCATCGAGACCTCACCCGCACCCAAGCGGCCGTTTCAGGGCTGGCGTTACCTGAAGGACGACGAAGCGCCGCGTGATCTCGGCGGCGGCGGTGCCGGCAGTGAAGACATGCCTTCCGATCTGAGGCGCGAACTGGCCGAGCTTGGCCTGCTCTGATCCTCGGTGGCGCCTTGCTGAAATGAAAAAGCCGGCTTCCCTGCGGAGCCGGCTTTTCATTTGGGGAGACGGTATGCTTTTGAGGACGCGTGGCTTTAGCGGATGCCGCCAACCGCATTCGTTGCGCGGCCGTCCTGAATTTTCACCCAACGACCGGGGTTGGCGGTGTCCTGACGCTTCAGGTAGGTATATTCGGTTTCCGACCAGTTCATGACCTTGTTGCGCATGTTGTCGAGAACGAAATCGCCGCGATCGGTGCGAACGGTCAGAACGGCATGGCCTTCGCCATTCGGCTGCAGAACGACTGTGATCAGCAGGTTGGAAGCGGAGAAGCCCTTGTTCATCAGCATCTTGCGCTTCAGAAGCACGAAGTCTTCGCAGTCGCCGACCGTGGTGGGATAGGCCCAGCGTTCCTCGACGCCGTAGATTTCCATGTCGGTCATCGGCGTGATCGTGGTGTTGGCGGTGTAGTTGACGTCGAGCATCGTCTTCCAGCGCTCTTCGGTCAGCTTCATCGGGCCGGTGTCGACCGAGGTCGGCTGGCATTCGCTCTGGTAGGTCTGGCAGAATTCATAATGACCGATCGGTGGATTGGCCTTGCCGATGACACGCATCACGGCGGCCGGCGAAGCGCTGGCCTGCTGGGCGAAGGCGCTGACGATGAATGCGATCAGGACGAAAACGATACGGTTGTTGTTCATTGCTTGTCTCCCCGTGTTGAGGAGACATTCGCAGCTATATTTTGACCCGCCGGAAATTTGCGAGAGGCAATTTGAGCTTAAATTTCAGCAAATTAGCCGTTGTTTTGAATTGTATTTGAGTGAATTTTTACGCGTATTCGAAGCAAATTTTATTACAATTTTACGGATCGTGGCCTTAGGATTCCGGTAGCCATTTATGCCGCTGTATTAAAAGCGGTTTTCGGTGCGGCGGGATTTTCACGGCCGCGTGATGTCATCAGGCGGTGTCAGGCAGGGGCGCGGATTTCCCGTTTTGGGATGGGTGTTTCAAGCCGGCACAGCGCGAAAAAGCGGCGAAAAAAACTTCAAAAAAACTGCATTTTTTCTGGAAAAATAATGTGGCGTGCGCTTTTCGTCTCGATCTGCGGCCATTGTCGGGCCGAAAATCGAACAATTTGGTGTCTCCAGCTGCCGGGCACCTGGAAGGATGGCAGGAGAGGGCTGGGCCGGGATTTTGCGCTGACGCGTTTTCATCTCGCCGTGACTACCCGGCGCCGGAAATGCGTCGATGCGGCTCGATACGACGGCGAGACTTCTTTCGGCTCGAGGGCTTGGCCGGCCGGATTCAGGCCAGTGGCTGAATGACGGAAAAAAAAGATGTGGCAGGTGCCCGTCAATGCCGGGCGAACAGCCATCGCAAATTCAGTATCGTGAAACGGAAAAGGGATCGTCGGGACTGTGGCGCAATCCCGGTACCATGGTTTTGTGGCTGTTAATTGCCGTGCAGGCCGCGTGGCAACGGTTCAGAGAAATTCGATCAGCGCGTCGGGCGACTGGACGCGGTCGAATTCCACCGCGACGCCTTCCATGAAATGGCGCACGATCTTGCCGCTCATGTTCTTGCCGAGCTGGACCCGGCTGCCGAGCGGTGGCCGGCTTTCGATTTCGATGGCCGCACCCGAGAGGGAAAGGTCGATCAGCCGGCAGGAGACGAGCACGCCGTCTTCCAGAACCAGATGCGCCTTGGCATTGCGCGGGGTCAGGCGATCGTGGCGGCGGTCTTCCGGCAGGCCGAGCAGCTGCCGCTTGGCGATCCAGGCCAGCTGGGCGGCAAGCTTTTCGCGCTTGCGCTCCGGCGCATTGATGGCGATGACGAAACCGGATGCGGTGAGCGATGTCACCGTGCCCTCGATCCGGCCGATATGCTGGAGATAGGCGATGACGCGGTCACCATTGCGGGCGATACCCGAACAGCTGAACTGCGCTCTTTCGGCGGTCATCTCCGTTGCGGTGCAGTCATATTCCTGATGGTCGGGCAACATGAGGCGGCCGGTAAAGGACACACTGACGGCATCGTCGAGGTGAACCTCTTCGACCGGACGCAGGATTTGGGCAGTGTTGACCGAGCGGGATGCAAACATGGACAGCGCAATTATAAAGGACGATGATGAGAAGTCTCTACCTTGCGCGGGTTAACAGACTGTATTGTTTGATCTCTACAATTCTTCCGATCGACAATATCGTTACACTCCTGACGTATCTGGTGCGTGATTGAGGCGGCCGCTCACCCTTCCTCGCGGGGTGCCTGCTATGGCTCGGCCCCCTCAGCGGCTTCCCGTACCCGACGCGACGATGGCTTCCATATCTGCAAAACAGGCCGCTGGCGCAATGTCCATGCGCAGCAGGCGGCTGCTTTTCATTGAAAGGCAATTGACGGGCGCGGCGAAATCGTGCCGCGGACGTTCCGGGAGCAGCGCGCCAAGCAGGCGCGGGGCGGCTCCGGCATCCGTGCGCAGTGGCAGCAGCAGCATTTCGAATGGCAGCTGTGCCGCGCCATAATCGTCTTCCGCCTCGACATCGAAGACGACAGGCAATTGGTGTTGCAGAATGCCGCGGGCGACGCGACAGGGGAAATCGGCGTTTGCCGCCGGCCAGAGTTCTGAAAAGCGGTGCCCCCGCAGCTCCCGGCCGAACAGGGCACAGATGCGTGTGCCGGCAAGGCGGAAGAACGGCGTTTCCTCTCCGTTATCCGTCAGGATGAAGAGGTCGCCGAGATGATGTTTCAGTTTTGCGGGATCAATGTCTTCGCGCCGCGGCGCGGCTTTCCTGCCGCGCAATTCGTCCCAATAGGCATATATATCCAGTCCGGCCATGCTCTTCATAGCATCTCTCCATGTTCGTTTTTGGGACGTCATGTCCATCCGAACGTTTGTATGTGGAGGTAAAGCGATTTTCGTGCCATCCGGTTTTGTTAAGGTTAACAAAGGGTTGATATTGCGCGGCGGCAAGGCGCGTGGCATCGGTGCGGCCATGTCGGGGAAGGCTCCCGTCAGCACAATTTCTGGCCGCGCCGCAGTCCTGCGGCCTGCCGGCAAGCCGGACCGCCCCCTGGCATCGGCGCTGAAACCCTTGCGGTTGCGGCGTTCGCTGCCTGACGGGCGGGACGGCTTTTTTTTCGCCCGGGCTTCCTATATTGCTCGAAAGACAGAAATTTCGAGCAAGACAGGGATGGGATCATGTCCTACGGGGACGGCGAACAGCCGCCGGTTTCGGAAACGCCGGAACCGAAAGACGACGCGAACAATCCCGTCTTCAACCTGCCGCCGCTTCTGGTCGGCATATTGGCGGCGCTGCTTTTCGCTTATGTGGTTCCTGCCTATCTCCTGTCGGAAGAAGGCAATGGCTGGTTCATCTTCACCTTCGGCTTCATTCCGCTGCGTTATGCCGTGCCTTTTTCGCAGCAGGGCCTGGAATGGCTCTGGACGCCGGTGACCTATTCCTTCCTGCATGGCGGCATCGAGCATATCCTGTTTAACGGCCTGTGGCTGATGGCCTTCGGCGCGCCGGTTCTGCGCCGGATCGGAACATGGCGCTTTGTGCTGTTATGGGGCATTTCCGCTGCCGTTTCAGCCTTTGGCCATGCGGCGCTGAACTGGGGAGATGTGACGGTGCTGATCGGCGCTTCCGGTGTCGTTTCTGCGCTTATGGGGGCGGCTTGCCGTTTTGCCTTTCCCGCCCGTGGTGGCTACAGCGCCTCCTTTGGCCATCTCATGCCGCGGCAGAGCATTCTCGGCGCGCTTTCCAACCGCACGGTTTTGATCTTCACGCTGATGTGGCTCTTCGGCAATGTGCTGATCGCGGTCGGCGTGCCGCTGTTTGGCGATGTCGGCGGTGAAATTGCCTGGGATGCGCACGTCTTCGGCTTCGTGCTCGGCTTCCTCTTCTTCGGACTGTTCGACCGCCCGCTGCGCTAACGCCGATCGGGCAGAGCGGTGTTTCAGCCGGTTCTGCCTGCCTTGGGGCGCGATCACGCTCCTTGTCGGCCATGGCGCAAATTTGCTCGCGCGCGTCCCATCCGGGATTGCATTCATACCGGCCTCAGCGCACCATGGTGCATGATTTGCAACCGCCGGGGGAGGCTGCGGCGCGGTGCGGATTGCCGACAAGAGGAGGAAGGCATGCCAACATTCGTAAAGGATCTTCTCGACCGCAAGGGCAGGGACGTCGTGACCGTCAGGCCCGAGGTCAGCATCGGCGAGGCCGCGGCAACGCTGCATGCGCACAAGATCGGTTCCGTCGTCGTCACGGATGCCGAAGGTGTCGTTCTCGGTATTTTCACGGAGCGCGATCTGGTGAAGGCCGTGGCGGGCCAGGGCGCCGCTTCCCTGCTGCAATCCGTCTCCGTGGCCATGACCAAGAACGTCATCCGCTGTCACCACAATTCAACCACCGACGAGCTGATGGAAATCATGACGGGCGGACGTTTCCGCCATATTCCGGTCGAGGAAAATGGCCGCCTTGCCGGCATCATCTCCATCGGTGACGTGGTGAAGGCGCGGATCGGCGAGATCGAGGCCGAGGCGGAGCACATCAAGGCCTACATCGCAGGATGAGGCTTCGCGCAGGGGGCAGGGCATTTTCGGTAAAGTGCGTCGGTTTCACGTCGGGATAACGCGCTACAACGAAGAGACAGAGCACTTCAAACGATTCCGTGCACACGGGGCGTGCCCTAGCACTACTTTGGCAGAATTGAATTTCCGGTTTTAAAGAGACGTTCGCAGTGCGGACATCGGATGTGTGCTGTCGGCAGGGCAAGGGCGTTGATGACCGCTCGACGCACAGCTGGTAAGGTCGGCTCAGGTGGTCCACGACGAATTCGTCGCTTCTTTTTTTCCCCGCGCTGCAGTCTGCAATCTCCGGTGCTGGAGGAAGGCATAGGCGATCATCGTCATCAGAGCGTGTCGGTGCAGTCCTTGCCATGATCGGCCTTCGAAGTGGTCGAGACCAAGCTCCTCTTTCATCTGCTGGTGCGCCTGCTCGCAAACCCATCTCGCCTTGATGGCGGCCGCCAGCGCTTTCAATGTCGCATCGGCCGGCAAGTTGGACAGGTAGTATTTGCGCTCGTCGTTTGATCTCCATTCGCCAACCAACCATGCTTCCTCGCCCGGCATGTGTTGCTGTCCCTTGTCAAGAATGCGTTGCGGCGTGCCGTCGGCGATCCGGACGCGCAATGCTGCAAAGCGTGCCGTCAGGCGGCCCTTTGTGCCACGCCGCCAACTGACCTTCTTCCAGCTTGCGTGCGTCAGGATCGTTTCTGCGGCAACCGACAGAATGTCGGGGATCGGATGCTTGCGCGGCCGACCATGACCGGAGATGGGAAAGATCAATGCGACATCATGGGGATAGACCTTCTGATGCTTGGGGATACCGACCGCCCAGGTGAGGCCACGTCCACTTAGCCCCTGGCGGAAGGCCGCCGACAGGCCGTAGCCTGCGTCAGCCAGCACTGTACCAAACCGGACACCGGTCACGATCAACCGATCGATCTCGGCAAGAGCAATCTCCGGCTTCGTGCGAGATGTCTGCATGGCATCGGGAACCCCGGCCTTGGCCATCCGTTCCGTGTCGCTGGTCCAGCTCTCGGGCAAAAACAAACGCAAGCCAACCGGAACAGGAACCTCGTCTCGCGCGAGCGTCACCGACACCAACGTCTGGCAGTTTGCTCTCTTGCCCAGCATCGAGGCGTATTGCGGCGCCACTCCGACCGAGTGGTCGCCCTTCTTCGGCAGGCCGGTGTCATCAATCACGAGAAACGCATTGGATGCGCCAACGATACTGTTCGCCTGCAGCGCAAGCTCGGCCTCAAGGGGTGCTGCATCCCAAAGTCCATCTGAAATGAAATGATGGAGACGATCGTACTGGCCTGGAGCGAACCGGTCCGCCATCGGTTCGATACTTTTGCGGTCACCGGGACCGATCAGCCCCGACACATAAACTGGGCACATCTGACGTCGCTTCTTCTGTCCAAGCTTCTCCAGAAACGGCTTCAAAAAGGCCGAAAGATCCGTATCCCAATCCACCATATCGCGCCCCAAAACTGAGAGCGCAGATCATCTCAAATCAGGATTGCCCCAATCTGCCAAAGTAGTGCTAGGCCGGGTTGACAAAGTTCTGCTCCCAATGCGGCTCCTGGCGTCAAGGAGAACACTATGACGACACTTAGAATTTACGATCTCAAACAGCACGTCCTTGCTCTTGATCTGAGGGACTTGCTGCGGCTTTTGGCGCCTCGCTCTTTCGAAGCAAATTGGGTTGTTTCGACCGTCAAGTCGTCCAAACCCAGGCACGAATGGTTTGAGGCCACAGGTGAAGGTGGCGAGCAGCTGGAAGAATTAGCGCGGCACAATGTCCAGCTTTCGGGCTCCGAATTAGCAGCCCTGGCAGAGAATACGCAGCAGGTTATCTGGGGTGAGTTTGTTGGCTCGGAACAAACGCAGACGGACAAGACTTGGGTGACAATCCGGGCCATCGACAGTACGTTCTACGAAATCGATACAGACGATGAAGCGGTGCTGAGTAAGATCAACTCAATTTACAAAGACGTACGAACTGGAGAGGCTCCGGGTACGTAGGACTTCCTCAGCGCCGGAAGGCCTGCTGCATCCGCTCCAGTTCCGGAATGCGGGAGCGCGTTTCCTCATATCCCCTGTCGATGGCTTCGCTGGCGCGATGGAATTCCGACAGGCCGATATCGTTGATGCGCGGGTGCAGCATGAGGTCGGGCGGATCGCCGGCGAGACGGGAGCGCGAAATCCGGTCCTGAATGATGTTGAAGGCCTGTACCATGACGCCCGGCAGGCCGGGGCGCGGCGTGCTGTCCGTCGCCGATGCGGAGCCGCCCGTCGAGGATGCGGCGTGTTTGACCACGGCGGAGCGGCCGAAAAGATCGTAATTGAGGTTGACGGCAACAACGAGTGCCTGCTCATAGGCCCGGCAGACCGAAACCGGCACGGGATTGACGAGCGCGCCATCGATCAGGGTGCGGCCATTGCATTGCACGGGCTCAAAAATTCCCGGCAGCGCATAGGATGAGCGCAAGGCCGTGACAAGATCGCCCTGATGAATCCAGACTTCGTGACCGGTGCGCAGTTCTGTGGCGACCGCGATGAAGGGGTGTTCGAGGTTTTCGACGCGCAGGCCTTCCAGATGCTCCTGCATGCGCTTGGTAAGGCGCATGCCGCCGAAAAGCCCGCCGCCGCCGATCGTCAGATCGAGCAGGCCGGCGATGCGGCGCATCGTCAGGGAGCGGGCGAATTCTTCCAGCTCGTCAAGCTTGCCGGCGAGATAACAACCGCCCACCAGAGCGCCGATCGAGGTTCCGGCAATCATGCCGATCTTCACTCCGGCCTCGTCGAGCGCCCGCAGGACGCCGATATGCGCCCAGCCGCGGGCGGCGCCGCCACCGAGCGCCAGCGCGATCCGGCGCGTATCGACACGTGCGTCGACAACGGGTGGCTCAAGGTCTTCCGGGTTGCCAGCCGCGAGCTGATTGTGACGATTTCCCCATCCCAACATGACCGCACTCCCTGCCAGTTCAACAAGGTTCCGCCCTTATCCCCGGAACCTGCTATATTGGTAGCAAATTGGTGCGGCCGATGGAAGGCGGCCGTTCATGTGCCGGAATAGGTCGTCGCCGGATCGAAATGGCGGGTGTCGTCGGTAATCGTGGTCACGGCCTCGCCGTCGGCAAGCCCCACCGTGCGGTAGAAGCAGGAGCGGCGACCGGTGTGGCAGGTGGCGTCGTGGCCGGCGACGGAGACCTTCAGCCAAACGGCGTCCTGGTCGCAATCCGTGCGGAATTCCTTCACCGTCTGCAGGTTGCCGGAGGTTTCGCCCTTCTTCCAGATCTTGCCGCGCGAGCGGCTGTAATAGTGGGCGATGCCGGTTTCCAGCGTCAGCGACAGGGCTTGCGCATTCATATGGGCGACCATCAGCAATTCGCCGTCACGGGCATCAGTCACCACGGCGGTGACAAGGCCGTGTTCATCGAATTTCGGTGAAAAAAGGCCTGCGTTTTCGAGCACTTCCTTATCCGCTGGCGCGGATGGAAAGGGAATGGACATGGTAACCCCGGAAACTGAGCTGGCGGAACGATCAGAGCGGCGAAAGAACGGAATCGATTCCGCCGCTCCAGGATTTATCTGATCACCGGAATTTCCGAAAACCGCGCCTGCGCGTTTCGGTCCGGCGCTTAGCGGTTCCGCACCATGGTCATGAAGCGTACCTGTTCGGCCGGGTCGTTCTTGAACGTGCCGGTGAAGCTGGTGGTCAGTGTCGTCGACCCCTGCTTGTTGACGCCGCGCATGGACATGCACATATGTTCGGCGTCGATCATGACGGCCACGCCGCGCGGTTTCAAGGTTTCCTCGATCGATCTTGCGATCTGCGCGGTCATGTTTTCCTGCGTCTGCAGGCGGCGGCCGAAGATTTCGACGACGCGGGCGATCTTCGACAGACCAAGCACGCGGCCGGCCGGAAGATAGGCGACATGCGCCTTGCCGACGATCGGCACCATATGGTGTTCGCAATGGGAGAAGAAGGGGATGTCGCGCACCAGCACCACATCGTCATAACCGCCGACTTCCTCGAAGGTCGTGCCCAGCACGTCCTGAACATTCAGCTCGTAACCGGCGAAAAGCTCACGGTAGGCCTTGGCAACGCGCTTGGGCGTATCCAGAAGGCCTTCGCGGGCAGGGTTTTCTCCTGCCCAACGCAGAAGAACGCGTACTGCTTCTTCCGCTTCCGCCTGGCTTGGGCGAGCCTCGGCCACGTCGGGTTTTGCGCCAGCGCCGGGGAAATTCTTCACGATCGCATCCATTTCGTCTCTCCCGATGCGGGTAAAGGCCGCACCTGAATTCGTTTTTCATCGCGAACTCTTGTTCGCAGCTGCTGCTATCTGGTTGTTTTACAGCATTTTGGCAAGGCCGATGCTGTTATTTCGGTATCGGAGCCGTTAATTTGATCACGGCTTGATGTCCAGAAAGCTCGTTAGCATATAATGAGAACGAAGGGCAGGAAAGCTTCACCGCGACAAACGCTGTGTTTGAAAAATCTGACCTGTCCTGTTTTTGGACATTCTTGAGCGCGCCGGGCACCGACGATGGATGACATCTACAATAATCGCATTCTGGACTTTGCCGGGAATATTCCGCTTATCGGGGTTCTTGAGGATGCCGATGCCAGCGCCGAGAAACACTCGCGGCTGTGCGGTTCGAAGCTCAAGGTCTATCTGAAGGTCGAAGGCGGCATCGTGACGGCGTTTTCGCATGAGGTTCGCGCCTGTGCGCTCGGTCAGGCCTCCGCCTCCATCATGGCGCACCACATCATCGGGGCTTCCAGCGGCGAAATCCGGCAGGCGCGGGAAGACATGCTCGCCATGCTGAAACAGGACGGCGAGGGGCCGACGGGCCGTTTCGAGGATATGCGGGTGCTTCAGCCGGTGCGCGATTTCAAGGCGCGCCACGCCTCCACCATGCTGACCTTCGAAGCGGTGGTCGATGCGCTCGACCAGATCGAAGGGCGGCCGGCTCTCAACGCCGCGGGTTAGGCGATGTGCGGCGAACCGGGTTGCCGGCACCAGCAGACGGCGGCAAAAGCGGGTCGATCCCGCAACTGGACGGGCAGTTTCGCCAAAACGCCGGGGCGGCTTCTGGGCGTTGGTTTCATCCGGCTTTATCAATTGACACTCTCCGGCTTCGTCGGAAATTCCTGCCGTCATATTCCGACCTGTTCCGAATATGGTTATGAAGCCATTGCCCGACACGGGCTTTGGGCCGGCGGATGGATGACGCTGTTTCGTGTCGCGCGCTGCGGGCCGGGCGGCACCAGCGGGCTGGACCCGGTGCCGGAAGTGCTCGATGGCAGCAGGCGCTGGTGGATGCCGTGGCGTTACTGGAGCCTGCATCGATGAATGACTATGTGGCCCTGCTGCACAGCATCGTGCTGGGTGCCGGCAAGCGGCTCGTCATGGCCGATCTGCGGGCATTGGCGGAAGAGCTGGGATTTGCCGAATGCAGAACCCTGGTCGCTACGGGAAATCTGGTTTTTCGCGCCGGGGCGGCATCTGTTCGTGAGATTGAGGACAGGCTGGAGCGCGCCTTCGAACACCGTTTCGGCAAACATGTCGATATTCTCGTTCGTTCGGGTGACGACTGGCTGAAACTGGCGGCGGACAATCCTTTCGCCCAGGGCAATCCGCCGGATGTCTGCGTCCGGGTGATGCGCGCGCCGCTGGACAACGGCGTCCTCGAATTGCTGGAGAAATACCGCGAAAGGGAAAGAATCGCTCTTGCCGGCGGCGGTCTATGGATCGATTTTGGCGGCAAGCCGAGCGAGAGCAGGCTGCTGTCCGTGCTGACCACCAAAAGGCTCGGTATCGGCACCACCCGCAACGCCAATACGGTCAATGGTCTCGCGCAAATGCTTCGCTGAGCTATCCTTCGCCTTTGACTGCAATGGCAAAAGCCTTTATCAGCCTGCCTGTCCGCCTGTCGCGGGCAGATCATTATTCCAACACCACCCGCATTCGTTGGCGGGACTGGACAGGAGCACTAGACGATGTCTGAAGCCATTTCCCTTACATTTCCCGATGGATCCGTGCGCAGCTACCCCGCCGGTACGACCGGCCGCGAGGTCGCCGAATCCATTTCCAAATCGCTTGCCAAGAAGGCTGTCGCCATTGCGCTTGACGGTACTGTGCGCGATTTGTCCGAGACCATCACCGATGGCAAAATCGAGATCGTCACGCGTGAAGACGGGCGTGCGCTGGAACTCATCCGCCACGATGCCGCGCACGTCATGGCGGAAGCCGTGCAGGAACTGTGGCCCGGTACGCAGGTGACGATCGGCCCCGTCATCGAGAACGGCTTTTATTACGACTTCGCCAAGAACGAACCCTTCACGCCGGAAGATCTGCCGAAGATCGAAAAGCGGATGAAGGAAATCATCCAGCGCAACAAGCCGTTTACCCGCGAAATCTGGTCGCGCGAAAAGGCCAAGGAAGTCTTCGCCGCCAAGGGCGAGAACTACAAGGTCGAGCTGGTCGATGCCATTCCGGAAGGCCAGGACCTGAAGATCTATTATCAGGGTGACTGGTTCGATCTCTGCCGCGGCCCGCATATGGCCTCGACGGGGCAGATCGGTACGGCCTTCAAGCTGATGAAGGTGGCCGGAGCCTATTGGCGCGGTGACAGCAACAATGCGATGCTGTCGCGCATCTACGGCACCGCCTGGGCGACGCAGGAAGAGCTGGACAATTATCTCCATATTCTGGCCGAAGCCGAAAAGCGCGACCACCGCCGCCTTGGCCGCGAAATGGACCTGTTCCATTTCCAGGAAGAGGGTCCGGGCGTCGTTTTCTGGCACGGCAAGGGCTGGCGCATGTTCCAGACGCTGACGGCCTATATGCGCCGCCGGCTCGCCAATACCTATCAGGAAGTCAATGCGCCGCAGGTGCTGGACAAGTCGCTGTGGGAAACCTCCGGTCACTGGGGCTGGTATCAGGAAAACATGTTCGCGGTGAAATCCGCCCATGCCTTCACCCATCCCGATGATGAGGAAGCCGATCAGCGCGTCTTTGCCCTGAAGCCGATGAACTGCCCCGGCCACGTTCAGATCTTCAAGCATGGCTTGAAGTCTTACCGCGAAATGCCCGTCCGCCTTGCGGAATTCGGCACTGTGCATCGTTATGAGGCTTCCGGAGCGCTGCATGGCCTGATGCGCGTTCGCGGCTTCACGCAGGACGATGCGCATGTCTTCTGCACGGAAGAGCAGATGGCGGCGGAGTGCCTGCGCATCAACGACCTGATCCTCTCCGTCTATGAGGATTTCGGCTTCAGCGAAGTCGTCGTCAAGCTATCCACGCGCCCGGAAAAGCGCGTCGGTTCCGACGATCTCTGGGATCGCGCCGAAAGCGTGATGATGGATGTTCTGAAGACCATCGAAGAGCAGTCCGAAGGCCGCATCAAGACCGGCATCCTGCCGGGCGAGGGCGCGTTCTACGGGCCTAAGTTCGAATATACGCTGAAGGACGCCATCGGCCGCGAATGGCAGTGCGGCACGACGCAGGTGGATTTCAACCTGCCGGAACGCTTCGGCGCCTTCTATATCGACCAGAACTCCGAAAAGACGCAGCCGGTGATGATCCATCGTGCCATCTGCGGCTCGATGGAGCGCTTCCTCGGCATTCTCATCGAGAACTTCGCCGGCCATATGCCGCTGTGGTTCGCGCCGCTTCAGGTCGTGGTCGCGACGATCACCTCGGATGCGGATGATTACGGCCGTGAAGTGGCTGAAGCGCTGCGCGAGGCGGGCATGGCGGTGGAAACCGACTTCCGCAACGAGAAGATCAACTACAAGATCCGTGAGCATTCGGTGACCAAGGTTCCGGTCATCATCGTCTGCGGTCGCAAGGAAGCGGAGGAGCGCACCGTCAACATCCGCCGCCTCGGTTCGCAGAACCAGACGCCGATGTCGCTGGAAGACGCGATTACCAGCCTCGTGGACGAGGCGACGCCGCCGGATGTGAAGCGCAAGCTTGCGGCGAAGAAGCAGGTTGCCTGATAACAGTTACGGCCCCTTCGGGGGCCGTTTTTGTTTGTGGGGGGTGTGCGGGTAATTACACTGGCAAAGGCGACGCAGTCACGTCCGTCACCCCGGACTAGATCCGGGGTCCAGCGCGATCAAGTCCTTGATCGCGAAAGACCCTCTTCACGACGCAGACGCGTCGTGGCTGGATGCCGGATCAAGTCCGGCATGACGGATGAGATGTAGGTGACGCCTACTCGAAATCTCCGGTCATGTCTTCCGGCGCCTGATCCTTCATCAGCACTTCCACATCGGAATCCTGGCCTGACGTAACCTTGAAATTGCGCTGGAAGACCTTGTCCTTGTTGCGGGCGATGGCGGTATATTCGCCTTCCGCCAGAACCATGGTCGAAAACGCGCTGACGCTTTCATTCACCACGTCGCCGCCGCCGTTCAGCACGGACCAGGCCGTATCGGCAATCGCCTCACCACCTTCTTCCGATACCAGTTTCAGGGTGATCTGCGCCGCCCGGTGCTGCAGGGTCGCTTCGGTGAGTTTGCCGGCTTCAACCTGGATATCGGCGCGCACCACCGCGTTGACGTTGCCGTATTCGGAAACCACGTGATAGGTGCCGGCATTGAGGCGGACGATGGTGTTGGGTTTGATATCGGCCATGACGAGGCCACGTTCCCCATCCGGCCGGGCGTCGGAGGAATAAACGGAAAATTTCAGCTGGTTGCCGGAAATCTGCCTGTCGGAACCCGCGACCGCATTCAGCACGAAACCGCCCGCATCGAGAATCAGCACCTGTTTCTGGACGTTGCCGGAGGCCGGGATATTGAGTTTCTTGGTGACGCCGGCGCGACCGAAGGCGACATTGACGAAATATTCGCCCGGCACCAGATGAAATTCCGCCGAACCGCCCTCCGAACTTGCCAGCATCGGCAGCTTGCCGTCCGTACCGGGGATGGGGCTGAAGACGCGCCAGGACAGGCCTTCCTTCACCGCTTCGCCTTCGCTGGTCAGCTTGGCTTCCATGGCGATGTCGCGGGCGGTGCTTTCCGGGGCATTGGGTGCCGTCGGGGCGGTGAAAGCATTGAGTTTCGGCATTTTCGGCGTGCCGCCGAGCTGCTTGAAGTCTTTAAAGGCATCCTGCGAAAAAGCGGCTTGCGATAAAAGGCCAAGCGCGGCACATGCAATGGTCAGACGTGCCGCGATTTTGATTGCAGACATTTTCGATACCGATTGACTTCTTGATTTTCCCGGACCACTTCAAAACCAATGCCGTGGCTATTTCAAGGCCCATATTTTCGCGATGACAGCAGAATGGAAGATTTTTGATCATGACAAGCGATATCAAGCTCCTCGATTATCTCAAGCTTCGCCGTTCCACCCCCGCCCTGCAGCTTTGCGAGCCCGGGCCTTCGAAGACGGAAATCGAGGATATACTGCGTCTTGCCGTGCGTGTGCCCGACCATGGCAAGCTCGCGCCCTGGCGTTTCGTGGTCTATCGCGGTGAGGAGCGGGTGCGTCTCGGCGAGACGGCGCTCAGGATCGCGCTTGAGAAGAACCCCGAGCTCGACCTGCAGCAGCAGGAAGCGGAACGGACGCGCTTTACCCGCGCACCCGTCGTCATCGCTGTCATCAGCACCGCAAAGCCGCATTTCAAGATTCCGGAATGGGAACAGGTCATGTCCGCCGGCGCCGTGTGCCTCAACGTCATCTTCGCGGCCAATGCCAATGGTTTTGCCGCAAACTGGCTGACGGAATGGCTCGCCTTCGATCCGGCCTTCCTGGCGGAAACCGGCGTCAGCCCGGAAGAGAAGGTGGCGGGCTATATTCACATCGGCTCGACGACATTCCCACCGGTGGAGCGGCCGCGCCCGGAGCTGGCCGATGTCGTCAGCTGGGTTGGGGACATCTGATGTTCTATACCACCGATACCAACCGGCACGGCCTGCCGCATGATCCTTTCAAGGCCATCGTCGCGCCGCGGCCGATCGGCTGGATCGGCTCGAAGGGCAGGGACGGTTCCATGAACCTCTCGCCCTATTCCTTCTTCAACGCGATTTCGGACCGGCCGAAGCTCGTCATGTTTTCTTCCAGCGGCAGGAAGGACAGCCTTCGCAATGTCGAGGAGACCGGTGTCTTCACCGCCAATCTCGTCAGCCGCCACCTGATCGACCGCATGAATGCCTCTTCCGCACCGGTTGCCTATGATGTCGACGAGTTCCGGCTTGCCGGCCTCACCGCCGTCGATGGCCGGGTGGTGGATGCGCCCTTCGTGGGCGAGGCGCTGGCGGTTCTGGAATGCCGTGTCACCCAGATACAGCAGCTTGAGGACGTCGATGGAAAGCCATCGGAGTCCTGGATGGTGATCGGTCAGGTCATGGCGATCCATATCGATGAGACGATCATACGCGATGGTCGCATCGACATGGGGCTTGCCCGCCCCGTGGCGCGCATGGGCTATATGGATTACTGCGACGGCGGCAGCGATGTATTCCAGCTGCAACGCCCCTCTACTGCGCCGTAAATATAGTCCTTCTTCCGCGGCGGTTAATTTTTATGGTGAACCAAACGTAAACCATTTGCGCCTAGAGTTTTATACATGGTGGCGGCGATGATGCCGTCATCCATTGTTGCGAATGTGTTTCGAGGCTCAGGTGATCGTACAGGCATTTCTTCGCTGGTCTGAAAAGGCTGGATCGACCGAGCGGGCAAAGGCCGCCAATGCTCTCGGCCGTGCCTATCTGCATTCCGACATGGCGCGGGAGAACCGCGATGCCGCGTATATGGCGATGACCTATCTGCTTGACGACCCTTCGCCACGTGTGCGGCTGGCGCTTGCCGAGGCGCTGGCGGATGCCCATGACGCACCGCGTGCCATTCTTGTTTCACTTGCCGAAGACCAGCCGGAGATCGCCTGCACGGTGATTGCCCGTTCGCCGGTTCTGGGTGAGGCCGATCTGGTCGATCTTGCCGGGCGCGGAGAAAGCCTGACGCGCTCCCTCATCGCCGCAAGGCCGCGCCTGCCGCGCGGTGTTTGCGCCGCGCTTGCCGAAGTCGGCGATCTGCCGGAAACCATCATCCTGCTCGAAAATGACGATGCCTTCATCACGCCGTTTTCACTGCGGCGCATTGCCGAGCGCCATGGCTGCGATGCCGATATACGCGACCTCCTGCTTTGCCGCGACGAACTGCCCGCCGATGCGCGCCACCTGTTGATGGGCCGCATCAGCGAAGCTCTGGCGGGTTCCGCGCTGGTTCACGCGATGATCGCGCAAAACCGCGCCGACAATCTTTTCCGCGAGGCGGAGGATTCCGCCACCATCCTCATCGCCGCCGGCGTTTCCGCGCCGGAACTGCCGGCGCTGGTGGAGCATCTGCGCCAGCGGCTGGAACTGACGCCGGCGCTGCTCATCCATGCCGTCTGTTCGGGCCGGCTGGAATTCTTCACGGCGGCCATGGTCAATCTCTCCGGTCTCGATGACCGCAAGGTGCGCGCCATTCTGGCGACCGGGCGGCCGCACGCGCTGAAGGCCCTGTTCCAGTCGATCGGTCTTTCGGGTGATGTCGTCGATGTCTTCATCGAGGCGACGCTGATGTGGCGGCGCGCGGCCCGTTCGCAGCTTTCCGATGTGGCGGCCTCCGTCTCGGCGGAATTGCTGGCGCATTTCCGCGACGTCAACGGTTCCGAGACACTGTTCGAGCTGCTGCATGCCGTGCGCAAGCTCGCCATTGCCGAAGAACGGCAGAAGGCACGGTATTATGCGGAAGCGCTGACGGTCGAGGCGGCGTAAGGTCCGGGTTTCCGCGGGTGCATCCTCTCATAGGAAACCTCTGCATTGCAGCGGCAAAGAAAGCTGGCGTGACATTTCCCAGCAATCACTTGTCGAACCGCTTGGCGATCCAGGAATAGCTGTTTTCAACCATCCTCACCGGTGTCCCGAGGAGGTGCTTTATGCCTTCGGTGGAAGGCAGGATACGGCTAACGCGGCTGATTGCCTGTTTGGTGAGGCTTTCCTCTTCCTTCGGCGTAACCGCCGCCGTTGCCTGCGGTGTAGTCGCCGGTGCCGTGGCGGGAGGTTGCGCGCCGGCCGTCTGCGGGGCCTGCTCACCCGGTGTCTGGCACACGGCCACCACGACGGGGTAGGGCGCGTTGGCGTAACGTTCCAGTTCCTTTTCCGACACGGCGTCGCACAGTTCGATGCTCGTCCAGCGCTGCTGCGAGGTGGCGAGGTAATGGCAATCGGTGGCGCTGTCGTCGCAGCCAAGGAAGGTCATGAGAACGAGGGCTGTTTTCATGGGGTGTGTTGCCTCTGTCGGGAATAATGCTCTAGAAACTCATCTATCGCGATTGCAGTGACATTACGACGAAATACGCATTTTTTGAGAGAAAGCAGGCATCGCATTGGCCATCGAAATCAAGCTTGAAACACCCCGGCAGGAAGCGGTTCTGCACCTCATCGACCTTTCCAACGCCTATATGGCCTCGCTTTATCCCGCCGAGAGCAATCATCTGGTCGATATCGGCGCGCTCGAGCAGGACAATGTCTCGTTTTTCGTGGCGCGGCATGATGGCCGTGTGGTTGGCTGCGGCGCGCTGGTGGAGGCGGGCGATGGCACGGCGGAGGTCAAGCGCATGTTCGTTGATCCCGATGCGCGGGGTTTGCGGATCGGCAAGCTGATCATGGATACGCTCGTCGCGCGCGGTGCCGAGCTTGGCCTTTCCGCCATCCGGCTCGAAACCGGCATCAGCCAGCCGGAAGCGATCGGCCTTTACCGCAAGGCGGGATTTGTGGAGATCGAGGCCTTCGCACCCTACAGGCCGGATCCGCTCAGCCTGTTCATGGAGAAGGTGCTTTAAGCCTGCGGCGTGCGTTTGCCGTATCCTGCACGTCATCCTCGGCCCTGTGCCGAGGATCTAATCACGTATCGTAGAATCAATCGATGGCAGATGCCCGGGACAGGTCCGAGCATGACGGATGCGCGGTTTGAGGACTACGTGTCGGCGCCGGAGCAGAGGCGTCTGCCGCCGGCCTCACCAATCAAAACGCCGCTTTCCGCAACGCCGTCGTTTCCCCGCTATTGTCTTCAAGCGCGGCAACCTCATCAACGGTGCCTTCCTGCGTGGATGGCGGCGGTGGAACCTCGGTGCTGGCAGCGGCGGAGATTTCCACTTCGCGTACCCATTCGCGCCAGATCGCGACCAGCAGCGCCATCAGCACCGGGCCGATGAAGAGGCCGAGGAAGCCCATGGTCTTGACGCCGCCGACGAGACCGAAAAAGGTGGGCAGGAAGGGCAGCTTGATCGGTCCGCCGACGAGTTTCGGGCGGATGGTCTTGTCTACGATGAAAAGTTCGACCGAACCCCAGAGGAACAGCGCCAGGCCGTAGGCCGGGGAGCCGCTGGCGACCAGATAGATCGACACAAGCGTAAACGAGAGCGGCGCGCCGCCCGGAATGAGCGCCATGACGCCGGTGAGCACGCCGAGCGTGACGGGCGAGGGCACACCGGCGATCCAGTAGGCGATGCCGAGGATGATGCCTTCGCCGATGGCGATCAGCGTCATGCCTGTCACGGTGGAGCTGATGGTGGCAGGCACGACGCGGGAAATGCGCTCCCAGCGTGTCGGCAGGATGCGCTCGCCCACGAGATCGACCTGACGGGTGAAGCCGGCGCCGTTGCGATAGACGAAGAACAGCGCGATCAGCATGAACAGCAGGGTCAGCACCAGATGGAAGGCACCGTTGCCGGCGGCCAGGATCGCCCGGTAGATATTGCCGATATTGGCGCCGCTGACGAGCTGGATCACTTCGCCGATGGCACCCGGCGTGCCGATATATTTCACCCATTGCTCCCCGAGCCAGGGGCCGACGCCGGGCAGCGCGGCAATCCAGTCGGGCACCGGTGCGCCTGTCTTGTTGACATGCACCGCCCAGCCGAACCATTCGCGGATTTCGCTAGCCGTATAGGAGGCGGCGATGAAGATCGGCACGACGAGGAAGGCGAGGATGAGGATGATGGCGATGGTGGCGCCGAGCGTGGTGTTGCCGCCCACCTGCCGCAAAAGCCGGGTATAGACCGGCCAGCTGGCAAAACCGATGACGAGAGCGGCGAGAACCGGAACCAGAAAACCGTGGAAGAAATAAATGCCCGCAAGGGCGACGAGAACAAGAAGCCAGCGCGCAGCCGAGATGGGCGGGATCAGGGCGATCCGCGTCGGGCTGGCGGGACCAAGCCATCTCGGTTCGCCACTGGGCTTACGGCTGTCATTGTTACTCACGGCAGGCTCTTTCTCGCATTCTCCCCCAAAAGGGCTGCATTCACTCTGTCACACCGATACATATAAGTGCAATATAATCCGATCACATTACCGTTGTGTGTTTATTGCGGAAGCTATTGAACGATTTTGGTAAAAATAGAACATCGGTCTTGGCGCGCGCATTGAAATATGACAATTAAACTCCCGTTTTTCCGCGGCGCGCGTTTTGCCGCGCCCCCTCTCCAGGTCATGCCATGCTGCGCCGTTTCTTCGCCTATTACCGTCCCTATCGGGGTCTCTTCATTCTCGACTTCTCCTGCGCGGTTTTGTCCGGCGTGCTTGAACTCGGTTTTCCGATGGCCGTGAAGGCCTTTGTCGACGTGCTTTTGCCGGGCGGTGAATGGGCGATCATCCTTGCCGCCTCCGTGGGGCTGCTCGTCATCTACGTGTTGAATACCGGGCTGATGGCGACGGTCACCTATTGGGGACACATGCTCGGCATCAATATCGAAACGGACATGCGGCGTCTGGCCTTCGATCACCTGCAAAAACTCTCCTTCCGTTATTTCGATAACCAGAAGACCGGTCATCTGGTCGGGCGGCTGACCAAGGATCTGGAAGAGATCGGCGAGGTGGCCCACCACGGTCCGGAAGACCTGTTCATCGCCATCATGACCTTCATCGGCGCATTCCTCTTGATGCTGTCGGTCAACGTGCCGCTGGCGCTCATCACCGCCGCCGTCGTGCCCGTTACCGCCTGGGTGACCAGCCGTTACGGCGGCCGCATGACGCAGAATTTCCGCGCGCTTTATGGCCGGGTCGGGGATTTCAACGCCCGTATCGAGGAAAATGTCGGTGGCATGCGGGTGGTGCAGGCCTTCGCCAACGAGGACCACGAGCGCGCGCTGTTCGAGAAGGACAACCAGAAATACCGCCGCACGAAGCTGGATGCGTACAAGATCATGGCGGCCAGCACCTCGCTCAGCTACATGAGCATGCGTCTGACGCAGATGATCGTGATGATCTGCGGCGCCTGGTTCGTGCTGACGGGCGGCCTGACGGAAGGCGGTTTTGTCGGTTTCCTGCTGCTGGTCGGCGTGTTTTTCCGGCCGGTGGAAAAGATCAATTCGGTCATCGAGACCTATCCGAAGGGCATTGCCGGTTTCCGCCGCTTCACCGAACTTCTGGACACGGCGCCTGATATCGTCGATGCGCCTGACGCAATCGAGGCACCGGCGCTTTCCGGCAGCATCGAATATCGCCATGTCGGTTTCGGTTATGCCGAGGGCAAACAGGTCCTCGCCAATATCGACCTGAAGATTAGCGCCGGCGAAACGGTCGCCTTTGTTGGCCCCTCGGGTGCGGGCAAGACGACGCTCTGCTCGCTTTTGCCGCGCTTTTACGATGTCACCAGCGGTGCGATCACCATTGACGGTATCGATATCCGCAAGATGAAACTTGCGTCGCTGCGCAACCAGATCGGCATCGTGCAGCAGGACGTCTTCCTGTTTGGCGGCACGATCCGCGAGAATATCGAATATGGCCGGCTTGGCGCCTCTGACGGGGAGATCATGGATGCCGCGCGGCGCGCGCGCCTCGACAGCGTCATCGAGGCCATGCCGCTCGGGCTCGATACTGTCATCGGCGAACGCGGTGTGAAATTGTCGGGTGGGCAGAAGCAGCGTCTTGCCATCGCCCGCATGTTCCTCAAGAACCCGCCGATCCTCATTCTGGACGAGGCGACCTCGGCGCTCGATACGGAAACCGAGCGGGCCATCCAGCAATCGCTGACGGAGCTTGCCAAAGGCCGCACCACGCTCGTCATCGCCCACCGGCTGGCGACGATCCGCGATGCCTCGCGCATCGTGGTGGTGGACCAGACAGGCATTGCCGAAACCGGCGCCCATGCCGAACTTCTGGCTGCCAAGGGCCATTACAGCCGCCTGCACGAGGCGCAGTTCAGCGGGCATCTTGCGGGCCTCAGCTGATGAGCGGCGCGTTCTGCGCCGCCCGCCGCTTATCCGCCGTTTTCCGTTGCCTGTTCCTCCACGATGCCGGGATTGGGCTCCGGCTTGCCGGGATGGCTGGTGACGAGATAACCCATGGCAACCGCGGCGGCGACCACGAACAGCAGGACAATACCGCTGATCGTCATCAGCCAGTCGCGTGGCCGCCGATGCGCCATGATATATTCCGGCCATCGGCTAGGATGGTTCACCAGGCTGAATTTACTGCCGTGTCGCATGAACTTCCCCGGAATTGAGTTGTTTCCCTGAAGATCAACGCAGGCATGGCGCGGCTGTTCCGCCCTGGCGGGGGCAGGGATGATGACAAGGCCGTGAGGATCGCGGCCTGCGTGGCCGAACCTGTCGCCGCCACGGGTGCGGCGCGCAAACCGGAATGATGTTCCGGCCATTCTTCGGCCTGCCACGCAACCGGTCGATCAGACGGACTGGATCGCGATGCGGTTTCCTTCGCTGTCGGAAATTTCGGCGACGAAGAGCGTGTCATCGACCGGCGTTTTGGGAAACAGAATCTCGCTGCACTGCCGCACGGCTCTCTCAAGGACATCGTCAATGTCCTTCACGCCAAGATAGATGATTGCCCCGTCTTTGGTGGGAACATAGGTCTCACCCTGGGCGAGCGCGCCGCTTGCGCCGTCCTTGCCTTCCACGAAGGGGAAATAGGCCATTTTATTGTCGTGGATCGTGACGACTTCCGCAAAGCTCACACCGAAAACGGCGCCGTAAAAACGCATCGCCCTTTCAATATCAAGTACCGGAATTTCGACATGGGCGATCAGGTTCACGCGGCTGCTCCTTCTGAAATATGCCTGATGTGTATCGTGCCTCTGTGTACACGGCACGCCATCGCAACTGTCAATGGGCGGGTGCAGTCGCCAGACGGAAGCCTGCTGCGGGATGGTGCACGCTCCGGCCATCCTGCGTGTGCTTGATCCGGCTGCTTTCGACATGGCTCGCCTGTCTGGCGCGGGAAATGGTGTCCTCTGCCGCAAGGCCCGCCGGCAAAACGCCCGGCGATGGCCTGTGATGGCGCGTGGGCCAAAAGCCCGCTTGCCAGCCTGTTCTGTTTATGCGAATGATTTGCAATTGCATTAAATTGCCTCCCATTTGAAAGTTCAGAGAATGGACAAGCCTGTCTTTGGATGGCGGCGGAATGGCGACGACCTGTCGCTGTCCGACGTGCACGGTTCGATCAGGGTCAAGCCGAATGCCGGCACGTTTCGCCGGGCGATGGCTTTTTTCGGCCCCGGCTATCTCGTTGCGGTCGGTTACATGGATCCGGGAAACTGGGCGACATCGCTCGCCGGCGGCTCAAGGTTCGGCTACACGCTGCTCACCGTTGCGCTGGTCTCGAATATCATGGCGATCGTGCTGCAATCGCTCTGCGCCCGTCTGGCGATTGCCTCCGGACGCGATCTCGCCCAGGCCTGCCGTGACGCCTATCCAAAACCCGTAGCCATGGTGCTGTGGCTGCTGGCGGAAATCGCCATCATCGCCACCGATATCGCCGAGGTCATCGGCACGGCCATCGGCCTCAACCTCATTTTCGGCATTCCGCTCGAACTCGGCGTTCTCATCACCGCGCTCGATGTATTCCTGATCCTTTATCTGCAGAAGCTCGGTTTCCGCTGGGTGGAGGCGCTGGTCATCACGCTGCTTGGCGTCATCGCCGTGTGTTTCGCCATTCAGGTGGCGTTGGCTGATCCTGACTGGGGGCAGGTGATCCTCGGTTTTGCGCCGACGACCGAGATCGTCACCAATCCGGACATGCTCTATCTGGCGCTCGGTATTCTGGGCGCTACCGTCATGCCGCATAATCTCTATCTGCATTCCGGCATCGTGCAGACCCGCGAAATCGGTGAAACAATTGCCGAAAAACGCGAGGCGCTGAAATTCGCCACGCTCGATTCCACCATTGCGCTGATGTTCGCGCTCCTCATCAACGCCTCGATCCTTATCCTCGCGGCGGCGACCTTCAACAAGACGGGGCAGACCAATGTCGCCGAACTTGGTGAAGCGCATAATCTGCTTGCGCCGCTGCTTGGCCTTGCGATTGCGCCGACGCTCTTCGGCGTGGCGCTGTTGTGCTGCGGCATCAATTCCACCGTCACGGCAACACTAGCCGGCCAGATCGTGATGGAAGGTTTCCTCAAGATGCGGCTCGCCCCCTGGCTGCGCCGCCTCATCACCCGCGCCATCGCCATCGTCCCCGCCGCCGGCGTCACCGTCTTCTATGGCGATAGCGGCACGGCGGAACTGCTGATCCTGACGCAGGTGGTGCTCAGCCTGCAACTCTCCTTCGCCGTCTTCCCGCTCGTGATGTTCACCGCCGACAAGGCCAAGATGGGTGAGCTGCGCTCGCCGCTCTGGCTCTCGGCCTTTGCGTGGTTGATCGCGGTGGTGATTGCGGGGCTGAATGTGAAGTTGCTGGTGGATTTTATGGGGTGAGGCGGCCGCCGTTCCGTCGGGATGGACGCCGATGACTATCAGGTAGGCGCGGGCTGGTTGATCTCAGTTGACTGAACCTTGCTCCCAATCGCGTAGGGTGCCGGTAATCAAACCGCGAGTACTGATCACTATGGGGTCGCATAAAATCAGCGCTGGCTGCTGGACATGCGCGCCTCGACTATGTCGTCATCGGTCAAAACGATCATCTCGCTGTTAAATCCTGAAATCTTTGCAAGATGATGAAATAGCTCGATTACGCGCTGATATTGTTTAATGACGAGATCCAATACATCTTCGCCCGTTTCGGTCTGAAACGGGCGTCTATAGCGATATAGCTGGCCTGCGGGCGATAGAGGGATCGCGATACCCGAATGCTCTGCGAAACGACTGCCATAAGGACGTCTGTGGGTGAAGGTGTTTCTCAGGTCCGTTAGTTCCCACATCCAACCGCCGGTCTCCCATTGCCCCTTCTGTTTGGATTCCTTGATGAGACCGCGCGCCACCAAGTAAGCGAGCAGCGGATCCATACCTAGGTGGCGTGACCTGAGTTTCTTGCATAGCAATTTATACGAATCCAATTTGGCAGGATCTTCTCCAATCCTCAATGCTATAAACGATGCAAGGTAATCCCGAGCAGCTCCGGCATGCATGAAAAAGGAGTGAACGTGTGTGTTCAGCACCTGATCTAGCGTCACGGAAACACGCTCTCCATTCAATTGGTCCGTCGCCATTAGATCTACTAGCTGTTCATAGTAGAAAGCGGAGATATGTTCGACGCTGATATCCATCCCTCGAAGACTGAGGGCGACAAATTGTGCTAATTTCTCGTCGGGCTGCTGATCGTCTATGATTGCGGCAATATCTTCGTGACTGGGTGTGGAGAGTGAATTCAGTCGGTGTCCGCATCGTTCGTCGCCGATTCTGCTGGATATGTTTCTCCAAAGGTCCGCTGCACCCAACATGTGGTTGGACCTCCCAGGAATGATGGGAACCCACTTGCTGTAATAGGATCCATTGCTCCATCCAGAGTGCTGAAAGGCGATAGGAGTGATGCCTAACGAGCGCGCCATATTCCAGATCTCTTCTCTTGAGAAGGGTCCGAACGTGGCTAGCTGCCCTCGAACTAGAACAGGTTCAAATGCCCAGTGATCATCTTGGATGCGTGCGGCACGAATGCCTCCCGAAAAATGGAGATAGAAGCTCTCCCCGTCTTTTAAACGTGGGATCCATCGCAGTGGCTGCCCGTCGAAGCGAAGACTTTTTTGTTCCTTCACTTTCGCTCCCTCGTGCTTCCAGGTTTGCTGTGCGACATCCGTTTTCACTGTTTGTTCTGGTAAGCCTATTCCGGGCGCAGGAAAGCGCCCGGATTATGAGTTACATTGCGTTGGCTAGGCTTAACTTCCGAAGTGGCAAGTTAGAGGTTCTTGTCCGGCCTAGCCTCGGTTTTTCAACCCTCTTGTTTGTTACTTGCTTAAATCTTATCAAGAGCAACCGCTCGTCGCACCACAAGTATCGCACTTCTCACAAGTGCCGTTCCGCACCATCGTGAAGTTCTGGCATTCCGAGCACATGTTGCCCGTATAGCCTTGCGCGATCGAGCGCATGCGGCGTTCGTTTTCCACCTTCTTGGCTTCCGTCTTGGCCGATGCAGCGTCGGCGGCGGCCTTGTCGGAGAAGAGGGCGGTGGCCGTCTGCTGGGATTCCTGGGCGACGTCGTCGATGACTTCCTCGGCGATTTCTTCGGCCAGTTCCTTGGCGCGCTCTTCATAGTCCCGCTTGAAGGAGACGATTTCCGAGGTTGCGATGGAAACCGTCGGTTCCAGCTTGCGGGCGGCGGAGCCGGCGAAGGAGGTGACGTTGGCGGAACCACGGGCAGGGGTGGCCGTTGCCGAGCCCTTCGGCTCGGAAGACGACCGTTCGCCGCCATTGCTGGAAACCAGCGTCGGCTTGTAACCGCGGGTCCAGCCGGTGGAAACGAGGTTGGTCTTGCCTTCCTGGATGCCCTTGCCGAGTGCGGTGTTGGAGAAATCCGACGTATCGACATGGGCCAGATCGTGACGGCCGAGATAGGAGACGGCGAGTTCGCGGAACACGTAGTCGAGGATCGACGTGGCGTTCTTGATCGCGTCGTTGCCCTGCACCATGCCGGCCGGTTCGAACTTGGTGAAGGTGAAGGCCTCCACATATTCTTCCAGCGGCACGCCATATTGCAGGCCGAGCGAAATGGCGATGGCGAAGTTGTTCATCATCGCGCGGAAGGCGGCACCTTCCTTGTGCATGTCGATGAAGATTTCGCCGATGCGGCCGTCACCGAATTCGCCGGTGCGCAGATAGACCTTGTGACCGCCGACGGTTGCCTTCTGGGTGTAACCCTGACGGCGGTTCGGCAGCTTTTCACGCTCGCGCGAGACACGTTCGATGACGCGTTCGACGATCTTTTCGGTGATCGTCACGGCCTGCTGTGCAGCCGGCTGCTGGATCAGCTCTTCGATCAGGTCTTCGTCGTCCTCATCTTCCACCAGCGAGGCGTTGAGCGGCTGGGAAAGCTTGGAACCATCGCGGTAGAGGGCGTTGGCCTTCAGCGCCAGCTTCCAGGAGAGCATGTAGGCTGCGCCGCAATCCTCAACCGTCGCATCGTTCGGCATGTTGATCGTCTTGGAGATCGCACCCGAGATGAAGGGCTGTGCCGCTGCCATCATGCGGATATGCGATTCGACCGAGAGGTAACGCTTGCCGATCTTGCCGCAGGGGTTGGCGCAATCGAAGACCGGCAGGTGCTCGGCCTTCAGGAACGGTGCGCCTTCCAGCGTCATCGCGCCGCAGACGTGAACGTTTGCCGCCTCGATGTCCTTCTTGCCGAAGCCAAGGTGCTCGAGCAGGTTGAAGCTCATGTCGGAGAGCTGCTCGTCGGAAACTTTCAGCGTCTCCTTGAGGAAGTCGGCGCCGAGCGTCCACTGGTTGAAGACGAACTTGATGTCGAAGGCGCTCTTCAGCGCGCCATTGACGGCCTCGATCTTCTCATCGGTGAAGCCCTTGGCCTTCAGCGTGGAAGGATTGATGCCGGGCGCCTGGTTGAGATTGCCATGGCCGACGGCATAAGCTTCGATCTCGGCGATCTGGCTTTCGGAGTAACCGAGCGAACGCAGCGCATCTGGAACCGCGCGGTTGATGATCTTGAAGTAACCGCCGCCGGCGAGCTTCTTGAACTTCACCAGCGCGAAGTCGGGCTCGATGCCGGTCGTGTCGCAATCCATCACGAGGCCGATCGTGCCGGTCGGCGCGATAACCGTCGTCTGGGCGTTGCGGTAGCCGTGCTGTTCGCCGAGCGCCAGCGCCTTGTCCCAGGCGGCGACGGCATGGGCGATCAGGTCCTGATCCGGGCAATCGCCATGGATGAGCGCCACCGGGTTGACCGACAGGCCTTCATAACCTTCCGACTGGCCGTGAGCGGCGCGGCGGTGGTTGCGGATGACGCGCAGCATGTTGTCGCGGTTCGGGGCAAAGCCGGGGAAGGGGCCAAGCTCGCCGGCCATTTCGGCCGAGGTGGCGTAGGAAACGCCGGTCATGATGGCGGTGAGCGCACCGGCAATGGCGCGGCCTTCGGCGCTGTCATAGGGAATGCCCGAGGACATCAGGAGACCGCCGATATTGGCATAGCCGAGGCCGAGCGTGCGGTATTCGTAGGAAAGTTCGGCAATCTGGCGCGAGGGGAACTGCGCCATCATGACCGAGACTTCGAGCACGACGGTCCACAGACGAACGGCATGTTCGTAATCGGCGATATCGATGCGCTTCGTCGCCTGATCCTTGAACTGCAGAAGGTTCAGCGAGGCGAGGTTGCAGGCCGTGTCGTCAAGGAACATATATTCCGAGCACGGGTTGGAGGCGCGGATCGGGCCGGCGGCTGGCGAGGTGTGCCAGTCGTTCATGGTGGTGTTGAAGTGCAGGCCGGGGTCTGCCGATGCCCAGGCGGCGTGGGAAATCTTTTCCCAGAGGTCGCGGGCCTTCAGCGTCTTCATGACCTTGCCGTCCTTGCGGGCGGTGAGGTTCCAGTCGCCGTCATTTTCGACAGCGCGCAGGAAGTCATCCTTCAAGGATACGGAGTTGTTGGAGTTCTGGCCGGATACCGTCAGATAGGCTTCCGAATCCCAATCCGTGTCATAGGTCTTGAACTGGATGTCCTTGTAACCCTGTTCGGCGAACTGGATGACGCGCTTGACGTAGTTTTCCGGCACCATGTCCTTCTTGGCAGCGCGGATTTCGCGCTTCAGGGCAGGGTTTCTGGCCGGGTCGAAGCAATCGCCATTGTCAGCCTCGCAGTTGACGCAGGCCTTCATGATCGCCTTCAGGTGCTTGGCGACGATCTTGGAGCCGGTCACGAGAGCGGCAACTTTCTGCTCTTCGTTCACCTTCCAGTCGATATAGGCTTCGATATCCGGATGGTCGGCATCGACAACGACCATCTTCGCTGCACGACGGGTCGTGCCGCCGGACTTGATGGCGCCGGCTGCGCGGTCGCCGATCTTGAGGAAGCTCATCAGGCCGGAGGAGCGGCCGCCGCCGGAAAGCTTTTCGCCTTCGCCGCGCAGATAAGAGAAGTTGGAGCCGGTGCCGGAACCGTATTTGAACAGGCGCGCTTCACGCACCCACAGGTCCATGATGCCGCCTTCATTGACGAGGTCGTCCTCAACGGACTGGATGAAGCAGGCATGCGGCTGCGGATGTTCGTAAGCGGACTTGGACTTGGTCAGCTTGCCGGTGAAGGGGTCGACATAGAAATGGCCCTGGCCGGGGCCATCGATGCCATAAGCCCAGTGCAGGCCGGTGTTGAACCATTGCGGGGAATTCGGCGCAACGCGCTGGGTGGCGAGCATGTAGGCAAGCTCATCGCGGAAGGCCAGAGCATCTTCTTCGGACGAGAAATATTTGCCCTTCCAGCCCCAATAGGCCCAGGTGCCGGCCAGACGGTCGAAAACCTGACGCGCATCGGTTTCGGAGCCGAAACGCTCGGCTTCGGGCACATCCTTCAGGGCCTTTTCGTCGGGAACGGAGCGCCACAGGAAGGAAGGAACATCGTTTTCCTCGACCTTCTTCAGGAACTTCGGCACGCCGGCCTTGCGGAAATATTTCTGCGCCAGAACGTCGGTGGCAACCTGGCTGAACTGCGCGGGAACGTCGATGTCCGCCAGACGGAACACGATCGATCCGTCCGGGTTCTTGATTTCACTGACGGCCTTGCGGAAGTCGATCTCCGCATAAGGCGATTGGCCGGGCTTCGTGAAGCGGCGTTCAATGCGCATGGTTTCCTGTCCTCGTCCATTGGGCGCCCGGTGAAGGGCGCAAAAATCCGGTCCAGCCGTGCGATGCCTTCGCGCAGCCGGTTGTTGCCGATCTGAAAGGGATGTTCATCCTTGGATGTGATCCCTGTATATCGTGGCTTATTCGGCTGCAAGCATAGTGTGGAATACTAAATATAGTATCAACAGCTTCCTGCCGCCAGTCCCCGCGTCATGTTTTTGGCGGTTTCCGAAAGGCGTGCGGAATCCAGCGGCGAACCGTCCCCTCATGGCCGGGACGCCGCTTTGGACTTGCGCGCTCAAGATGGAGAAGAACCGGCCTCGTTACTTTCCGGTCCGTTGCCGCCGCAACATAAGTGTCACTTTCCTCCCACGGCATAGATTCGTCAAGCCATAGATTGAAACCCATTTTTAACCACAAGATATTGTGTGAAGCGCCTGTGGAAAACGGGGAAAGCAAAAGCGTTCAAAAAAATCAGTAACTTGGCAGCGAAATTTGAAGCTTGCGCGAGGCTGGTTTCCGCAGCGGAATGCCAAAACCGCGCGTTTCCGGGGTGCGGCATAAAGGCGACACTACGGTTTTTCCGTGTTTTTCCGCTGTCGCCAGAATGGCGTTTTCAAACAAAAAGCCGCCCCGGAGGGACGGCTTTTGCAGCTCTTGTTTTTAAGGACGAGGGGCGATCAGCCGCGCGATCCCTTGGCGATCGGCTCCTGATAGGTGAAGCCCATATCCCAGGGGAAATAGATCCAGGTGTCCTGGCTGACTTCGGTGACGAAGGTGTCGATGGTCGGCACGCCCTTCGGCTTGGCGTAGACACAGGCGAAATGGGCTCTCGGCAACATTTCGCGCACTTCCAGCGCCGTCTTGCCGGTATCGGTCAGGTCGTCGAGGACGAGCACGCCTTCGCCGCCATCTGCCGCCAGCTCCGGGGCGACGCCCTTCAGCAGAACCGTGTCGCCCTGATTGACGTAGTCATGGCGGGTGGCGATGCAGACGGTGTCGATCAGGCGGATGTTCAGCTCGCGGGAAATGATCGCCGCCGGCACGAGGCCACCGCGGGTGATACAGACGATTGCCCGGAACTCTTTGTCGAGACCGGCAAGACGCCAGGCAAGAGCGCGGGCATCGCGGTGAAACTGGTCCCAGGAGACGGGAAAGGCTTTATCGGGAAGGGACATGTCGTCTACCATCTGGTCAAAATTGTCGATGGCTTTGGCTAATAGCCGCAAGTCCGGCAAAAAGGCAAGCTTTCCGCGCAGGACTGTTATTATGGAGGGGCCGAGAGATTGCCGCCTGTTTCTTCTCCCCGCCGGGGAGAAGGTGGCCCGAAGGGCCGGATGAGGGGGCAACCTCTCGGTTTATCTCAACCGTCGCCTCCTCATCACGCTGCCGCGGACTTCTCCCCGGCGGGGAGAAGGGACAAGCGGCAGACGCTCGTTTCAAGCAAGATGGCGGGGCTTGCGGCGCTGTTTACGCCGCATCTATATTCAGCGCGACAAAAGCGTCATCGCCGTCATGGAATCGAGCAGCGTGCGTGTGACGCCGCCGAACAGCAGCTCCCACCAGCGGGAATGGCCATAAGCACCCATGACCAGAAGGTCGATGCTGTTATCGGACAGCCGGTTTTCGATTGCCGCCTGCGGCGAGACGCCGGCGATCTTTTCCTGCGAGGTCACGGTGACGTTGACGCCGTGGCGGGCGAGCGTGGCGGCCAGTTCCGTGCCGGCAAGGCCCGAAGACTGCGTTTCGCTTTCGGCCTGATCGACGGAGAAGATCTCGACGCTGTCGGCCGCCTTGAGGAAGGGCAGGGCATCAAAGGTGGCGCGGGTCGCCTCGCGCGAGCCGTTCCAGGCGATCAGGACGCGCTTGATCGGTTTGGCCACCGTCAGCACATGCGGCACGAGGAGAACGGGGCGGCCGCTTTCATAAAGAAAACCGTCAATATCCGAACGGCTGTCGGACAGTGCGGAGGAGCTGCTCTGGCGGGCGACGATCAAATCGGCGCAGCGGGCGCTGTCGATCGCGGATGCGGAGGCGTAACCGACCGATGTGACGAAGCTGCGCCATTCATGCGAGACGCCGTTGGCAGACAGCGTGCGCTCGAAAAGCGTTCCGACATCGGTGGTTTCCTTGTGCGCCACGTCCTGCAGCGCCTGCACGGTGGCGGGATCGGGAATTTCCATCGGCGCGACAAGCGGAACGGCGGCCAGCGTTTCCATATGCAGGCCGATCACATGCGAGGAAAACTGGTCGGCAAGGCTTACCACGAATTCGCCGAGCTTCTGCGTGTTCGCAACATTGTCGACCACTGCCAGTATCGTTTTGTAACCCATTTCTCTCTCCTCGGTGATATGTCGTTTCTAGGGGGAGAGTGGCCGTCTTTGCCGATGGCCACCTTGATTTTGGTCAAACCTTCTCGTCGCAGGCCGGTTCCGTTTCAGGCGGTCGCATCGCCCTTGCCGGCCGCCAGCCTTTTTTCCTGGCCGATGGTTTCGATCATGGCGGCAACCGCCTCGGTCGCCGCCTTCAGCACGCTGGCGTCACGGGCGCGCACGACGATCTCGGTCGAAAAGCGCTGCCCGTCATATTTCGGATAGGAGCCGATGCTGGTTTCGGGATGGGCCTTCTGGATGGCCGTCAGCGGCGTGCCGATATCGCCTTCGCCATAGGGCGAGCGCACCGCCTGCGACATGACCTTCGCGCCGGTGCGCAGGGTCGGCATGACATTGTCGAGCATCGCCTGGAACACCTGCGGCACGCCGGCCATGACATAGACATTGCCGATGACGAAGCCGGGAGCGACGGAAACGGGGTTGGCGATATGCGCTGCGCCTCTCGGCATACGCGCCATGCGCTTGCGCGCCTCGGTGAACTCCATCTCCCGCACACGGTACATGTCGCCAAGCAGGCGCAGCGCCTCGGCATCGTGTTCGCAGGGCAGGCCGAACGCCGCCGATACCGCATCCGTTGTGATATCGTCATGGGTCGGGCCGATGCCGCCCGAGGTGAAGACATAATCATAGCGGCTTCGCAGCGCATTCAGCGCCTCGACGATCGATTCCTCCTCGTCGGCGACAATGCGCACTTCCTTGAGATCAATGCCGGACATGGTGAGCACATCCGCGAGATGCCCGATATTCTTGTCCTTGGTGCGGCCCGACAGCAGTTCGTCGCCGATGGCGAGCATGGCGGCGGTGACAACGGAAGAAGTGGAGGAGGGGTTGGACATGGGTGCACTCGTCATCTGTTTTGTCAGACGTTAGCCCCGCTCCCGGGGAATGCAAAGCGGTTTTGAAAAAATGTCTTTTTGTAAATGGTTGACGTTCCGGTTTTCCGTTCACTCATCGTGAACAGTGCGTATGCCAATCCCCGGCTGGCGGGATCACGGTCTGTCCGCTACCTTTTCTTCACACGGATTTGACGGGTAAACGCCGATGATCATCGAGTTTTTGAAGAAGCTTCTGGCCGGTACGCCGGAAACAGTTCCAGCAAAGGAAACGAAGAGAATGACGAAGGTTCTGGTACTTTATTACTCCTCCTACGGCCATATCGAGAAAATGGCCTATGCGGTTGCCGAAGGCGTGAAGTCCACCGGCGCGGAAGCCGTGGTCAAGCGCGTTCCCGAACTCGTTCCGGAAGCGGTCGCCAAGTCCTCCCATTTCAAGCTGGACCAGCCGGCTCCGGTGGCAACCGTGGATGAGCTTGCCGAATACGACGCCATCATCGTCGGCGCTGGCACGCGCTTCGGCACGGTCGCCTCGCAGATGCGCAATTTCTGGGATCAGACCGGCGGCCTGTGGTTCAGCGGCAAGCTGGTCGGCAAGGTCGGTTCGGCCTTCACCTCGTCCGCCACCCAGCACGGCGGCCAGGAATCGACCATTCTCGGCTTCATCCCCACCTTCCTGCACCATGGCATGGCCGTTGTCGGTCTGCCCTATGCCTTCCAGGGCCAGATGGGTGTCGATGAGATCAAGGGCGGCTCGCCCTATGGCGCTTCCACCATCACCGATGGTGACGGTTCCCGCCAGCCGTCCGAAATCGAACTGGAAGGCGCACGCTTCCAGGGCGCGCATGTGGCGAAACTCGCCGCCAAGCTTTCGGCCTGAACTGAACCTTGCTGAAAAAGAAATGCGGCCCGAAAGGCCGCATTTTCCTGTTCTGACAGCGTCAGATTGTCGGAGCCGTGGGGGACAGGATTTCCAGGCGGTTCAGATCGGCAGGTTGACCATGAAAAGGCAACTTGCGACCACGAAGCCGAGCATCGAGATTTCGAGAAAACCGTTCAGTCCGTCACGCATTCCAATCCTCCTTGTGTCGAGCGGAAAGAGAACGGACAGAGCCTATTGCGGTTCCATAACAGAAGAATGAAATTTAGAGATTTTTAATGCCCTGACATTCCGCTGCCGGGCGGAGGTCACTCATGCATGTCAGCCGGTGACAACGAAGGCGACGACGAGATGGCCGAGAAGGCCTATCGCCAGGCAGGAGAGAAGAAAGATGAACAGGGCTTTTTTCATGTTTCCGGCAGCTTCCATCTGTTTTGACCCATTGAACCATTTTCTTGATCTTGCGCCGCCGCAGGGCACGTCTCGTCTTCCTGCGGCAGGCGGACCGGTGGCCGTCAGGCCTTGATGTCGAGGCCCGCCTCGATGGCGGCGGCGATGAAGGCCCTGCGCGCATCCTCCGGTTTCTTGCGGCCGGCATCGACGGCGGCGCAGATCAGCAGCGCCTTGTCCAGCTCCTCGCCATCTTCAACCGGCCAGTCCTCGATCAGCGCCCAGGAGGCCGCCTGCGTGGTTTCGATGCTCGTATAGTCGCCCGGCGTTTCAAACGCGATCAGGACGGGTTTTTGCCAGCGCGTGTTCATCGCCTATCCGTATTGGTTACCGTGCCCGGCTCTAAACGAAGCGGCGTGAATGCGCAATCCCGCGAACGGTGCGGTCAGTCGTCGCGTCCGAACAGCCAGTCGCGGATGATGCGCCGGTCGATGAGTTCCAGCGAGCGGTCGGGCGCGATGCGGTAGGTCTCGACCGCCCTCGTGCTGCCGTCGATACGGAATTCGTGGCTGAACGTGCTGCCGATCGGTGATTTCGTCAGCTTGGTGCGCGGCTGGCCTCTGTAGGTGATGCTGCCGGGAATCGGTTCGACATAAGGCGCCGGTCCGACATAGGGGCCGGGTCCGACGGTGGTGCATCCCGCAAGTGCGAGTGCGATGATGGCCGATGATAGGAGCGTTTTCATCCTGTCCTCCGAAGTGCGTCTGCGAAAACGATATGGAGGCGCAGCGGTTCCCGACAGGCAGCAAGACCAGGGGTAATTTGTCCCGGTCACTTGCCCTTCGGATTCTGAATGTCGCGCGCGACCCAGCGGAAGAAAGCGTAGACGAGGAGGCCGAAGATGAAAAGCGGGATGAGGTTCGCAAAACCGGACATATGATTCTCGTTTCTCCCTCCCTGTCCGGGGTCTAGCCGGACTGAAACCGGCAAGGCAAGACACGCGGATATCACCACCGGTAAAATATCCGTGTGCCTGCAGGGGAGAATCTGGGGCTGTGGGAAGGGGCGGGAGAGATCTGGCGCACTGCCAGTGATGCCAGATCTCTCCGTCTCCCGCCAGTTTCAGGGTACGGGGGACTTGTCCTTACTATGACGGACAACGGCCAATCGACATAGGCCGAGAAATCACCTCGAATAATTCGCTGCCGCGGCCCGCCAACCGGGGCCGGAGCTTTTTATCCGGCAAATTATTTCAGGCGCGGCGGCCGGCGGGAGCGCGATCCACCATCCCGGCGATCTATAATGGCCTAACCCGTTGAAACGGCTTGGGTGCATTCCGCAGGACATGTCGCGGAGAAGGGTGCGGAAGGGAACTTTTGTCAGGCTGCATCATTGAAGCAGGCAGGACATATGCCAATAGTGGAGGATTACACATGCTCGGCACCATCCTCGTCATTCTGCTCATCCTGTTTTTGATCGGCGCGCTGCCGAGCTGGGGTTATCATAATTACGGTTATGGCCCGTCGGGCGGCTTGGGACTGGTTCTGGTCATCGTGCTTATTCTGGTTCTGCTCGGGCGCATCTGATTGATCGCTCAGGAAAATGAAGCAATGCCCGCATCGCCGCAAATGCGCGGAATGCGGGCATTGTTTCTTCTGAAATATGAGTAAGATACAAAAAACCACGCAATCTTAAGCGTTTAGATGGTTGGCGATGGAGTTGCGCCCATCCGGTTCGAAAAAACATCACATTCGGGACGAACCCTCTTGCGCCCAAAATGGATTCGTTCTAAATGCCCGCCATCGCTTGAATTGAAGAGCGTGTGAGGCCTCGTGGCGGAGTGGTGACGCAGAGGACTGCAAATCCTTGTACCCCGGTTCAATTCCGGGCGAGGCCTCCAAATTTCCACCGACATCGATGTTTTTCGGGCAAAGCGGTCTCGTTTTGCGGCGATTTGCCGTTCTTTGCGTTGTGAAAATCCCCGTGGTTTCGCTTTTTCCCGCACATCCCGCTTACCGCGCTTGAAAGCGTGCGCCTTGGCAATTATGAGATTATCCAAAGGCGAGGGAGACCTGCGCCGTTTTGAGCTTTTGGAGCCGAGGCTTCCCGACCGGCATCCGCGAAATTGAGGCGATAACGATATGATGGATTTCGAAACCGCGCGCGCCAATATGGTCGACAGCCAGCTGCGCACGACCGACGTGACCTCGCATTCGGTGCTGAAGGCGTTTTTGAGCGTGCCGCGCGAGGCTTTCGTGCCGGCGGGCGTGCGGCAGATTGCCTATGTGGACGAGGATCTGCAGATCTGTCCCGCCCGCGACGGCCGCCCGGCCCGTTACGTCATGAAGGCTTCGCCGCTGGCGAAGCTGCTGCAGCTTGCCGCCATATCCAAGGAAGACGTGGTGCTGGAAGTCGGCGGCGGTGCCGGTTATGCGGCCGCCATTCTTTCGCAGCTTGCCGGTTCGGTCGTTTCGCTCGAATGCGACGAGGCGCTGGCGGCGCAGGCCACGGAGACGCTGGCTTCGCTCGGATATGACAATGTTGCCGTCGTCACCGGCGATCTCGAAAAGGGTTATGCGAGCGAAGCCCCCTATGATCTGGTTTTCGTCAACGGTTCCGTCGAGGAAGTGCCGGCGGCGCTGACCGATCAGCTGCGCGACGGCGGACGTCTGGTCGTCGTTGTCGGATATGGCAATGCCGCCAAGGCCACCGTCTATCGACGCGATGGCAACAGCACCTCGGCCGCAAGCTCTTTCAACGCGTCGGTCAAGCCTCTGCCCGGTTTCGCCAAGGCGGCCGAGTTCGTTTTCTGATCGGCAGCGATCATCCTGTTCGTGGCGCCGGGGTGGCCTTCCACCCCGGCGTTTGTTTTTTGGGGCAGGGCGCGGCCCCGTTTCATGGTGGGGTCCGAGCAGCCTTCCCACAAAGCTGTGCATCACCGCGAAACTTGTCGAATCAGTGATTTAGTTCCGGGCTATGCTACCCTAGACTAAGGGTGATTCGGGGTGTGCGTATTCCTGCCCCGCATGACCCTGCAACAGGGACGGCAAAAACGCCCGGCGGTTTTGTTCCAACCTGTTTCAGAGCATCGGCATGGCAGCAGGTCCGGCTGCCGTTCGCGCGATGCAGGAATTGAACAGGTGCGAAGCGTCCTGTCCGGCACCCGACTGGTGCGGCTGGAATGCTCAAGAGTGGAAACCGGGGATTGATATGGCTCAGCCAAGCGTAGCGCGTGAACCGTCCATGGAAGAGATATTGGCGTCGATACGCCGGATCATCGAAAGCAACGAGCCGGGACCTGCCGGTGCGTTTTCCGGACAGTTGCCGCCGGTCTATGACGATGAAGACGATGCCGCAGGCGAAGCGGCCTTTGTGACGGAGCCCGTCAGCCCGCCGGCCCGCGTTCCCCCCGCCGCAAATCAGGCTTTTGGCGCACGGCCAGCGCAGGATTTTTCGCCGGCTTCCGAAAAGCAGATGGCTGAACAGCAGGAAATCTCCGCCGAAAAGACCATGTCTCTGGCCGATGTCGCGGCGCGCGTGCGCGCTGCCGCCGATCGCAATGCCGCCATGGGGCCGCAGGCATTTGCCGCGCAGGCGCAGCGCGGCGCGACGGAAGCTGTGAAAGCCGCGCCTGCCGCCCCTTCTCTCGACGTGGTGCAGGCTGAACGTCCCGCGCCGCAGCGTCCGACGGATGTGCGGCCGCTGATGGCCGCGGCCGCTGCCAGTGCCAGTGCCAGTGAAAAGGCAGCGCCTTTCGCCACCGAGGATCACGCCGCAGCGGCGGCCATCGAAAATACGTCCTTTGCCGAAGGCCGTTTTGATCAGCTTGCGCTGCGCGGCGCCATCGAGGCGCCGGTTGCCAGAGAGCATTTTGAAATCGAAGTGCACCAGCCCGCCGACGAGGCGCCAGAATTCGAACTGGCCGAGCCGCAGGTTGAGGCCGGGCGTGAAGCCCATGGCGGTCTGTCGCTCAATCTCATTTCCGCCGAGGCCGGTGCGCAGATCGCGCGTTCCTTCAGCGAACTGGCGGAGGTTTTTGACGGCGTCGAGCGTCGTTCCATCGAGGATATGGCCGCCGAGATGCTGCGTCCCATGCTGCAGGACTGGCTGGAAGACAATCTGCCGACCCTGGTGGAACGCCTCGTGCGTGAAGAAATCGAGCGCGTGGCACGCGGTTCGCGTCGCTGAATCGTCCGGCCGCTCGGCGCAAATGCGTCGCGGGCCAGGAAACGGGAGCCGCTCCGGCATCGGGGCGGCTTTTTTGTTGAAGATGAAGGTGTTATGGGGGCATAGTCATCCTTGGGGCTGCTCAATGGCGGCTCGCGTCTCGGTTTCTGTTGACTCTCGACCGTCCATCCTTATTTAAAAAATCCACACAAGAACTCTAAAATTCAGGTCAGGAAATGCTCGAAAAGACCTACGATTCCGCAACCGTCGAACCGAAGATCGCCAAAGCCTGGGACGAGGCGAATGCGTTTCGTGCCGGCGCCAACGCCAAGCCGGGCGCGGAAACCTTCACCATCGTCATCCCGCCGCCGAATGTGACGGGCTCCCTGCATATGGGCCACGCGCTCAACAACACGTTGCAGGATATATTGGTCCGTTTCGAGCGCATGCGCGGCAAGGATGTGCTGTGGCAGCCGGGCATGGACCATGCGGGTATCGCCACCCAGATGGTGGTCGAGCGCAAGCTGATGGAACAGCAGCTTCCGGGCCGCCGCGACATGGGTCGTGAAGCTTTCGTGGAGAAGGTCTGGGAGTGGAAAGCCGAATCCGGCGGCCTGATCTTCAACCAGCTGAAACGCCTTGGCGCATCCTGCGACTGGTCGCGCGAGCGCTTCACCATGGACGAGGGCCTGTCCGAAGCCGTTCTGGAGGTCTTCGTCACGCTCTACAAGCAGGGCCTGATCTACAAGGACAAGCGCCTCGTCAACTGGGACCCGAAACTTCTCACCGCGATTTCCGACATGGAGGTCGAGCAGATCGAGATGAAGGGCAATCTGTGGCACCTGCGTTATCCGCTGGAAAAGGGTGTCACCTATCAATATCCGGTTGCCTTCGACGAGGAGGGCAAACCCACCGAGTTCGAAACGCGCGATTATATCGTCGTTGCCACGACGCGCCCGGAAACCATGCTCGGTGATACCGGCGTTGCGGTGAACCCGGAAGACGAGCGTTACAAGGGCATTGTCGGCAAGCACGTCATCCTGCCGATCGTCGGCCGCAGGATTCCGATCGTCGCTGACGACTATGCCGATCCGACAGCCGGCACGGGCGCCGTGAAGATCACGCCTGCCCATGACTTCAACGATTTCGAAGTCGGCAAGCGCTGTGGCCTGCGCGCCATCAACGTCATGAATATCGACGGCACCATCTCCATCAAGGAGAACGAGGATTTTCTCGAAGGCCTCGATCATCCCGCCGCCCTGCATGGCGCATGGGATCGTCTGGAAGGGCAGGATCGCTTCTTCGCCCGCAAGGTCATCGTCGAAATCTTCGAGGAAGCCGGCCTGCTCGACAGGATCGAGCCGCACAAGCATGTGGTGCCGCATGGCGACCGTGGCGGTGTGCCGATCGAGCCGCGCCTGACCGACCAGTGGTGGGTGGACAACAAGACACTGGCCCAGCCGGCCATTGCCTCGGTGCGCGAAGGCCGCACCAACTTCGTGCCGAAGAACTGGGAAAACACTTATTTCCAGTGGATGGAGAACATCCAGCCCTGGTGTATCTCGCGGCAATTGTGGTGGGGCCACCAGATCCCGGCATGGTATGGTCCGGATGGTCAGGTCTTCGTCGAAAAGACCGAAGAAGAGGCGCTGCAGGCGGCCATCCAGCACTATATCGCCCATGAAGGCCCGTGGAAGGCCTGGGTTGAGGAGAAGCTCGAGAACTTTGCGCCGGGCGAAATCCTGACGCGCGACGAAGATGTGCTCGACACATGGTTCTCGTCGGCGCTCTGGCCGTTCTCGACGCTCGGCTGGCCCGAGCAGACGCCGGAGCTGGCGCGCTATTACCCGACCAATGTGCTGGTCACGGGCTTCGACATCATTCCGTTCTGGGTGGTTCGGATGATGCAGATGGGTCTGCATTTCATGAAGGACGATGCCGGTAATCCGGTCGAGCCTTTCAGCACGGTCTATATTCACGCGCTGGTTCGCGACAAGAACGGCCAGAAGATGTCGAAGTCCAAGGGCAACGTCATCGATCCCCTGGAACTGATCGACGAATATGGCGCCGATGCGCTGCGCTTCACGCTCGCCATCATGGCGGCGCAGGGGCGCGACGTGAAGCTCGACCCCGCGCGTATCGCCGGTTATCGCAACTTCGGCACCAAGCTGTGGAACGCCACGCGCTTTGCCGAAATGAACGGCGTGAAGCGCGATCCGCACTTCCTGCCGGAAACCGCGTCGCTGACGATCAACCGCTGGATCCTGACCGAACTTGCCAATACCGCGCGCGATGTGACGGCGGCTCTCGAGAATTTCCGTTTCAACGATGCGTCCGGCATTCTCTACCGTTTCGTCTGGAACCAGTTCTGCGACTGGTATCTGGAACTGCTGAAGCCCGTCTTCGGCGGCGAAGACGAAAAGGCGAAGACGGAATCGCAGGCCTGCGCGGCCTATGTTCTGGACGAAATCTATAAGCTGCTGCATCCCTTCATGCCTTTCATGACGGAAGAACTGTGGGCGCATACGGCCGGCGAGGGCGAGGAGCGGGACGATCTGCTTTGCCTCACCGACTGGCCGGCGCCGGAGTTCCGCGACGATGCGGCGGCTGCGGAAATCAACTGGCTGATCGATCTCGTTTCCGGCATCCGCTCGACACGCGCCGAGATGAATGTGCCGCCGGGCGCGACTGCCTCGCTGGTGGTCGTTGGCGCCAACACTTCCACCGAAGCGCGGCTCGACCGCCACGCCGCCGCCATCCGGCGTCTGGCGCGGGCCGACGAAATCCGTGCGGGCGAAGTCGCGCCGAAGGGTTCGGCCCAGATCATCGTCGGTGAAGCCACCATCTGCCTGCCGCTCGGCAATCTCGTCGACCTTGCGGCGGAAAAGGCCCGTCTCGAAAAGGCGATCGGCAAGGTGGATGCGGAAATGGAACGCATCGACAAGAAGCTGTCGAACGAAAAATTCGTGGCCAATGCCGATCCTGAGGTTGTGGCCGCCGAGCGCGAGCGCAAGGCCGAACTGGAGGTTCAGTTGACGAGCCTCAGAACCGCCATGCAGCGGGTGAACGAAGCGGGATAACGCCCGGTCTCGTCAAAACACCGAAACGCCCCTCAAATGCGGGGCGTTTTTTTGCTTTTTGTCACGTTTGATTTCGTTTCATTGCTGCGTTGCAGCGCCGAATCATTTCTGCGCCGGAGTGGGATTATTTCATCGCGGCTGCTTGCCCGGACAGCGCTGAAAAGCCGAAAAAACCAATAAAAACGGCCTCATAAGCGGGTTTCTTCGGGAAAGTACCACTGTGGTTATTTGGCGACATTTCCATTTCGTGTTGGGAATTTGTTTCGTTTTGTATCAATTTTTTCGAAGGGATTAGAAAAATAGCCTAAAATGATTATTTAAGAGGGTAGACATAAAATTCTTACGTAAAAAAATTGCCGCATTCGTGCGGCAGCCGCAGCCTGCGGCAGATTGTCATTTAGCCTTTAGCACTTCACTCTATCCTCGATCACATTGCCTTGATTGGGGAGAGAGATGGCAAAAACTGCAATTTTTCGCGGCGCGGTATGTCTCGCTGTCAGCATCGCGGCGGTCACGCCTTCACTGGCCGGCGGCCTCGAGCGTGGCGGTTACAATATCGATCTACTGTTCGATCCGTCCGACTACGTTCTCGACAGTTCGGCTACTTTCGTCGCGCCGCAGCGTAAGGTTGAGAATGCGCGGGACAACCCGCTGAAGAGCGGCGGTCCGCTGCCTGCATCCTGGTCTACGACTGCCGATGATTCCGAGAACTACTGGTCGACACGCGTTGGCGCGAAGGCCGCGATCGGCGATTTCGGTGATTGCATGTTCGATTATTCGCAGCCGTGGGGGGCGGACCTTAACCCCGGCATCTGGCAGGGATCGAGCTACAACATCGAAACCAAGGTGAAGTCGCATAACTACGCTACCACCTGCCGCGTAAAGTTCGATCTCGGCAAGGGTGACTTCTCGATCATCGGCGGTGGTTTCTATCAGGAGATCAGCGGTTATAAATATCGTCAGGTCGTTTCCCCGACAGCGCTCGGCCCGGCTTATCCGTCGCTTTATTCCGGCGTCGGCAAGCTGGACATGGAAGGCGACGGCTGGGGATGGCGCGCGGGTATCGCATACGAGATTCCCGAAATCGCTTTCCGCACCAGCCTTGTCTATAACAGCGCTGTCGATCACGATCTGAACGGTACTGTCGACCTCAGGGGCCTTCCGGCTGCAGGCAGCCCGGCCCTTATCGCCTACGGCGGCAAGGTCACGCCGGTTTACGGTTCGGTCTCCATGCCGGACAGCCTGGAACTGAAGGTACAGTCGGGCATTGCGCCGGACTGGCTTGCTTTCGGTTCGGTGAAATGGACGGACTGGAGCCAGATTCAGGTCGTGCCTTTCTGCCAGGTCGGTGTTCCGTCCTGTATTGCGGGTGTCACCTCGCTCACCACGCTTGATCTTTATTATCGTGACGGCTGGACGGTTACCGGTGGTATCGGCCACAAGTTCAACGATCAGTGGAGCGGTGCCGTCAGCCTTACCTGGGATCGTGGTACTTCGACGGTGATCGGCACGCAGACCGATACCTGGATGATCGGCACCCAGGTCGTCTATTCGCCCACCCCGAACCTCGAGTTCAAGATTGCCGGCGCTCTCGGCCTGCTCACCTCGGGTGAATCCTCCATCAATGGCGGCCGTTGCAGCTCGGCCGGCACGGCGACCTGCGGTGATGAGGCTGGCTACAGCTTCGGCAGCGATCTCGTGGCGGCGATCTCCACCGGCGTCAAGGTCAAGTTCTGATCCCATTCTTCCGCTGATGCTAAAATAAAGGCCCGGTTTACCAACCGGGCCTTTTTTCATGATCGACTGTGATTCCTGCTCCATAAAATTTTCCAGGCCGAAAGTTTTGTGACGATTTGGCAACACTTTTCTGCAAGCGTGGGGCCGCGTTGGAATGTGAGCATATCTGTCCATTTCCCGCCACAAACAGGGTGCTTGGCTTATGTTTATGGGCACGGGAATGGAAGAACATGCAGGCGTTTGATGTGGATCTCTGGAATTGCAGAAAGTGAAAACAGGTTTGGATTCAGGGTTTAAGCAAGTAATACGGGAATTTCGTCCGGCTTTCTTGTTTGACGCTGACCGGCAGACGGTAAGACGCCGTTATATTGCCGGAAATTATGCCTATATCTGTTTCACTGAAAAACTTGGGCAATTACCACGAAAGACCACCGGTGGTGCGCTGGAAAGTGCTGCCGGAAAGACGCAGTGTGTTCGAAAAATCGCGACCCGGCGGGGTTCGGCTTTGCAGTATTCCGCAAGTATTGGCTATATGCCGGGAAGAGTGAGAGAAGTTCGCCGAAATGCTGAAATGTGAAGCCAACGTTTTAAAGCCGCTCCTTATGGGCATGTTGCTTGCGTCGCTCGCAATGCCTGCCGCAGCTTTTGACATTAATGCGGGCGTGACCAAGGAATCCGGCCCCTTCGACCTGTTCAAGTTCGGTTTCAAGGCCTACAAGAACGGCAACAAGGGCGAAGCCGTCGAGGCCTATCGCTACGCGGCTGAAAAGGGCCATACCGGCTCGCGCTGGGCGCTTGCCAATATGTATGCCTTTGGCGATGGCGTCGCCAAGAACGACTTCGAAGCTTTCAAGATTTACAGCGAAATCGCCAGTCAGGGTGTAGAGCCGGGTTCCGAAGATACCGGCTTTTTCGTCAACGCGCTTCTTTCCCTTGCTGATTATTACCGTCACGGCATTCCCGGCAGCCCGGTGAAAATGGACCTTTCACAGGCTCGCCAGCTTTATTTTCAGGTCGCTTCCACCTTCGGTGTGGCTGAAGCGCAGTTCCGGCTGGCGGAGATGATCCTGGCCGGCGAGGGCGGCCGGGCCGATGTGCAGCAGGCCAAGAAGTGGCTCAATCAGGCGCGCAAGCACGGCCACGCCGGCGCCATGTCGATCTTCGGCAATCTGATCTTCCAGGAAGGCCAGACGGCGCAGGGGCTGGCTTTCATGACGGCGGCGCTGGACAAGTGCACGGCGGTAGACTGTACGTGGATCCAGAACCTGCAGGAGCAGGCTTTTTCGCTGGCGGGCGAAAATGATCGCCGCGCGGCCATCGCGATGGCGCAGAACATGCAGATCGACGATTCCAATTGAGATGATGCCGGTCGAGGCGATTTCGCTGGTCTGACGCGAGCCGGTCAGCCGACCGGCTGGAAATCGAAATAACCGCAGACCGGCACGTGGTCGGACGGTTTTTCCCAAGCCCGCACATGTTTTTCGATGCTGACGGATTGCAGCCTGTCGGCCGCTTCCGCCGAGAGCATCAGGTGATCGATGCGGATGCCGTTGTTCTTCGGCCATGCGCCGGCCTGATAATCCCAGAAGGAATAAAGTCCGGCCTCATCCGTCGTCGCGCGCGCGGCGTCGGTAAGGCCCAGATGTTCCAGCCTGCGGAACGCCGAGCGTGTCTGCGGCAGGAACAGGGCGTCGCCTTCCCAGACGCGCGGGTCGTGGCAATCGAAGGGTTCGGGAATGACGTTGTAGTCACCCGCCAGAACAAGCGGTTCCTCAAGCGCCAGACGGTCTTCGGCAAATTGCCGCAGCCGTTCCATCCAGGCGAGCTTGTAGGGATATTTGACCGGGTCGTCTGGCGGATTGCCGTTCGGCAGGTAAAGCGAGCAGACACGGATTGCGCCGCCTTCGACGGAAAACACACCCTCGATGAAACGCGCCTGTTCGTCGGTATCGTCGCCCGGCAGGCCACGATTGACCTCGTCCGGCCTGACCTTCGACAGCAGCGCGACGCCGTTGAAGCCCTTCTGGCCATGGGTCTCGACATGATAACCGAGCGCTTCCAGCTCAAGCCGGGGAAAACCCTCGTCGACCGACTTGATTTCCTGAAGGCAGACGATGTCAGGCGATGAATCCTTCAGCCACTGGCAGAGGTTTTCGATACGCGCCTTGACGCCATTGATGTTCCAGGTGGCAATCTTCATCGGAGTTTCCCTTTTGTGAGGGTACTTTTACCCGATGCAAAGACGATTGCCACCGTTTTTGGAATGTGGTGACGAGGATGTGGTGGAAAGATATCTCAGATCGAAAAGCTCGTCCCACAGCCGCAGCTTGCCACCGCATTCGGGTTCTTGATCTGGAAGGACTGGCCAAGCAGATTGTCGACGAAGTCGATTTCGGAGCCGGCCATATAGACGACCGAGAGGCTGTCGATCAGCACCCTGGCGTCGCCGCGGGCGATCACGATATCGTCATCGGCGGGGTCTTCGGCCAGATCGAACTTGTAGGAGAAGCCCGAGCAGCCGCCGCCTTCCACCGAGACGCGCAGCGCCTGTTTGCCCGCATCCGCTGCGACGATCTCGGCGATTCGCTTCGCTGCGGCTTCCGAAAGGGTAATGTCGCTGTTTTCCATGTCGTTTCTCCTGCCGGGGTCAAGAACCGGAGAGCAATAATCTCGTTGTCACTATTATAAACCGGTCAAATTAGCGGTCTATAGCCTGTTGAAGGCGGTCCGCGCGGCGATGATGCTTTGCGCTGACCTCTGCGATAGGTATGAAGGGTGAATGAAAAGGTCAATGGCCGAGACCAAAAGGAAGTTCCGGCCGGAGAAGACAACAGGTGGATGCATGATCATAGACCAGCGCGCATTGGGTTTCGGAAGCGGCGAGAGGGCGGTTTTCGCCTCTGATCCATGGACCACGCGCGGGCGTCTTTTTTCCGAAACCGGAAGCCTGACGCGCTCGGAGTTCCAGCGCGACCGCGACCGCATCGTCCACACGACGGCCTTTCGCCGCCTGAAGCACAAGACGCAGGTCTTCATCAGCCCTGACGGCGACCATTATCGCACGCGTCTCACCCACACCATCGAAGTGGCGCAGATCGCCCGGGCGCTCGCCCGCGCGCTGAAGCTCGATGAAGATCTGGCTGAGGGCGTGGCGCTGGTGCATGATTTCGGCCACACGCCCTTCGGCCATACCGGCGAGGATGCGCTGGATGCGGTGCTGCTGCCCTATGGCGGCTTCGATCATAACGCCCAGTCGCTGCGCATCGTCACCAAGCTGGAGCGCCGTTATGCCGAATATGACGGTATCAACCTGACATGGGAGACGCTCGAAGGGCTGGTCAAGCACAATGGACCGCTGGTGAATGCGAAGGGCGAGGGGATCAAGGGACCGGTTCCGTTGCCCATTCTCGAATATTGCGAGCTGCAGGATCTGGAGATCGGCAGCCATGCCAGCCTTGAGGCGCAGGTGGCGGCGATTGCCGACGACATTGCCTATAATACCCACGATATCGATGATGGGTTGCGCGCCGGTTATCTCACCTTCGAGATGCTGGAGGAAGTGCCGTTCCTGAGCGGCCTGATGGCCGAGGTTCGGGGAAAATATCCCGTGCTCGACAAGGAGCGTTTCGCCAATGAGATCATGCGCCGTCAGATCACCCATATGGTCGAGGACGTGATCGGGGTCGCGCAGCAGAATCTTGCCCGTCTGAAACCGCAGAGCGCTGCCGATATTCGCGCCGCCGATTTCACCGTCGCGACGTTCTCGCCCGAGATGGCCGAGACCGACCGGCAGATCAAGAAGCTGTTGTTCGGCCATATCTACCGGCATCCGGAAATCATGCGCATCCGCGCCGGCGCGACGCAGATCGTCACCGATCTCTTTAACCGTTATATGGAAACGCCGGCGGAAATGCAGAGCCACTACTGGGTGGACAGCATTTCCGGCATGAGCGTGGCCGCCAAGGCCCGCCATGTGGGCGACTATCTGGCCGGCATGACCGACAGTTATGCACTGCGCGCCCACCAGCGGCTGTTTGACCACACCCCCGATTTGCGATAGGGCAGCGGGCGATCGCGAAGCCGACCCGGTTATGATGGCCGGACATAAACAGAAGCCCTTCGCGCAGGTTGGAACGATGAACATTTTTGCCGATTTCGATACCAGGATCAAAAACGCGCTCGAGACCCTCGATCTCGTGAAAGAGAACCGCGAAAAGGTCGATTTCAGTCGAATTACCGTCGAATCCCCGCGTGATCTGAGCCACGGCGACGTCGCAACCAATGCCGCCATGGTGCTGGCGAAGCCGCTCGGCACCAATCCGCGCGCGCTGGCCGAACTCATCGTGCCCGCCCTTCAGGCCGATGGCGATGTCGATAGCGTCAATGTCGCAGGTCCGGGCTTCATCAATCTCAAGGTTTCCGTCGGTTACTGGCAGCGTCTGCTGGCCGACATGATCGGGCAGGGCATCGATTTCGGCCGCTCCACCATTGGCGCGGGCCAGAAGATCAATGTCGAATATGTCTCCGCCAACCCGACCGGCCCGATGCATGTCGGCCATTGCCGTGGTGCCGTGGTGGGTGACACGCTGGCGAACCTGCTTGCTTTTGCCGGTTATGGCGTCACCAAGGAATATTACATCAACGATGCCGGCTCGCAGATCGATGTGCTGGCCCGTTCCGTGTTCCTGCGTTACCGCGAGGCGCTCGGCGAAGATATCGGCACCATTCCGTCCGGTCTTTACCCCGGTGACTATCTCGTTCCTGTCGGCCAGGCGCTGGCGGATGAATATGGCATCAAGCTGCGCGCCATGCCGGAAGAAAAATGGCTGCCTATCGTAAAGGACAAGGCAATCGACGCGATGATGGCGATGATCCGCGAGGATCTGGCGCTGCTCAACGTGCGTCACGACGTGTTCTTCTCGGAGCGCACGCTGCATGAGGGCAATGGCGGACCTATTCTCTCGGCGATCAACGATCTCACCTTCAAGGGCCATGTCTACAAGGGCACGCTGCCGCCGCCGAAGGGTGAATTGCCTGAGGACTGGGAAGACCGCGAGCAGACGCTGTTCCGTTCCACGGAAGTGGGCGACGACATGGACCGGGCGCTGATGAAATCGGACGGTTCCTACACCTATTTCGCCGCCGACGTCGCCTATTTCAAGAACAAGTTCGACCGTGGTTTCTCCGAGATGATCTATGTGCTCGGCGCCGACCATGGCGGTTATGTGAAGCGTCTGGAAGCCGTTGCGCGTGCCGTATCGGAAGGAAAGTCGAAGCTGACGGTTCTTCTGTGCCAGCTTGTCAAGCTGTTCCGTGATGGCGAGCCGGTGAAGATGTCGAAGCGCTCCGGCGACTTCGTCACGCTGCGCGATGTTGTCGACGAAGTGGGTCGCGATCCCGTGCGATTCATGATGCTTTATCGGAAGAATTCCGAGCCGCTGGACTTCGATTTCGCAAAAGTGACCGAACAATCGAAGGATAATCCGGTTTTTTACGTGCAATATGCGCATGCCCGCTCGATGTCGATCTTCCGGCAGGCGCAGGAGGCGTTTCCTGGGCTTTCTCCCTCTGCGGAAGAGATGGCGGCATCCGTTGCTTTGATCAGCGATATCAATGAGTTGCAGCTGGTTGCGAAGCTTGCCGAATATCCGCGCCTGATCGAATCCGCGGCCCTTTCGCACGAGCCGCACCGGCTTGCTTTTTACCTCTACGATCTCGCCAGTTCCTTCCATGGACACTGGAACAAGGGCAAAGACCAGCCGGAATTACGTTTTATTAACGATAAAAACCGAGAATTGAGCATTGCCAGACTTGGGCTGGTGAATGCTGTCGCGAATGTTTTGAAGTCGGGCCTTACGCTTTTGGGAGCGGACGCACCTGACGAAATGCGATAACATGTCACCATTATTTGCTCACAATACGCTGGCAAGAGCTGCAATGCGTAGATGGTGGAACACGTAATGGTCGAAAAAAATGTCGCGTATAACCGGGACGCCCGGTCCGAAGGGTTCGCTGACAACGATCCTCTGGCAGAACTGGCGCGTATCGTCGGCTTCGAAGATCGTCCTTCGCATGCGGGTTCCGAGGCTGCGCCAGCGGTTACCCGCCGCGAACCCGAATTCAATCTCGAAGACGAGCTGCTTCGGGAATTCGAGGTTTACGATGCGCCGCACGCCGATCCGGTCGTTCTTGATCCGGCGAACGATGTCCGCGCAGGTATCCATCCAAACGATTTCATGCAGCGTGTCGAATCGGTTTTCGCCCGCCGCGAGCCGGAGCTTGAGCCGGTGGCCGAGGCCGCGTCTCAACCCGAGGTGAGGGAAGAGCGGCTTCCGGAGATCGATCAGGCCTATATCCACAATTACGTTGAAACGTCGGCGCAGCAGGATATTCGTGCGGATTTCCGCGACGATGCCGGTGCTGTGGCGGAAGTTTTCGATGTGCATTCACGCCAGCCGCGCGCCGCCGAGCCTGTTGCCTATCAGCAGGCCGCGTGGGAAGAGCCGCAGGCCGTGGAGCCGTCCCAGCCCGAATGGCATGCCATGCCGGAGCTTCCGGCCGATGTGTCGAGCAATGTTGCTTCGGCGGCTCATGTCTATACGCCGGAGCCGCAGGCTTTCGATCTCGCTGACGAGGTCGAGATTGCCGTCGCGGAGGAGGCGCCTGCGCCGCTTTCCGTGCGCCCGCCGTCGCATGGTGGCCGCTCGTCGCTGGAGTTCTCCAGCCTGCGCCTGCCGCTTGCCAATTTCGGCGCCCGCCGGGACGTTTCTGCCGCTGATCCGCGAAGGGTGGAGCCGCGCTCCGAGCCGCAGCCGGTTGCGGTGCGTCCAGAGCCGCAGGCCGAGCCCGCTCCCGCACCTGCCGTCGTTCAGGCGGAGGAAACCGCGCCGTCTTTCGCGCCTTCCGTCGCCGAGACCTTCACGCCTGCCGAGCCGCCCGTTGCGCCTGCGGTTGCCGAACAGCCGGTCGCGAGAAATCTCTCGCCGATGGACGAGCTGATCTACGACGTTGCCAAATATTCCATTCCCGGACGCGGTGAAGAGCCCGTGGTGCAATCCGCGCCGGTCGTGCAGGCTGCGAAAGCCGAGCCGGTGGCTGTCGCCGCCGCGGCTCCTGTCGCCGCAGCGGCCGTCAAGCCGACGCCGGTTGCTTCCACTGCGCCCTCATCGCCTGCTCCGGAACCGGATTTTACGGATTTCGCCGGCTTCAACGATGATGATTTCGAACTGGCGCTCGATGATCTCGATCTTGATCTCGACCTTTCGGAGATCGCCGAAGCCGAGGTTGCGCCCGCACCCGCGCCGCAGCCGGTTCGCCAGGAGCCCGCCGCGCCCGTTGCTGTTGCCGCGCCCCAGCCGGTGAGGGAACAGCCTGCACCGCAGCCGCGCCCGGCGCCCGTCGCCGTCGCCGCACCTGTCGCTCCGCCTCAGCCGCGTCCGGCAGCGGCCGCGCCGCAGCCGGCTGCACCGCAGACGCTGGAAAGCCTGCCTTTCGATCCCTCGCAGATCGGCGAGACGGAAGAGCACCCGGAAAACATCGTCGAGATGGATGTTCCGGAACTGCCGGTCGGGGTTTTCGAACCCAAGCCGCAGGTTCGCCGTCACGAGGAAGACCTTGATATCGATACCGAGCTTGCGACGCTGTTTGCACCGGCTGTTGCCGGTGGCCTCGACCGTCACAAGCACGCCGAAAACCGTGGTGCCGCGCAGGCGCGCCCGGCACAGGCCCCGGAAGAAGCCGACGAGTTCGAACGGGCGCTGGAAGAGGATTTCCGTCGCTCCATGCAGGAGGCTGCGGCTTCCCGTGGCAACGCCTCGCGCGATGCCGAGAATACCTATGTCGATCATCAGGCGGCTTATCGCGATGAAGACGAACGCGGCGGTCGCCGCTGGATCATGCCGGTGGCAGCCGCCATCGGTCTGGTGCTTGTCGGCGGCGGCGTTTACGCGCTGATTTCCGGCGGTTCGTCCAGCACCGGCTCGAACGGCGCGCCGGTCATCATTTCCGCTGATAACGATCCGATGAAGGTCGTGCCGGAAAATCCGGGTGGCCGCGTCGTGCCTAACCAGGACAAGGCGGTCTATGATCGCGTTGCCGGTGGCAGCGCCGCCGATCCGAAGCAGCCGGCGCTGATTTCCAGCAACGAACAGCCGGTGGATGTGGTGCAGCGCACCCTGATCCCCGAGCAATTGCCGCTGGAAGGCGAGAATGACGGCGATATGCAATCCGCCGGTACGCCGGTTGGCGAGACGGAAGATCCGCGCCTGCTTTCGCCGGAAGAAAAGGCCGCCCAGAACGAAGCTGCCGGTGCAACCGGCGTTTCGCCGCGCAAGGTCCGCACCATGATCGTCAAGCCGGACGGCACGCTCGTCGCCCAGGAAGTCGATGCGCCGGCAGCCCAGCCGCCGAAGGCCGAAAAGGTCGAGGAGCTTGCCGCGCCGCAGACCGCCAAGCCGGGTGAGGGCGCTCCTGCCGTCATCGCCGCTTCGCGGGTTCCGGTAGCGCCAGAGCAGCCGCAGGCCAATACGCCTGCCGCCGCCGCCACGCCGGCCGCGCAGTCTGCCGCACCCGTTCCTTCGGCGCGTCCGTCCTCGCAGCCCGCCAACGTGGTGGCAACGGTTACCAATCAGGGCAATGTCCGCCCTGCGGCGACCGCTCCGGCTGCGCAGCAGACCGCCGCCGCCACGCCTGCCGCGACAAGCACGCCATCTGCCGGTGGTTATTACATCCAGATCGCGTCGCTGCCGAGCCAGGCCGAGGCCCAGAAGTCCTACCAGAACATGTCGGCCAAGTTCGGCTCGGTCATCGGTGGACGCGGTGTCGACATCAAGGCGGCTGAAATCGCCGGCAAGGGCACCTTCTACCGTGTCCGCATCCCGGCGGGTGACAAGAACGAAGCCGTGGCGCTGTGCGAGAAGTTCCGCTCGGCCGGCGGCAGCTGCCTGGTGGCACGCTGATAGCGGCCAATGTGGCTCGCAAGATTGGGGTTGCCGTCTAAGGCAACCCTTCTTTGGGTGGGGAAGGGTTTTCCCCACACACGACGTCATCCTCGGCCTTGTGCCGAGGATCTGCCAACGTTTCGCCAGCCGGTCGGTTGCAGATGCTCGGGACAGGCCCGAGCATGACGGCGGAGAGTTTGACACTCCTCCCCACGCCTTTCGGTACAAGGCCATTTCCCATTCCATTTCCTGCGAGCGTGACACCATGACCGATTGCAAAGCTATGATCCTCGGATGCAGCGGGCTTTCGCTGACCGCCGACGAGATCGCCCTTTACCGCGACCAGCAGCCGTGGGGTTTCATCCTGTTCGGCCGCAATATCGGCGAGCCGCAGCAGATCACCGATCTCGTCGCCGCCATGCGTGATGCCGTCGGGCGGCCAGACGCGCCGGTGCTGATCGATCAGGAAGGCGGGCGCGTGCAGCGCATCAAGCCGCCGATCCTGCAGGCCTATCCGAATGCCCGTATTCTCGGTGAAATCTACGAGCGCGACCGGGGCGCCGGCCTGCGCGCCGCCTGGCTGATGTCGCGCCTGCACGCTTTCGACCTGATGAGATTCGGCATCAATGTTGATTGCCTGCCGGTGCTCGATGTGCCGGTGGAAGGCGCCAGCAATGTCATCGGCAACCGCGCCTATGGCTACACGCCGACCATGGTGGCGGAGATGGGGCAGGCGGCGGCCGACGGTCTGAAGGCGGGCGGGATGCTGCCTGTCATGAAACATATGCCGGGCCATGGCCGCGGCATGGTGGATTCGCACCATGAACTGCCTGTTGTCGATGTGCCGCTCGATGAGCTGGACGCCCATGATTTCGTGCCGTTCCGGGCGCTGAACCGCGAATTGATGGCGATGAGCGCGCATCTGGTGTTCAACGCCGTCGACCGCGAGCGGCCGGCGACGACCTCGCCAAAGGTGATCGAGGAGATCATTCGCGGCCGCATCGGCTTTGACGGCCTGCTGATGTCCGACGACAGTTCCATGAATGCGCTGAAGGGCACGCTTGGTGAAAGAGCTGCGAATATTGTTGCGGGCGGCTGCGATATAGTCTTGCATTGCAACGGCGTGATGGGTGAAATGCTGGAGGTCGTGAAGGAGGTTCCCATTCTTTCCGGCCGTTCGCTGGAGCGGGTGCGGGCCGTGGAAGCGGGTTTCCCCGCTGCGGACCCTTCCGACGAAGCGGAGCTGAGAGCCGAATTCAACGCCATGTGGGCCGTTTCCTGACGATCGGGCGGCGGCCCGTTACTCGGGACGACAGGCCGGACGCCCGGCGGATGGAACAATGGCCGCAGACAAGTCTCGCAATTCGACACCGATGGACAAGCTCTGGCAGGATGTGACGCCGGAGCGGCTGACGGGTGAGGCCGGGCTGGTCATCGATGTCGCGGGTTTCGAAGGCCCTCTCGATCTACTGTTGCATCTTGCCCGCACGCAGAAGGTCGATCTGTCGCGCATTTCGGTGCTGGCGCTTGCCGAACAATATCTGCAATTCGTGGAAAGCGCGCGGCGCGTGCGTATCGAGCTTGCCGCCGATTATCTCGTCATGGCGGCGTGGCTCGCCTTCCTGAAATCCAAGCTTCTCATTCCGCAGCAATCGAAGGATGACGGTCCCTCGGGTGAGGAAATGGCCGCGACGCTCGCCTTCCGGCTGAAACGCCTGGAAGCGATGCGCGAGGCGGCCGAACGCCTCGTCAACCGTGCCCAGCTCGGCCGCGATGTTTTTGCCCGTGGTGCGCCGGAGCATATTCCGCATGTCAACCGCTCGGCCTATGAGGCCAATCTTTATGATCTGCTCAGCGCCTATGCCAATCTGCGCCAGCGGCAGGCGATCACCCAGGTCACGATTGAAAAGCGGCAGGTCTGGTCGCTGGTCGAGGCGCGCGAGCTTCTGACCAATCTGCTTGGCGATGTCGGTGAATGGACCGTGCTCGATCAATATCTGCTGCAATATGTGCCGGATCCCGCCATGCGGGTGACGGCGATCGCCAGCGCCTTTGCCGCCTCGCTGGAGCTGGTGCGCGAGGGGTCGCTGCAAATCCGGCAGGAGGGGGCATTCCAGCCCATCTATATGCGCCGGGGCACAAGGGACGACCGTGCGGTGAATGCCGAAAGGACTGGCAATGATGAATGACGATGAGACCGCCGAGGCCACCATCGTGACAGATGGTGCGGGCGCCGAGCCCCCGGTATTTTCCGAGCGCCAGCTTAAGGAGGCCGAGCGTATCGCCGAGGCTTTGGTCTTTGCTTCCGCCGAACCGGTGTCAGTAGGCTTCATCGCGGAACGTCTGCCGCGCGGCATGGATGTCATCGCCATCCTGCAACGCCTGAAGGTTCTTTATGCCGAGCGCGGCGTCAATCTCGTGCAGGTGGGCGGGCAATGGGCCTTCCGCACCGCCGGCGATCTCTCCTTCGTCATCCGCGCCGAGGAAAAGGAGCCGAAGAAGCTGTCACGCGCCGCGCTGGAAGTTCTGGCGATTATCGCATATCATCAACCGGTGACACGCGCCGAAATCGAGGAAATCCGTGGTGTGCAGACCTCGCGCGGCACGCTTGATGTGCTGATGGAGGCGGGCTGGGTCAGGTTCCGTGGCCGCAGGCGCACACCCGGCAGGCCGGTGACGATCGGCACCACGGTGGAGTTTCTCGACCATTTCGGCCTTGAGGAATTGCGCGATCTGCCGGGCCTTGAGGAGCTGAAGGGCGCGGGGCTGCTTTCCGGCCGCATACCCTCGAATTTCGGCGTGCCTCTGCCGATGATGAGCGATGAATTGCGTGAGGACGAAGACCCGATCACGCAGCTCGATCTCGAGGAACTGGGCCTGCTCGCGCCGGGCGGCGGCGATGGCGACGACTGATATTGCCGACATGCGGGCGATGCCACGAAAACTTTATGTACACTCGCTGTAGAAGCGACGATTTGTCGTTTGAAAAAGCGTTTCAAACGTCTTACATCGTCTGAAAGCGAAATTCAGGAGTTTCAGTTATGGGTTCTTTTAGTGTGTGGCATTGGCTCATCGTGCTGGTGATTGTTCTCGTCCTTTTCGGACGCGGCAAGATCCCGGAACTGATGGGCGATGTCGCGAAGGGCATCAAGAGCTTCAAGAAGGGCATGGCTGACGAAGACCAGACGCCGCCGCCGGCCGATGCCAACACGAAGACCGTCGACCACAAGGCTGACGAGATCAAGTAAGCGGCCTTTGCCGCTTGGTGTGAGACTGACTGGCGTTAGGGTCTCGGGAGCATATTGATGTTTGATATCGGCTGGAGCGAGCTTCTGGTGATTGCGGTCGTGCTGATCGTGGTCGTCGGACCAAAAGACTTGCCGCCCATGATCCGCGCCTTCGGCAAGACGATGGCCGGCCTTCGCAAGATGGCGGGGGACTTCCGCACCCAGTTCGATGAGGCCTTGAAAGAGGCCGATATGGACGATGTGCGCCAGACGATTTCAGATGTCCGCAATCTCAACCCCACCAATTCGCTGCGCGATGCGATGAACCCGCTTCGCCAGCTCGGCAACGAGATCAAGTCCGATCTCCAGAAGGCGACCACTCCGCCGGAAGGCCTTTCGTCCACACCGGCACCGGCGGCAAGCGAGCCGGTCGCGCCGCTTGTGAGCGTGCCTGAGTCAGAGATGAAGCTGCCGGATGCGCCGCCTGTCGCCGCCGCACCTGTCGCTGCGGCCGAGAAGCCGAAGCGGGCACGGGCGAAATCGATTGCGACCGTGGAGGCCGAAGCGGTTGCCGCCAAGCCGAAACGCACCGCCCGCAGCAAGGCCGCCGCAACGCCGGAAACCGTCGCTGCTGCGAAGACCAGCGAACCCGCCGCTCCGAAACCTGCCGTGAAGGCCGTCGCCAAAAAGGCGGCCGTCAAGAAGGCTGAAGCCGAGAAGGCCACGGTGGTGGCCGATGCCAAACCGGCGAGAGCGGCAAAAACAAAGGCTGCAAAGCCGAAAAAGGATGAAGCATGAGCGGGGATATCGAGGATAAGCCGCAGCCGCTTATCGAGCACCTCATGGAACTGCGCACGCGGCTGATCTGGTCGCTCGGCGCGTTTTTCGTCGCCTTCATCGCCTGTTTTGCCGTTGCCAAACACCTCTTCAACCTGCTTGTCATCCCCTATAAATGGGCGGTGCTCTGGGCGGGGCTGGATGTGACGAAATCGTCGCTGATCTATACCGCGCCGCAGGAATTCTTCTTCACGCAGATCAAGGTCGCGATGTTCGGCGCCATGGTGATCTCCTTTCCGGTGATCGCCTCGCAGCTCTATAAATTCGTGGCGCCCGGTCTCTACAAGAACGAGCGCGCCGCCTTCCTGCCGTTCCTCATCGCATCGCCGATCCTCTTCCTCATCGGTGCGGCGCTCGTCTATTTCTTCTTCACGCCCATGGTCATGTGGTTCTTCCTCGCCATGCAGCAATTGCCCGAGGATGGCGAGGTGGCGATTTCGCTGATGCCGAAGGTGTCGGAATATCTCAGCCTCATCATGACGCTCGTGCTCTCCTTCGGCCTGGTGTTCCAGCTGCCGGTCGTCACCACGCTTCTGGCGCGCGTCGGGCTTCTGACCAGCGACTGGCTGCGTGAAAAGCGCAAGTTCGCCATCGTCATGGCCTTTGTGGTCGCGGCCGTCCTGACGCCGCCCGATCCCATGTCCCAGATCGGTCTTGCGCTGCCTGCGATCATTCTCTACGAGATTTCCATCTACATGGCTCGACTCGTGGAGAGGAAACGTGCGGCGGAATCCAAAAGCACGGAGCTGGAAGAGACCTGACGGGTTCGCCCCGGTCTTCCCGCTCATTCAATCTCCTCGCGCCGGGCCTTTCGCCCGGCGTTTTGCTGATAAACACGGGTGAAGCAACAACGGTCTGGAACGACGATGCACGACATTAAATGGATACGCGAAAACCCCGAAGCCTTCGATGCGGCTCTTGCACGGCGTGGCGTTGAGCCTGCCGCGAGCGGCCTGATCGCCCTTGATGAAAAGCGCCGTTCCGTCATCCAGTCCCTGCAGGACATGCAGTCTCGGCGTAATGCCGCCTCCAAGGAAATCGGCGCCGCCATGGCGCAGAAGAACACGGAGCTTGCGGAGAAACTCAAGGCCGAAGTCGCCGACATCAAGGAAAACATGCCGCGCGCCGAGGAGGAGGACCGTCAGGTCACCGCCGAGCTGAACGACGCCCTGTCGCGCCTGCCGAACATTCCCTTCGACGATGTGCCCGACGGCAAGGACGAGCACGACAATGTGGTCACCCGCGTTGTCGGCCAGAAGCCCGGCTGGAACCATGCAGCCAAGGAACACTTCGAGATCGGCGAAGCGCTCGGCTACATGGATTTCGAGCGTGCCGCCAAGCTGTCGGGTTCGCGTTTTACCGTTCTGACCAGCCAGCTGGCGCGGCTGGAGCGGGCGCTCGGCCAGTTCATGATCGACCTGCACACGACGGAACACGGTTACACGGAAGTTTCCTCGCCGCTGATGGTGCGTGACGAGGCGATGTTCGGCACCGGGCAATTGCCGAAATTTGCCGAGGACCTGTTCAAGACCACCGATGGCCGCTGGTTGATCCCGACGGCGGAGGTGACGCTGACCAACCTCGTGTCCGGCGAAATTCTCGAGCAGGAAAAACTGCCGCTGCGCTTCACTGCGCTCACACCGTCCTTCCGTTCGGAAGCGGGGTCGGCCGGCCGCGACACGCGTGGCATGCTGCGCCAGCATCAGTTCTGGAAATGCGAACTCGTCTCCATCACCGATGCGGAAAGCGCTGTTGCCGAGCATGAGCGCATGACGGCCTGCGCCGAAGAAGTGCTGAAGCGTCTCGGCCTGCATTTCCGCACCATGACGCTGTGTACTGGCGACATGGGTTTTGGCGCGCGCAAGACCTACGATCTGGAAGTCTGGCTGCCGGGCCAGGACACCTATCGCGAAATTTCCTCCTGCTCGGTCTGCGGCGATTTCCAGGGCCGACGCATGAATGCGCGTTATCGCGGCAAGGACGACAAGGCGACGAAGTTCGTGCATACGCTGAACGGTTCCGGCACGGCCGTCGGCCGCTGCCTGATCGCGGTTCTCGAAAATTATCTGAATGACGACGGTTCCGTCACAATTCCAGACGTGCTGCTGCCCTATATGGGCGGTCTGAAGCGCATCGAGAAGGCGGCTTGAGAATTACACTACCGTCATGCCGGACTTGATCCGGCATCCAGCCAGCCCAAGTCCTTGGGCTGAAAAGAGTGCTTCCCGCCGCGCAGACGCGCGTCGGCTGGATGCCGGATCAGGTCCGGCATGACGGAGGAGAGGATGCGTCGTCCCCTGCGACATGAAAGCGGAGAAAAAACATGCGGATTTTGCTGACGAATGACGACGGTATCCACGCCGAGGGTCTGGCCGTGCTGGAGCGTATAGCCCGCACGCTGTCCGACGATGTCTGGATCGTCGCGCCCGAGACCGACCAGAGTGGCCTCGCTCATTCGCTGACGCTTTCCGAACCGCTGCGCCTGCGAAAAGTTTCCGACAAACATTATGCGCTACGCGGCACACCGACCGATTGCGTCATCATGGGCATTCGCGAAGTTCTGCCTGAGAAGCCCGACCTTGTGCTGTCAGGCGTTAATGCCGGCGCCAACATGGCCGATGACGTGACCTATTCCGGCACCATTGCCGGCGCCATAGAAGGCACGCTGCAGGGCGTGCGTTCCTTCGCGCTCAGCCAGGCCTTCAGCCATGCCGACGGTCGTGTCGTGCCTTGGGAAGTCGCCGAAACCTATGCGCCGGATCTTCTGCGCAAGCTGATGAATGTCGATCTGCCTGATGGCACCTTCCTCAATCTCAATTTCCCCAATTGCGCGCCCAAGGATGTGCAGGGCGTTTCCGTGACCGGGCAGGGCAAGCTCGATTTCGGCCTGACGGTGGAAGAACGACAGGACGGCCGCGGTTTCCCCTATTACTGGCTGCGCTTCGGCGAGCGTCTCGGCACCTTCCGCGAAGGCACAGATATCCACGCCCTGAAGCATGGCAAGATTTCGGTCACGCCGCTTAAGCTTGACCTGACGGACTACACGGTGAAGGATCGGGTTGCGCAAGCACTTGGATTCGGAGTCGCCGATTGAAATCCGCAATGGTCGAAAAGGAAGGTTTTGCCGCTCTTGTTCTCCGCCTAAGGGGCGAGGGGATTTCCGACCTTGATCTTTTGACGGCGGTCGAGCAGACGCCCCGTTCGAAATTCGTGCCGCCGCAATTTGCGGCCGATGCCTATTCCAGCCGCACGATCCCCATCGACTGCGGCGCCTTCATGGAAGGCGCCGACATGGCGGTGAAGATCCTGGCCCGCCTGCAGCTGAAACCCGGCCAGCGCGTGCTGGAAATCGGCACCGGCAGCGGTTTCATGACGGCGATCATTGCCCGCCGGGTGGAGCGGGTGTTTTCGCTGGAGCGTTACAAGACGCTGGTGCAGCAGGCGCAGAACTGTCTCGATGATCTTTCCATCCGCAATGTCGTCATTCGCCAGGCCGACGGCAGCAACGGGCTTGTGGGCGAAGGCACCTTCGACCGGATTGTTTCCACGGCTGCCTTTACCACCATGCCCCGCTTCTTTGCCGAGCAGATCGTTTCCGGTGGAATGATGATCGCGCCGATCATCGTCGAGGACGACCGTTGCGTGATGACCCGCTTTTCCAAGACCGGCAGCCGCTTCGAAAAGGAAGAGCTGTTTGAGGCGCCTTATCTGCCGCTCAGCACCCATATTGCGCGGCATTTGTGACAAAATGAAAATTTTGAAGGCAATTCATTTTTGTCTTCTAATGTTCTGAATTCTCGCAACTATCTGATTTTCAATATCATTATTGTCCCGACATGACGCACCCTGTTTTCGTCATGGTTATCGAAGTGTCAAAAAAGCTCCAGGTGGCTTAACGTTTTAACGGCGTGGTAACACTAACGCGCTTTAATCATAAACATCGACGCATGGTTTTCCCCACCTTGGGAAATGGGCCTTGCAAGAAGTGAAATTTGTGCCGGATCGGTCTCGATGCGGCGGGTTGGCGTCAGTGTAGATCGAGTCATGCGTATGAGACATTCGTCTAAAATCGGAAAATCAGTCGCAAAAATGTTCGCAGCGGCATTGCTGGCAAGCGTCGCAACGGGCTGTAGCTCGGATGCAACGCGGTTCGGCGGCCTCTTTTCCAGTGGACCGGATCAGATGACCACGGCGTCAATTCCAGCCCGTCAGGGCGGCGGTGCTTATGCGCAGGCCCCGGTCCCGCAGGGCGACATGAATGGCGGTTACGCTTCTGCCGCGCCGCAGGGTGGGTATGCCAACCAGAACATGGCCGGCAATTCCTATCCGCAGTCCGGCGGTTACGGCGGCGTCCAGCCCTCAACGGCCCGCTCGGCTTCGGCTTCGCCGGTGCAGCGCTCCGAACTGTCTGCGCCGACGGCGGTGGCAAGCCGCGATCCGTCGACCCGCAACGAAGCCATGGCCCAGCCTTTCCCGTCCGCGCAGCGACAGGCCGCCCCGTCTCTGGCCGCGCCCGCCCGTCAGGCCGTCGCACCCGTTGCCGACAATCTCACCACCGCAACCGTCCGTTCCGACAAGAATGGCTGGCATACGGATGGCGCTTCCTCCGTGACGCTGCGTCCGGGCGAAAGCATCGCCACCATCTCCAACCGCTACGGCGTTCCGGAAAAGGAACTGCTGCGCGTCAACGGCCTGAAGTCCGCCTCTTCGGCGCAGGCCGGCCAGTCGATCCTCATTCCGAAATTCGGCCAGGCGCGCAACGCCGCCAAGGATGCGGCCGGCAATATCGCGCTGAACCGCAATGGCGACCAGCCGACGCCGCTGCGCAGCCCCGAGGGCAATGTGGCCGTGCTGCCTTCGCAGGCTGCGGCTCGCGACAAGGTTTCCTCCGAGGCCGGCAAGCTGACGCCTCCCGGTGGCAAGCCGTTGCCGCCGACCGGTGGTTATAAGGTTCAGCCGGGCGACAGCCTTGCGAAGATCGCCCGTGAAAACGGCGTATCGGTAGCTGCGCTCAAGGCCGCCAACGGTCTTTCCAACGAAAACATCCGTATCGGCCAGACACTTTCCATGCCGGGTGCCGGCACTGACAATGTCAAGACGGCCTCCGTTCCCGCCCGGGAAGCGGCTGCCGTCAGGCAGGTTGAAACCGCATCCGTCAAGCCGGAGCCTTACAAGGCGCCCGCCGCCGCTGCGACCGTACCTGCCACGCCGGCCACCGCAAGTGTCAGCGATATCGAGAAGAAGGCCGACATGGCCTCCGTCGCTCCGGAATCCACGGGCATCGGCAAATATCGCTGGCCGGTTCGCGGCGCGGTCATCAACAATTTCGGTGACAATGTCGAAGGCAGCCGCAATGACGGCATCAACATCTCGGTTCCCGAGGGTACGCCGATCAAAGCCGCTGAAAACGGTGTGGTCATCTATGCCGGCAACGGTCTGAAGCAGCTCGGCAACACGGTGCTGGTGCGCCACGACGACGGCAAGGTCACCGTTTACGGCAACGCCGCCAATCTCGACGTACAGCGCGGCCAGAAGGTCCAGCGTGGCCAGACCATCGCCACCTCGGGCATGACCGGCAGCGCCAAGCGTCCGCAGGTTCACTTCGAAGTTCGCAAGGATGCGACACCGGTGAACCCATCAGGTTTCCTTGAATAGGTATTGCGTCTCAAGGAATGATGAAGCCGGGTGAAGAGCCCGGCTTTTTCATTTTTGGGGGTGAGGGATCATGGGAGCTTGCGTCGTCGTTGCGACAGGCGTTGTGGGTTTTGGCTTCATGGCACTTCTCTTCCGTCATGCCGGACCTGATCCGGCATCCAGCCGACGCGCGTCCGCGCGGCGAGAAGGACTCCTTTTCAGCCCAAAGACTTGGGCTGGCTGGATACCGGCTCGGGGGCCGGTATGACGGAAGTGGGGATGCAGTCGGCTCGGAAATCGTCCCCGGTTCCAGGGGCAGTTACCGTCTCACCAACCCAACCGTCTTTTCGATGAAATCCGCAATCCTCGCGGTATCATCGAGATCGAAAACCGGCAGCGCCGTGTCCGCCACCTCATGATCGGCGGCAATCGCGACGATATGCGGATCGAGCGGCGCAAGCGGTTCGGTTTTCATTGCTTCCAGCCGGCGCGCCTCGATCTTCGGCACCGGCTCGTATTTGTAACCTTCGATCAGCACGAGATCGCAGGGGGCGAGGCGGGAGAGGATATGCTCGAAGGACGGCTCCGGTTCGCCGCGCAATTCATGCATGATGGCGAAACGGGTGCCGGAAACGATGGTGACTTCATGCGCGCCGGCCTGCCGGTGACGCCAGCTGTCGGCCCCCACCTTGTCGATATCGAAATCATGATGGGCGTGCTTGATGGTGGAGACGCGGTAGCCGCGCGCCGTCAGTTCGGTGACGACGCGCACCGCAAGGCCGGTCTTGCCCGAATTTTTCCAGCCGGCAATGCCAAAGACCTTTTGTGTCGTCATGGTTGCAGCTCCATCTCTTTGTTTCAACGCATTATCCTACTGGAAATGCTCCAGATAGCTACGCGCCAGCGCCAGCTCGTCCGGGGTGTTGATGTTGAAGAATGGATCGAGGCTGCCCTTTGCCGTTTCCACCGGCGGGAAGGCCACGCCGATGGTGACATGCCGGGCAAGATAAGCCCGGATACGGCGGTTGGCATCGTTCTTCAGCCACGCCTCGAGATCGTCGGCAAGCGCCACCGGCCACAGCGCGAAGACGGGGTGAAGCTGGCCGCTCGAGGCAGCGATGACGATCGTATTATCCGATATGTGTTCGCACAGCCGGGCGACGAGATCGTCTGGAAAGAACGGGCTGTCGGCAGGTGCCGTCAGGAAATGGCTGCCGGTGGCCTCGCGATTGCGGAAATGCCGCATGCCGGCGAGAACACCTGCAAGCGGCCCGGCATGGCCGTTCAGCGTATCGGGCAGCAGCGGCAGGCCGAAACTATCCGCCCAGCCGCCCCTGTCATTGGTGGCGGCATTGATGGTGACATCCGAGACCTGTGGCGCGATGCGGCGCACGACGTGGGAAAGCAGCGGTGCATCGCCAAGCGTTACCATTGCCTTGTTGCTGCCCATTCGCCGCGACAGGCCGCCGGCGAGCACGAGACCGGGTATCTCAACGGGAAGGGTGCTCATTGCCGCTGTTCCTGCAGCCTTACGACATAGGTGGTGAGGAGGGCGACAAGGCCGGTCGCCAGCATCACCATAAGGAGCGGCCAGGTTCCGTCCTCCTTCGACAGGACCGAGGAGGCGAGTACCGAAAGGGCGGCGCCGCCGCCGATGGTCATCGCGCCGCCAAGACCGGAGGCCGACCCGGCCAGATGCGGCTGGACACTGACCATGCCGGCATTGGCGCTGGGCAAGGTCACGCCGTTGCCGACGCCGATCAGGGCAAGCGGCACGAAGAACGCATAGGCGCTTTCCGCCCCGCCGGTGATCAGCACGATGGTCGTGACGATGCCGGCAATGGCGATGACATTGCCCGAGAGCATCATGCGGGTGATGCCGATCTGGCTGGCATAACGGCCGGAGACGAAATTACCGAACATGTAACCGCTGGCCATGAAGAAGAATTGCAGGCCGAGCATGGCCGGGGCAAGCCCATAAAGCACGCTGCCGACGAAGGGCGCGCCACCGAGGAAGGAAAAGAACATGCCCGACGAGAAGGTCGAGGTCAGCGCATAACCCCAGAACAGCGGCGAGCGCAGGAGTTCCGGCCAGGCGTGGAACTGCTGTGAAAAACTCGCCGACTTATTGTGGTTGGTTTCGCCGAGATCAAACCAGGCGAGCACCAGAATGCCGACGCCGAGCAGGGCAAGGAGCGCAAAGCTCGACTGCCAGCCGGAAATGTCGTTGAGCAACCCGCCGACCGTCGGGCCAACCATCGGCACCACCGACATGCCCATGGTCACATAACCGATCATCGAGGCGGCCTGTTCCATCGGCACCATGTCGCGCACGATGGCGCGGGCCAATACGAAGCCGGAAACGACGGCCGCCTGTGCGACGCGCCCGATCATGAAGACGGTGATATTCGGCGCCAGCATACAGACGAGCGTGGCAGCGATCATGATCGCGATGCTGGCAAGCATGACGGGCCGGCGGCCGAAGAGATCGGAGAGCGGGCCGATGATGAGCTGCAGGCAGGCGGTGGCGGCGAGGTAGCCTGAAACGGCAAATTGCATCACCGCGTAATCGGTCTCGAAATAGATCGCCATCGCTGCGAGCGAGGGCAGGAACACATTCATGCAAAGCGCCGCGACGCCGGCGATGACGACCAGTGTGATGATATGGGGTGGGGTGGTCCGATCGAGAAAACGGCCGCTTTTCATCTCATTCTCCCGCCTCTTCCGTGACGGCAGTTTTCGTTACGGAAGCTGGCCGCACCGTGGTCGCAGCCGTTGGTGTCGCGGCTGCGCGTTTGGCCATCTGCGAACGCTTGCGCAGGCTTTCGCGGTAGAAGGTATAAAGGCCTGAACCGATGACGATCATGGCGCCGATGATGGTGAAACTGTCGATCTTTTCGTTGAAGAAGAACACACCGATCATGAAACCCCAGAGCAGGCCGGTATAACGGAACGGCGCGACGAAGGAGATTTCGCCCGATCTCATTGCGAGAATGATCGCCTGATAACCGACCAGCACCAGAATGGCCGAAGCGGCGAGATGCGAGACGATCGTGACGTTCATCGGCTGCCAGCCGCCGAAAGGCACGATCAGAAGGCCGCCCACCGCCATGTTGACGAAGGCGGTGATGACGGTGATGGCGAGCGAGGGCACATCGGCATACATTTTCCGGGTCAGCAGATCGCGCGCGGCGGTAACGGCGAGCGATGCGACGACCAGTAGTGCACCCGGCGTGAAGCCTTCCGGGCCGGGCCTGATGATGACGAGTACGCCGATGAAGCCGACGATGATGGCCACCCAGCGCCGCCAGCCGACCGGCTCACGCAGGAACAGCGCCGCACCCAGCGTCACCACCAGCGGCAGGGACTGCAATATGGCCGAGGCATTGGAAAATTCGATGAGGCCCAGCGCCGTCAGATAAAGCACGGCAGCAGTCACTTCGCAGAGACAGCGCAGGATGATGATGGGGCGCAGCAGGGTCTTGAGCGGTCTCAGGGCGCCGAAATGCCGGGCGGCGATATAGATCAGCACCACGGTCATGATGCCGCGCACGAACATGATCTGGCCGGTGTTGATGTAGGGTGTGACGGATTTCGTCAGGGCGTCGTTGGCCGTGAAGCTTGCCATGGCGAGCGCCATGAAAAGCGCGCCGCGCGTATTGTCCGTCAATGCCATTCCATACGATCCCAGACCATGCGCAGTTTGACCCTGATCGCCCTTTCAGACGGTTTCGGGCGGCCTCGCGGGCGCGGCGGCGCATTCCTCCATGTAAAGAGACGTGGCACGGAGCCGCCGGCAATTCAACCGTTTATATGGGTGGGTGGATGAGAAAGAGGTTCAGCTGTCGCTCAGCCGCCGGTCACGCTCATATGGCGGGCGACGGCGGGACGCTTGTGGGTGCGGTCGATGATGAAATCATGCCCCTTGGGCTTGCGCAGAAGGGCCTCATCGATGGCGCTGGACAGATAGGCGTCGCTGTCGGAGGCGCGCAGTGCCGTGCGCAGGTCGGCGGCGTCATCCTGGCCGAGGCACATATAAAGCGTGCCGGTGCAGGTGAGACGGACACGGTTGCAGCTTTCGCAGAAATTATGGGTCATCGGCGTGATGAAGCCGAGCCGTCCGCCGGTTTCCTTCACCGTCACGTAACGGGCGGGGCCGCCGGTCTGGTAATCGCTGTCGATGAGCGTGAAGCGCTTTTCCAGATCGGCGCGCAGCTGTGACAGCGGCAGGTAGCGGTCGGTGCGGTCTTCCTCGATCTCGCCCATCGGCATGGTTTCGATGACCGTCAGGTCCATGCCGCGACCATGGGCGAAACGCATGATTTCGGCAATTTCGGTGTCGTTGAAATCCTTCAGCGCCACGGCGTTGAGCTTGATCCTGATGCCGGCGGCCTGCGCGGCATCCAGCCCTTCCATGACACGGTCGATATCGCCCCAGCGGGTGATCTGGCGGAATTTATCGCGGTCGAGCGTATCGAGCGAGACGTTGATGCGCTTGACGCCGCAATCGGCAAGTTCGGCGGCGAATTTGGCCAGCTGCGAGCCATTGGTGGTCAGCGTCAGTTCTTCCAGCGCACCGGTGCGCACATGGCGGCCAAGATTCCGCACCAGCGACATGATGTTCTTGCGCACCAGCGGCTCGCCGCCGGTGAGCCTGAGCTTGCGCACGCCGCGAGTTATGAAGACGGAACAGAGCCGGTCGAGCTCTTCCAGCGTCAGAAGGTCTTTCTTCGGCAGGAAGGTCATGTGCTCGGACATGCAATAGGTGCAGCGGAAATCGCAGCGGTCGGTGACTGAAACGCGCAGATAGGTGATGGCGCGGCCGAAGGGATCAATCATCGGTGCGTTGTTTTCCGTCAGGAATTGCGCTTTTTCAAGCGATCCGGGGAAACCGTTCACGTCTCCATCCTCATTGCGCGATGCGCCTTTCAAATGATGTAGTGGCTTGCCTATCGTGAGGCAAGTCCGTAATTCTGACGCATATGACGAGCTTGCGGAAGTGAAAAATGAGCGATGCCTGGCCGACCGAGCTGCTTGTGTCGAAAGACCGGCGGGAACTGACCGTTTCCTTTGACGATGGAAGCGTTTACCGCCTTCACGCCGAGATGCTGCGCGTGCTTTCGCCCTCGGCGGAAGTACAGGGGCACGGGCCGGGACAAAAGGTCACGGTTCCCGGCAAACGCGATGTTGCCATCCGTTCCATGGTCGCGACCGGCAATTATGCGGTTCGCATCGTTTTCGATGATGGCCATGACAGCGGCATCTACACCTGGAAATATCTGCGGGAACTGGGTGAGACCGGCGACGCGCTGTTTGCCGACTATGAACGGCAGCTCGCCGAAAAGGGCCTGAGCAGGGAACCGCGATACCGGTAGACGGATGCAAGGTCTGCGGACGCTCCCCACCCTCATTCCTGTGCCTGTCACAGGAAACCAGCCAGCCCAAGTCCTTCGGCTGAAAAAGACTCCTCCCGCCGCGCCGGCGCGCGTCGACTGAATTTCTGTGACAAGCACAGGAATGAGGGGGGAGGAGGAAAGGGGCATCTGAAGCCCGCATGCTCGAGGGACAAATAACCCGTTGAATCTGCGCATCGCCCTTCAGTAAAATCGTTTTCGCTTTTCACGCTGATGCGTTAGGAAGTGAGGGAGGGAACACCCTCGTCTTATCGATTTTCAGCGGGGTGGCGTGTGGCTGTAGAAGCGAACGGAAATGATCTGGCCCAGGTGGTCGTGCTTTTGGCCGCGGGCGTTGTGGCTGCGCCGATCTTCAAGCGCATCGGCCTCGGCTCGGTGCTGGGTTATCTGGCCGCCGGCCTGGTGATCGGGCCTTACGGTCTCGGTTTCTTTTCCGATTCGCAGGCCATTCTGCATATTGCCGAACTCGGCGTTGTGATGTTCCTGTTCATTATCGGCCTTGAAATGCAGCCGTCGCGGTTGTGGTCGATGCGGCAGGATATTTTCGGGCTCGGGGCGCTGCAGGTGCTGGTCTGTATGGCCGGCCTGACGCTGGTGGGCGTGGCCATGGGTTTCCCGCTTATTCCCTCCTTCGTTGCCGGTACGGGTTTCGTGCTGACCTCGACGGCGATCGTCATGCAGATGCTGCAGGAGCGCAACAGCATGTCGAGCCTGAAGGGCCAGCGCATCATCGCCATCCTGCTGTTCGAGGATCTGGCCATCGTGCCGCTTCTGGCGCTCGTCGCCTTTCTCGGTTCGGGCGGCGAACATGTGACGCCGTCGGAACGTTGGATCTCCATCGGCATCGCGCTTGCCGCCGTTGGTGCGCTCATCCTTGCCGGGCGTTATCTTCTCAATCCGTTCTTCCGGCTGCTCGCCGCCTCCGGTGCGCGTGAGGTGATGACGGCCGCAGCCCTGCTGGTGGTGCTGGGGTCTGCGCTGCTGATGCAGGTCAGCGGGCTTTCCATGGCCATGGGTGCCTTCCTTGCCGGCGTGCTTTTGTCCGAATCCTCCTTCCGCCACCAGCTTGAGGCCGATATCGAGCCGTTTCGCGGTATTCTGCTCGGCCTGTTCTTCCTCGGTGTCGGCATGGCGATCGATCTTGCTGTCATCGCCTCCAACTGGCAGCTGGTGCTGGTCAGCGTCGCGGGCTACATGCTGCTCAAGGCCTTCCTGATCTATGGCGTGGCGCGGGCGCTCGGCACCACCCGGCGCGAAAGCCTGGAGCGGGCGGTGCTGATGGCGCAGGGCGGTGAATTCGCCTTCGTGCTTTATTCGGCCGCCGTCAGTGCCGGCATTCTCGACCGCGAATCCAACGCCATCCTGACGGCGACCATCATCATCTCCATGGTGCTGACACCGCTGATGGTCATCCTGCACGACCGGCTGGTGCCGGCGGCGGTGCCCAATACCGACGATCTCGATGTGCCCGAGAATGTCGAGGGCAGCATCCTGCTGATCGGCTTCGGGCGTTTCGGCCAGATCGTCAGCCAGCCGCTTCTGGCGCGGGGTTACACGCTGTCGCTGATCGACAAGGATGCCGACTTCGTGCGCGATGCGGCGGAATTTGGCTTCAAGGTCTATTATGGCGATGGTTCGCGGGCGGAAATCCTGCATGCTGCCGGCGCGGGCACGTCACGCGCGGTGCTCATCTGCGTCGATGACAAGGAAGCGGCCGTGCGGATCGCGGAGATCGTCAAGCACGAATTCCCGCTGGTTCCGGTTCTCGCCCGTGCCTATGACCGTGGCCACGCGATCGATCTTCTGAAGGCAGGCGTGGACTACCAGATCCGCGAGACGCTGGAATCGGCGCTGAATTTCAGCGAGGAAGTGCTGGGCGCCATGGGTGAGGAGCGGGAAGACGCCGCCCGTCTGGTGGAGGAATTCCGCGACCGCGACGAGGAACGTTTCGCCATGGAGGTCGTCGGCGGCATCTATGCCGGCCGTTCGCTGATCCGCGGCAATGCCCAGCCGGCCGACCTCGTCGCCGCGCGCACCGCACGCGAGAGGGCAGAACGGGAAAAGGCGGAAACGGCGGAAGAATAAAGGCGCCGTCTTTGCAAGCGACGCAGATTGATTTGAAGGGATGGCGGACATGACGATCATTCGCACGGTGGAAGAACTGAAGGCCATCTATGACGGCACGAGCGAAGCCTCGGTCGCGAAGGTGACGGCAACGCTGACGGCGGAATACCGGCTGATGATCGAGGCGTCGCCGTTTCTGGCGCTGGCGACGGTGGGGCCGGAAGGCATGGACTGTTCGCCGCGCGGCGACAAGGGCGGCGTTGTGCGGGTGGCCGACGACAAGACCGTGCTTTTGCCGGACTGGCGCGGCAATAACCGCGTCGACTCGCTTTTGAACATCGTGCGCGATCCGCGGGTGGCGCTGATGTTCCTGATCCCCGGTTCGAATACCACGATGCGTATAAACGGCCGGGCCGTTGTTTCGGTTGATCCGGAGCTGCTGCAAAGCTTCGAGATGGATGGCAAACATCCGCGTACCGTCATCGTGGTCACCATAGACGAGGTCTATTTCCAGTGCGCCAGGGCACTGATGCGCTCCGAACTGTGGAACCCCGGCAATTTCGTCGATCCGACATCGCTTCCAACACCGGGCCTGCTGCTCAAGGCCGCGAAGGCGGAGTTTGATCAGGAGACCTATGACCGGGAATGGGCGGCGCGGGCGGCGAAGACCATGTGGTGAGGCGCAACAACGGGCGACCATCGGGTAGCCCGGCGAAGTCCTGCGGTCTCTACGCCATTGGTGATGACGGAGCGCGCCATTCCTTCACCCCGGGGTTGATCCGGGGTGAGGCGCGATCAGGTCTTTGATCGCACAAGGCTTTTTTACAGCGTAGACACATCGTCACGGGATGCCGGCACTCAAGCCCGGCATGACGAAGGAGATGGCGGCGGACATGCCATCCTTCTCACGTCCGGTAAATCAGCCAGTTCTTGCCGGTATAGTTCTTCTGCATGCCGTCCTCGTAAAAGACGGAACGGTTCCGGCCGGTTTCCTTGGCGTGGTAGAGCGCCGTATCGGCATGGCCGTAAAGCTCGCTTGGATTGCCGGCCTGGGAGGCGGAGGCAAAGCCGAGGGAAATCGTTACCGTGCCATAGTCGGCGCCCGACCTCGAATTGCGGAAGGGCGTGCTTTCCAGCGACAGGCGGATGCGCTCGCACATCACCATGACTTCCTCCGGCGTATTGCCGTCGAGAATGATGGCGAATTCCTCGCCGCCGCTTCTGGCGACAAAGCCGTCCTTGCGGACATTGGCGCGGATGACCGAGGCGACGGTGGCGAGTATCTTGTCGCCGACGGGATGGCCGAAGGTATCGTTGATCCGCTTGAAATGGTCGATATCGAGCAGGACCAGCGACGTATATTGCAGGCCGATGGAGGTGTCGTAGACGGAAGCCAGCCGGTCGTCGAAAGCGCGGCGGTTGGAAAGGCGCGTCAGCGAGTCGGTATTGGCGATACGCTTGTATTCATCCAGTTCCAGCCGGACCTGATGCATTTCCTCGGCATGGCGGTTGACGTCGTTGAACGCCTTTTCACCATCGATGATCTTCGTGCCGGTGGCTTCGGCCAGCAACGAGATCGCACTCTTCAGGATATTGGTGCTCGAGGCGTTCTTGTCGTCGATACGCTGGCGTGTTTCGCCAAGAATCCTGTTGTAGTTCTCGATGGAGGATTGCTCCCGCCGCAAAGTGCCCAGCAGCGCTTCCAGTTCGCGCCTGAGCTTTTCATGTGCGTCGTCGATCGCCCTTGCGGGATTGTTTTCGCCGTAGCGCGCGGAAAGCTCATCCAGATCCTCCTGCGTGGCCCGGCTTCCAAGTGCTGCCAGATCTTTCGTCAGGGCGGGGTTCGAGCCGATATAGGCTTCGTAGAACAGGCTGTAATTGCGCGGGATCGGTGAAACACCCATGCTCCGCATGGCGTAGGCAATCTGCCCGGCAATGTCGGGTCCCGTTGTTTTGGGCGTGGATGCCGTGTTCATCAAGAAACTCCAGTGAGTCTGCTTATAGACTATGATTATTATTATGCGGGCTGTTTTGGAAAGCTTAATTTATGGAAAACTAATTTTTGTTCCCGAAAATTCCATTTTTGCCGATTTTTATCTTATTTAATTGATAATTATAAGTAATTTTCATTTTTAGAGATTTCCGGAGTTTTTTCCCTCTACTATTCGCCTTGGTGACAGCATCGTATTTATTCTGTCAATCCCGATAACGCTTTTCAGGTGGTTTATTTTGGCACAGCAACGCAGGGTTCATGTCAGGGGAAGATCAGGGCGGGGCATTTTTCACTTGGCGAAGACATGACCTATAGGCGGCGAACTTTGCCTTTCATGTCTAAACGCAAGAATGTTACAGTTTTTATTTGCCGGCCTCAACGCCAAACGGCGTGGTTTGCCCCGCTTCATGTCGGCCTCGGGATGATATTCGTCAATTTTTTGAAACAGCGCGTCGTTCCGCTCCGTTCGCCGGGCGGCGGCGTCAGCTCCTGAGCTTTATGACCGGGCATTCCGTGCCTGCCGGCACTTCCGGCGCATGGGGCGGGCGCACGATCAGCATGTCGGAATGGGCAAGGATGTTCATCATCGATGAATCCTGCCTGACATAGGCTTCCGCCACCGGCCTGCCGTTGTCGTCGGTGCGCAAACGGGCGCGGAGATAATCCTGCCGGTGGTCGTTGGCCTTCAGCGCGGTCGCGGTCGTTGCGGTCGTGGCGCGTTCCAAAGGCGCGCGGCGAGCGATCCGGCGAATCAGCGGTTCGAGAAACAGCAGGCTGCAGACGAGGCTGGCCACGGGGTTTCCGGGCAGGCCGAGAACCTGCATGGCGCCGATTGCGCCCACCATCAGCGGTTTTCCGGGCCGCATGGCAATACGCCAGAAATCGAGCTGCATGCCTTCCGCCTTCAAGGCGGCCTGCACGAGATCGTGGTCGCCGACGGAGGCGCCGCCCAGCGTCACCAGCACGTCCACCTTGGCTGCGACTGCCTTGCCGATGGCGGCGCGGATCAGGGTGTCGTCATCGGCGATGATGCCGAGATCGATGACATCGGCGCCGGCCTGTCTTGCAAGGGCTGCGACCCCGAAGGTGTTGGAGGCGATGATCTGGGCCGGCTGCGGCGTGCTTCCCGGCGGCAGCAATTCGTCGCCGGTGGCGAGAATGGCGATGCGCGGCTTGCGGTAGACGGCAAGAGCCGCGTGGTTCATGGCCGCCGCAAGTGTCAGGTCGGTGAAGCGGAGTTCCCGTCCGGCTTCCAGAACCGTTTCGCCTTCGGTGAAATCCTGACCGCGCGGGCGAATATGTCTCCCGGCGGTGACTGCGAAAGTGGTGCGGATTTTGCCCGCTTCCAGCACTTCGGCATCTTCCTGAATGAGAATCGTATCGGCGCCCTCAGGCACCGGCGCGCCGGTGAAGATGCGCACGGCTTCGCCTTCACCTATCGTGCCGGCAAAGGCATGGCCGGCAGCCGCCTGGCCGATGACGGTGAGGACGGAGCCGATTGCGGGCGCATCGGCGCTGCGCAGCGCATAACCGTCCATGGCCGAGGCATCGAAGGGAGGCTGGGTGAGGCGCGCCGCCAGATCGGCCGAAAGAACACGGCCATCACATTCCGCGAGCGGCAATATCTCGTTTTCCGCTACCGGAACCGCCGCATCCAGAAGGCGCCTTGTGGCATCATCTACGGGCAGCAGCGGTTTCATTCAGCTCTCCTGCCGGCGAAAATCACCGGATTTGCCGCCGCTCTTTTCGAGCAGGCGGATATTGACGATTTCCATCGCCTTGTCGGCGGCCTTGGCCATGTCATAGATCGTCAGACAGGTGACAGAAACGGCGGTCAGCGCCTCCATTTCCACACCGGTCTTGCCGGACAGTTTCACCATGGCCTCGACGCGCAGGCCGGGCAGGGCGGTGTCTTCGGTAATGTCCACCGCAACCTTGGTCAGCATCAGCGGGTGGCAGAGCGGGATGAGATTGGCCGTCTGCTTGGCGGCCATGATGCCGGCGAGCCGCGCGGTGCCGATGACATCGCCCTTCTTGGCGTTGCCGTCGCGGATGAGCGCCAGCGTTTCCGGCTTCATCTTCACGAAGCCTTCGGCGACGGCCACGCGGACGGTCTCGGCCTTGTCGCCGACATCGACCATGTGCGCCTCGCCGGAGGCATCGATATGGGTGAGCTTCTGGCCATCGCTCATCGGGATATTATTCCGCTGCCAGAATGCCGGACTGGCCTGTCAGAAGGGCTTTGGTGGCCGCCGTCACGTCATCCTTGCGCATCAGGCTTTCGCCGACAAGGAAGGTGCTGATGCCGCTTTTTTCGAGACGCCGGCAATCCTCGAAGGTGAAGATGCCGCTTTCGCTGACCAGCAGCTTTTCGGCCGGCACGAGGCCCGCCAGTCTTTCGCTGGTTTCGAGGCTGACCTCGAAGGTGCGCAGGTTGCGGTTGTTGATGCCGAGGAGCGGCGAGGCGAGCTTCAGGGCCCGTTCCGTCTCTTCCTCGTCATGCACTTCCACCAGCACATCCATGCCAAGCGCGAAAGCCTCGTCCTCGAGGCGCTTCGCCTCGTCGTCGGAGAGCGATGCCATGATGAGGAGAATGCAGTCCGCGCCCCAGGCGCGGGCCTCATGCACCTGATAGGTCTCGAACATGAAATCCTTGCGCAGCGCGGGCAGGGCACAGGCGTTGCGGGCGGCGGTCAGGAATTCCGGCGCGCCCTGAAAGCTTGGGCTATCCGTCAGCACGGACAGACAGGCGGCACCGCCCGCCTCATAGGCAGCAGCCAGTGCCGGCGGATCGAAATCGGGACGGATCAGGCCCTTGGAGGGGCTCGCCTTCTTGATTTCGGCGATCAGGCCGAACTTGCCCTCGGCCTGTTTTCCCCGAAGCGCCTTGTAGAAACCGCGCGGCGCGGTCTGGTCGGCGGCCATCGCCTTGAGGTCGGCCAGAGAGGTCTTCGCCTTGGCGGCGGCGATTTCCTCGCGTTTGTAGATTTCGATCTTTTTCAGAATGTCGCTCATGATCTCGCTCTCATTCCTTTTAATGGTCGGCCTGCCGGGGGTCGGCTTCGTTGGAAACCGCGACCAGACGGTCGAGCGCGGCGGCGGCCGCACCGCTGTCGAGCGCCTGGCTGGCGATGGTCATTGCCTGACCGAGCGTTTCCGCCTTGCCGGCGATCACGAGCGCCGCAGCCGCGTTGCAGAGCGACACGTCACGATAGGCGTTGCGCTTGCCCGACAGAACGTCGCGCAAGGCTGCCGCATTGGCAATGCCGTCGCCGCCCTTGAGATCGGCCATTACAGCAACGTCGACGCCGAAATCCTTCGGGGTCAGATCGAAGGTGCGGATTTTGCCGCCTTCCAGCGCCGCCACATGGGTGACGCCGGTGGTGGTGACTTCATCCATGCCGTCGCCATGCACGACCCAGATGCTTTCCGAACCGAGATCGCGCAGCACTTCGGCAAGCGGCACCAGCCAGCGCGGCGAAAAGACGCCGAGCAATTGGCGCTTTGCACCCGCCGGGTTGGAAAGCGGGCCGAGCAGGTTGAAGATGGTCCTTGTGCCGAGTTCGACGCGGCTCGGGCCGACATGGCGCATGGCGGAATGATGCATCTGCGCGAACATGAAGCCGAGACCCGCCTCCGCGATGCAGCGGGCGATGAGATCGGGACCGATATCGAGCTTGACGCCGAGCGCCGACAAGGCATCCGCCGTGCCGGATTTGGAGCTCAGCGCCCGGTTGCCATGCTTGGCGACCGGCAGGCCCGTGCCGGCAACGATGATCGAAGCCAGTGTCGAGATATTATAGGTGCCGATGCCGTCGCCGCCGGTTCCGACGATATCGATGGCATTGGCGGGAGCCGAGACCGGCAGCATGCGGGCACGCATGGAGGAGACGGCGCCGACGATCTCGTCGACCGTTTCCCCGCGCACGCGCAGCGCCATCAGGAAACCGCCGATCTGCGACGGCGTGGCTTCACCCGACATCAGAATGTCGAAAGCCGCCCGCGATTCCTCGCGGTTCAGGCTTTCTCCGTTCGCGACCTTGGCGATCAGCGGCTTCAGTTCGGCCATGGTTTCCGCCCCCCGGTCAGAAGCCGACCATCGCCTGATCGGCGAGGGCCTGGTTGATGGTCACACCATAGTCATTCTGCAGGCGGTTGACCATCTGGTCCAGCATATCGTCGCCGGCCGCGCGGGCGATGGCGTTGAACTGCTGGTCGTCATTGGCAAGCGCATCGGCCGGAGCGTTGGTGTCGACCGCGGTGACCTTGAAGAGAATGCGGCTGGAACCTTCGGCGTCCGCCGCCGTGCCAACCACGCCTTCAGCGCCGGAGAAGACGGCGGCAATCGTCTGGCGGCCGAAAATCGCGTCCTCGCTGGTGCGGCGCAGGCCGGATTTCTGCTCGACGGCAAGGCTCAGTTCGCCGGCCACGGCCTCAAGCGTCTCGCCCTTTTCAACGCGGGCCTTCAGCTCATCGGCCTTGGCGGCAAGCGCGGTGCGCTGCTGCTCCGCCGTCCAGTCGGCCACGACATCGTCGCGGACTTCGGCAAGCGTGCGGTCGCGGGCGGCGATGATCTGGTCGACATCGAACCAGATGTAGCCTTCGCGGCCGAGATTGATCGGCAGGGCTTCGGTGCCGGGTTCGGTCTTGAAGACTTCCTGCGCCAGCTGCGGTGAGGGCAGGCCCTCGATTGCATCACCCTTTTCATCAAGGCCGGCGGCATCGATGGCGGCAATGGTGACGGGTTTCAGGTTCAGCTGCTGTGCCGCATCGGCAAGCGAGGAGCCGCCGGCACGCAGATCTTCATAACGGTCGTGCACATTGGTGATTTCTTCCGCGGCGGCGGCGGTGGCGAGATCCTTGCGGATGTCTTCCTTCGCTTCGTCCAGCGTGCGGGTGGTTTCCGGCTTGATGCCCGTGACGCGCAGGATGACCGGGCCGAAGGAACCTTCGACCACCGGCGAGACGCCGCCATCCTTCTGGATGGCAAAGGCGGCATCGGCAATCGACTGGTCGGGGATCGTATCCTTGGTGAATTCACCGAGCGTCACGTCGGCGGCGGTCTTGCCCTGGTCCTTCACCACCTGATCATAGGTGGTGTTGCCGAGACGAATCTGTTCGGCGGCGGCGGCGGCCATTTCCTTGTCCGTAAAGGTCAGCTGTTCAACCGTCCGGCGGCCGGCGGTGCGGAAGCTGTCCTTGTGGCTTTCATAATAGTCGGCAATCTGCGCGTCGGTTACCGAGGCCGGCTCGGCAATGTCGGAAGGCTCGAGCTTCACATAGGTGAACTTGCGGAATTCCGGTGCGCGATATTTCGTCTTGTTGGTCTCGAACCAGGGCGTGAGCACGTCGTCGCCCGGCGCCTTGACCGGCGGGATGACGGCATTGGAGAGAATGACGTAATCGACCGCGCGCTGTTCGTTGCGATACTGTTTCAGCGCGTCCACCAGCACCTGCGGTGCGGTAAAACCATCCGACACGGCTTCGACGATCTGGCTTCTGACGGCAACCTTGCTGCGTTCCTTGATATAGTCGTCCTCGCGGAAACCGGAATTGCGCAGGCGTTCGCTGAACAGGTTGCGGTCGAACTGGCCGTTGACCGACTTGAAGGCCGGGTCCTCGGCGATCAGGTTGGCAAGGCGGTCTTCCGAAAGGCCGAGATTCATCCTGGAAGCCAGCTCATCAAGCGCTGCACCCGCCGCAAGCTGGCTGAAGACCTGACGGTCGATGCCGAAGGCCTTGGCCTGTTCGGTCGTCAGCCTTGTGCCGAACTGGCGGCTGAGATCGGAAATCTGGCGCTGATAAGCGAGGCGGAATTCCTCCGGGCTGACCGTCTGGTCGCCCACCGTCATGACGGCGTGGGAATTGGCGGTGACAAGCGATGCGGAGACGCCCCAGACGCCGAACGAAACAACAAGCAGGAGAAGCAGCAGCTTGGCTGCCATGGTTCGAGAAGCATTTCTCAGGGAATCGAGCATCGTTATGCAAACCTCACAGGAACGTCATCGCGGTCGCCGGCTGTCCGGCCCGCAACGTATCGGCGTTCCTTAAATCAATCCAAACGGAAATTGAAGGGAATTTGCCTTGGAAAAACGGGGTTTTGAAAACGGTTATGTGATTGGAGCGGCGTTTTTTCGCCTTCATCTTCGCCGCATTGCCTTCATGAGGCGCAAAATAAAACCGCCCGGAGCGGCCAGGCGGTTGTGAAGAATCGTTCCTGAATCGGCTGTCAGGCCGGTCTGACGCGCTCAGAAGGCGCGGTCGCGCCGGATCATCGCCTTGAATTCCTCGTCTTCCCGCCGCATCTCGGCGACGACGGAGATCATTGACGTCACGAACATTACGCTGATCAGGGCCAGAAGCATCGTCAGAAATGTGAACATGATATCGTCTCCGGGAGTTTCGAGGAAATTCTCCCCGTTATCAGTAATAATTCATATACTGGTAACGGGCGGTCAGCTGCGGATAGTCCGGTCCCTGGGTTTCAGGCTTCTGCTCATAAAGGCTAAACGTCGTTGCTACCATTGCGATAACCAGTACTGTCCAGGCGGTGCTGATGACGCTGATTTTCGCCGAAGTAGACTGTTTTTCTCTTACAAACATATGTCCGTTCCTTTGGTTCTTTCTTAACGCGCCATGTCTCGACATGTTCCGCGTCAACCGTAAAAATCGATTAGCATCGCGCCTGTGAAACTTCCTTGAATGGCTCGTTCATCTGGCGTTCAGGAAACTGGCTGAGGTCGTCATTCGAGAAAAAGATACTCGGCTGCGAATGAAGCGATGATCGAAAGGACGATCATGAAGGCCAGCATTTTCAATTCTCCGGATGTTTAACGGGTGAGGGGCGTTTCGGTTTCCCGATGCTGTGCATTTAAACAAAATAGCTCTGAAACCGCACTGAACGGCCCATTCATCGCGGGTTCACGCGCCAGCCCCGGTTGGGCTGCGCGGTTATAAAGTCTTGCGCCGCGTGGCTCTCCATGACAAAAGGCGGGCACATGGTACCCAGCATCGAAGCGTGCCCACCATCTGAGAGCGATATGACGATTGCCTTTTATCCAGGATCATTCGATCCGATGACCAACGGACATCTGGATGTGCTTATCCAGGCGCTGAACGTGGCGTCGAAAGTCATCGTCGCCGTCGGCATTCATCCCGGAAAAGCGCCGCTGTTCAGTTTCGATGAGCGGGCGGCGCTGATAAAGCAGGCGCTTGCCGAGCAGCTGCCCGATGAGGCGGCGCGCATGGAAGTCGTTTCCTTCGACAATCTGGTCGTGGATGCCGCCCGAAAGCACGGCGCGCGCCTCCTGCTGCGCGGCCTGCGCGACGGCACCGATCTCGATTATGAAATGCAGATGGCCGGCATGAACCGCCAGATGGCGCCCGATATCCAGACAGTGTTCCTGCCCGCCGGAACATCGTCGCGACCCATTACAGCCACATTGGTCCGGCAGATCGCCGCCATGGGCGGCAATGTCGATGCCTTCGTGCCGAAAGCCGTGCTTGAAGCCCTCAACGCCAAGCTGAAGCGCTGACTTCAGCCCCACATTCTGGAGCCAATCCGATGAAACTCGTTCGATTTGCCTTTGCCGGCGCCATGTTTGCAGGCGCGCTTGCCGCCAGCACCATTGCTTCCGCCGCCGAACTCTTGACCGTGCAGCTGAAGGACGGTCCCGTCGTCATCGAACTGATGCCGGAAGTCGCGCCCAAGCACGTGGCGCAGATCGAGGCGCTGGCCAAGAAGGGCGCTTATGACAATGTCGCCTTCCACCGCGTCATCGACGGTTTCATGGCGCAGACCGGCGACGTGCAGTATGGCAACATGGAAAAGAGCTTCAACGCCCAGCGCGCCGGCACCGGCGGTTCTGACCTGCCGGATATTCCGGCTGAGTTCTCCAAGACGCCGTTCACGCGCGGTGTGGTCGGCATGGCCCGCTCGCAGGATCCGAATTCCGCCAATTCGCAGTTCTTCATCATGTTTGCCGATGGCCCGTTCCTGAACGGCCAGTATACCGTGGTCGGCAAGGTCGTGTCCGGCATGGAAGCCGTGGACAAGATCAAGCGCGGGCAGGGCAGCAACGGCGAAGTTTCCAACCCCGACCGGATGATCAAGGTCACCGTCGGCAAGAAGTAAGGTAGGGCAATAGAGCCCGAACAGAGGAGAATAGTCATGGCCGAGATCAAGGATCCGGAAAACACCATCATCATGGAAACGACGACCGGCAAGGTCGTGATCCAGCTGCTTCCGGAAGTTGCTCCGGGCCACGTTGCCCGCATCAAGGAACTGGTATCGGAAGGCGCTTATGATGGCGTCGTGTTCCACCGCGTCATCGAAGACTTCATGGCCCAGACGGGCGACGTGAAGTTCGGCAAGAAGGGTTCGGAAAGCTTCAACCCGGCACGCGCCGGCATGGGCGGCTCTGAAAAGGAAGACCTGAAGGCTGAATTTTCCGCCATTCCGCACGTGCGCGGCACCTGCTCCATGGCCCGTTCGCAGAGCCCGAACTCCGCCAACTCGCAGTTCTTCATCTGCTTCACCGATTCGCCCTGGCTGAACAAGCAGTACACCGTCTGGGGCCAGGTCATCGAAGGCATGGAAGCCATCGACAAGGTCAAGCGCGGCGAGCCGGTGAAGGACCCCGATTCGATCGTTTCCATGAAACTTGCTTCGGCGGCTTGAGGTTAAAGAGTTTCTCCCGCCTTGCTGAACTGCAGGGCGGGCGGATGTTTTGCTGATGGAGTGTTCCTCGCACTCGACGTCATCCTCGGGCTTGACCCGAGGATCCATTCCCGCCAGCGTCATGGGTCCTCGGGTCAAGCCCGAGGATGACGTGGAGGGGAGGAAGCCCCTTCACCAACAACGACCCGCCGGCAGTTTGCTGCGAGGCGGGTTTTGATATTTTCGAGAGCCCCTGCAATGCGTGTAGACCTGTTCGATTTCGATCTGCCCGAGGATAATATCGCCCTTCGCCCGGCGAACCCGCGCGACACTGCGCGCCTGCTGGTGGTCGATCCGAATGAAAACCGCATGGAAGACCATCACGTCTTTAACCTGCCGTCTTTCCTGCAGCCCGGCGATGCGCTTGTTTTCAACGATACCCGCGTCATTCCGGCCCAGCTGGAAGGCGTGCGCCTGCGCGAAGGTGCGCCGGAGACGTCGGTTTCGGCCACGCTGCACATGCGTGCCGACCAGTCGCGCTGGAAGGCTTTCGCCCGCCCCGGCAAGCGCATCAAGGAAGGCGACCGCATCCGGTTCGGTTATGAGCGCGACAATGCCTGCGGCCTTGCCCATCTGGAGGCCACCGTCGAGGAAAAGGGCGAGGATGGCGAGATAACGCTGTTGTTCGACGTTTCCGGCCCTGTTCTGGACGAGGCGATTGCCTCGGTCGGCCATATTCCTTTGCCGCCTTATATCGCCGCCAAACGGCCGGAAGATGCGCAGGACCAGACCGACTACCAGACCATTTATGCCCGCGAGAAGGGTGCGGTTGCCGCCCCCACCGCCGGGCTGCATTTTACCCCCGATCTGTTCGAAGCACTGGACAAGGCCGGCATCGAGCGGCATTTCGTGACGCTTCACGTTGGGGCAGGCACTTTCCTTCCGGTGAAGTCCGACGATACCGACGATCACAAGATGCATTTCGAGATCGGCCATGTTTCGCAGGAAACGGCCACACAGCTCAATGCGGTGAAGGCGCGCGGCGGGCGTATTATCTGCGTCGGCACCACTTCGCTGCGGCTTATCGAAAGTGCGGCCGACGAGAATGGTGTTATCCACCCATGGTCCGATGCCACCGGCATCTTCATCACGCCTGGTTACCGTTTCCGGGTGGTTGATATGCTCATGACCAATTTCCACCTGCCGAAATCCACGCTGTTCATGCTGGTTTCGGCTTTCTGCGGTCTCGAAACGATGCGTGACGCTTATAAGCGTGCCATCGAAACCGGATACCGTTTCTATTCCTATGGCGATTCCAGCCTGTTGTTCCGGAAAAACTGATGCACGACAAATTCACCTTCACCCTGAAAGCCACGAGTGGCGGCGCGCGCCTCGGCGAAGTCGCCATGCCGCGCGGCGTCATCCGCACGCCCGCCTTCATGCCGGTTGGCACTGTTGGCACCGTCAAGGCCATGTATCTCGATCAGGTGCGCGAGCTGGGGGCCGATATCATTCTCGGCAATACCTATCACCTGATGCTGCGGCCCGGCCCGGAACGTGTTGCGCGTCTTGGCGGTCTGCATGAGCTGATTCGCTGGCCGCATCCGATCCTCACCGATAGCGGCGGTTTTCAGGTGATGTCGCTTTCTGGCCTGCGCAAGCTGGACGAGCAGGGCGTGACCTTCAAGAGCCATGTGGACGGTTCGCTGCACCACATGTCGCCGGAACGCTCGATCGAAATTCAGGGCATGCTCGATTCGGACATCCAGATGCAGCTCGACGAGTGCATTGCGCTGCCGGCCGAGCGCAAGGAAATCGAGCGCGCCATGGAAATGTCGCTGCGCTGGGCGGAACGCTGCCGCGTCGCCTTCGGCGAGCAGCCCGGCAAGGCCATGTTCGGCATCGTGCAGGGCGGCGACCAGCCGGATCTGCGCATTCGTTCCGCCGAAGGGCTGAAGCAGCTTGATCTGAAGGGCTACGCCGTCGGCGGTCTTGCCGTCGGCGAACCGCAGGATGTGATGCTCGGCATGCTCGATATCACTCTTCCGGTGTTACCCATCGAAAAGCCGCGTTACCTGATGGGCGTCGGCACGCCTGACGATATCCTGAAATCGGTGGCGCGTGGTATCGACATGTTCGACTGCGTGATGCCGACCCGCTCCGGCCGTCACGGGCTTGCCTTTACCCGTCGCGGCAGGGTCAATATCCGCAACGCCCGCCATGCCGAAGATATGCGCCCGCTCGACGAGCAGTCCAACTGCCCGGCCTCGCGCGATTATTCCCGCGCCTATCTGCACCATCTCACCCGCTCCAACGAGGCGCTGGGGGGCATGCTGCTCTCCTGGCACAATCTTGCCTATTATCAGGAGCTGATGCAGGGTATCCGCAAGTCTATCGAGGAAGGCCGTTTCGCCGATTTTTATGCGGAAACCATAGAGATGTGGGCGCGGGGCGACATAGACCCGGTTTAATGGAGATGGCGAGCCTTTCTTCCACACTCGACGTCATCCTCGGCCCTGTGCCGAGGATCTGCCGAGGCAACTAAAGTCAACGGGCGGTAGATCCTCGGGACATCCTCGGACTTGATCCGATGACCGAGGATGACGATGGAGAGGTTTCTTTCCGACGCCCTGAAGTCTCCAGATTTACCTTCTACGGATTTTTTCCTTGGCACATGCGCCTTACGTTCTTTTCCGGGATGACACGACCGGCACGGTGACAGCCTTCGCCGAGCCGGAGGAAATCATCGTCGCGGATGAGCCTGAGGCGTTTTTCGCCGCGCTCAAGCGCATGGAAGAACTGCGCCGGGCCGGTAAATATCTTGCCGGCTATATGTCCTACGAGGCGGGTTTCCTGTTCGAACCAAAGCTTGCGCCTTTTGCCGCCGAGCCTCGCAACGTGCCGTTTCTGACCTTTGGCGTCTTTTCCGGTCCGCAGGCGGATGCGGGGCGGTTTGCGCGTCCCGATGCGCTGCCGGATGCGGATGCGTTTCTTTCCGATCCCGTGCCGGCCTGGACGCTCCAAGAATACCAGCAGCGCTTTGCGCGACTGCACGACCATCTGCGTCGCGGCGACTGTTACCAGGGCAATCTGACCATGCCCGTCACCGCCCGCTGGAGTGGCGATCCGCTCACCGCCTTCTGGTCGCTGATCGAGCGGCAGCCGGTGAAATACGGCGCGCTGGTCGATCTTGGCGGCCCGGTGATCCTGTCGCGCTCGCCGGAACTGTTTTTTTCGGTCGATGGCGAAGGTTTCATCGAAACCCATCCGATGAAGGGAACCACACCGCGCGGGGCGGATGCGGAGGAGGACCGGGCGATTATCGCGGCGATGCTGGCGGATGAAAAGACGCTGGCCGAAAACCGCATGATCGTCGATCTGCTGCGTAACGATATTTCCCGTATCACCGAGGTTGGCAGCCTTCATGTGCCGCGGCTGTTCGATATCGAGACCTATCCCACGGTGCACCAGATGGTCAGCCATATCAGGGCGAAGCTTCTGCCTGAGGTGACGGTGGAAAACATCTTCGCCGCGCTGTTTCCCTGCGGCTCCGTCACCGGCGCACCGAAAATGTGGGCGATGAAAATTCTGCGCGAGCTGGAAGCTGGCCCACGCGACGCCTATTGCGGCGCGATCGGCTTTATATCCCCTGACGGTGATATGCGGTTCTCAGTAGCGATCCGCACACTCAGCCTGTTCGATGATGGCCGTGCCGTCTTTAATGTCGGGGGCGGCATCGTCTTCGATTCCGTCGCGGAAGCCGAATATGACGAGTGTCTGCTGAAATCGAAATTCGCGGTGGGGGACAGGTTGCTGCGGGTGTGATCAGCGTCCGATCGCCTCAAACACACCATCCTCCACCAGCACTTCCTTCGCCGCCGCATGGCTGAGAAAACCCGCAGGGCTGGCGCTGGCGCCATAGGCGCCCGATTGCAGGATGGCGAGCAGATCACCGGCCTTCAGTTTCGGCAGAGCCGCATTGCGGGCCAATGTGTCGAGCGGTGTGCAGAGCGGGCCGACGATGGTTGCGGTCTCGTCGTAGTCTGCCTGCATCTTGGCGGGCGCGACGATGGGGTAGTTGCGCTTGACGATCTGGCCGAGATTGCCCGAGGCCGCCAGATGGTGGTGCATGCCGCCATCCGTCACCACGAAGGTGGTGCCGCGCGAGTTTTTTACCGAATTTACTTCCGCCACATAGATGCCGCCGGGGCCGGCGAGGAAGCGGCCGGGTTCGACGATGATATGGGCGTCGGTTATCAGCGGATGCGCTTTCACAAGCGTCTTGAGATCGGGAATGGCGGCGCTGACCGTTGCAAGATCAAGCGGCGTTTCCCCGGCGAAATAGGGGATGCCGAGGCCACCGCCGAGATCGATGGTTTCAAGCGATCTGCCCAGCATTTGCGCCATGCGTGCGGCAAGGGAAATGGCGTGTCGCCATTGGGAGACAAGCATGTCGGCGTCGAGGATCTGCGTGCCGCCATAGATGTGCACGCCGACGAGATCGATATGTCTGGCACCCTTGAAGAGCGGCAGGACGTTTTCCAGCTCTTCCTCGTCGAAACCGAAAGCGGTGGCCTTGCCGCCCATGCGCATGGCGCCGGCCTGCGCATCCGGCACGGGGTTGATGCGGATCGAGGCTTTGACCGGTTTGCCGATCTCTTCGATGCGGGCGATTTCCTCGGCGCTTTCAATATGGATTTCGCCGATGCCGCCCTCGATCACCTCGCGCAATTCGGCCATGCCCTTGCCGGGGCCGGCGAAGATGATGTTCGCAGGTGCGACGCCGGCCTTGATGGCGGCGCGATATTCGCCGACGGAGGCGATTTCCGCGCCCGCGCCCTGCTGCCGGAAGAGCGAGATAATGGCGGGCAGGGGATTGGCCTTTACCGAATAATAGATATCGGCAAAGCCCGAGAGCGCCGTTTCAAGGCTCCGATAGGCGCGGCGCATGGCGCTTGCATCATAGAGGAAGCACGGCGTTCCGGTTTGGGCGACGATATCGCGCACCGCAAGCCCGCCGATGACGAGATCATTGTCAGTGACCGCAAATTGCGCAGCCGCAAGGGCCGGGCCGTGGCTCTGGGTTTTATCCGTGGGCGACATTGTCCGTCCGTTCGCGCACCAGCGCGCGGTAATCCACCTTGCCATTGGCGGTGACCGGCAGCCGGTCGACCAGTTCGATGGCGCGCGGGATCATGAAGGGAGCGAGCATTTCGGCGGCTTTCTTAAGGGCTGCCGAAACGTCGATATTTTCATTGGCGGCGGTTGCCACCGCATGTACCCTTTCACCGGCAAAGGGGTCCGGCAGACCGATGACGGCGACCTGCTGGAACAGCCCTGTCGACATCAGGCTTTCCTCCACCTCGGTCGGGCTGATGCGATAGCCTGACGATTTGATCATCGCATCGTTGCGGGCAACGAAGCTGAAGAAACCGTCCTCGTCCTCCACGGCCAGATCGCCGGAATAACAGACGGTTTCGCCGCCCAGCGCCGCTGGAATGAAAGGATGAGGGCGCAGCACTTTTGCCGTGTCTTCCGGCCGGTTCCAGTAGCCGAGCGATACGGTCGGGCCGCGGTGGACGAGAATGCCGGGCTCGCCCGGTCTTGCCCGCTGTCCCTTGTCGGTGACGATGAAGATCTCGCATTCCGGGATAGCCTTGCCGATGGAGGTCGGGCGGCTGTCGATTTCTTCCGGTGGCAGGAAGGTGGAGCGGAAAGCCTCGGTCAGACCATACATCAGGTAGATTTTGGTGTCCGGCAGCTTTTCGCGCAGCGCTTTTACGGTTTCCTGCGGCACACGCCCGCCGGAATTGGTGATGTAGCGCAGATGCGGCAGTGGCGTCTTTGCGAGCGACGGGGCCGCTCTGGTCAGGATTGCCCAGACGGTCGGCACGCCGGCGAGACCTGTCACGGCATGGTCGCGCAGATCGCGGACGATATCGTCGCCCAGCCGGAAGGTGGAGATGATCGTGGTCGCGCCCTGTTCCACCGCCGTCAGCAGCTGGTTCAGGCCATAATCGAAGCTGAAGGGCAGGAGGGAAAGAATGCGGTCTCTGGCCGTGATCTCCAGATAGGTGCGCACGATGCGCGCGCCGGCCAGAAGATTGCGGTGCGACAGCATCACGCCCTTGGGCGAGCCGGTGGAGCCCGATGTATAGAGGATGGCGGCGAGGTCTTCGCCGATTGCCGCCGAAGGGCGGGCAGGCAGGCTTGTGTGGCCTTCGATATCTTCCGCCAGCAACAGGGTCACATCGGTCAGCCCTTGCAGCGCAGCATCCAGTTCCGCCTGCATTGCCCTGTTGCTGATGACGATTTTCGCGCCGCTATCCGCGACGATATGGCGGATCTGCTGCGATTTCAGCAGCGCATTGACCGGAACGAAAACACCGGACGCCATGCTGACACCGAAGATCGACCAGCATTCCTCAATGCCGCGTGGCAGATAGATGACGACGCGGTCGCCGCGTTCCGCGCCGGCCTGCTGCAGGGCCGCCGCGCATCGCGCCGCCGCTGCGGCGAATTCGCGATAACTCAGCGATTGTTCTTTATGAACGAGGGCCTGATCGTCGCTTGCCGCGCGCGCGGCAAGAAGATGGTGCAGCAGGAAATGGGGTGTCATCTCCTCCGTTCCCTGAGGACGAAGGCGATGAGGTCTGCGGGCGTGCCGAGATTTTCCGGCGTGAAATGCTCGTCATCGAGAATGATGCCGAAACCCTCGCCGAGAAAGATCATCAGCTCCAGAAAGCCAAGCGAATCGATCACGCCGCCTTCGAGAAGCAGCGTGTCGGCGGAAAAGGGCGCATAGGCGGGGAAACGGTTGGAGAGATAGGAATAGATGGTATCAGCAACGTCGATTTCGCTCTTTTTCGCCGCAAGCATGCTTGTTCTCCGATTTCCCGTGTTTCCCATAAACCTGCCCGGAAAGGCGCTTTTTTTTGTAAAGGTCAAGATTCCGTCAGGTCGTGCAGGCACCACTAAAATACCTAGGGTGGCAATAACACCAACTCTGAGTATGTTTCGTTAATAAATCGTGGGTTCCATACGCCTTTTACTTGTATCGGCGCTGATTTATGTGCGGCAAATCCGCCGGCGTTTCGTTCACCCTCCAGTGCGGCCATGGTGAGGGCGAGCCTGCCCTGGCCAAGAAGATGGCGGGCGATCGCGGATATGTGCCTCTGGGCGATCTCCCGGTCCTCGCAATAGATCAGGCGGGCGGAGGGCAGCTTTCTGGTTGTGGTCTTTAGAAACACCAGCGGATGCTGACGGCCATCCGCCTGCATAACGGCGACGATGCAGCCCAGCCGCGCATGATCTTCAAGCATGTCGCGCATTGCATCCGGCAGGGTATCCGCAGGCATGGCGGCAAGCGGGCTGAGCCGCGCGCCTGCCGGACGGGGTGCGGTGAGCGGCAGGGGATAAAACAGCGTGCAATCCGTCACCGTGTGGAAACCCAGCCGCTCATTCAGCCTGCAGGCTTCGGGAGAGGGAGTGAGGTCGGTGAACAGTTCCTCCTCGGCGGCGGAGGCCATCTGCAACATGCGCGGCGCAAACCACCGGCAGGAGGGTTCGACATACCAGCTGGACAGATTGACGACGATCCTGCCGCTATCCGGCAGGCGGTTGCGGATCGTCAGCAGGACACCTTCCGCATCCTCGCCCTTCAGCAGCAATTGCCCGATTGCGCCGAGTTCCCGGCGCTGGTGGTGTTCATTGATGAGCGCCAGCCCGCGCGACCAGAAGGCCTCGCTTTTTTCGGGGAAACCTTTCGCCAAAAGGGTAACAGCGGCGGCGCGGTTTCCGTTGTCGATCGGTACGATTTTCAGGGGTCACTCTCCGCTGTCTGGCATGATTTGGCCGGGGAAAGAGATTTTTCAACTTCGCCGCGTAATATCGGCTTACGACGATAGATTTACCGTCCCGTTAATCGCGCCGGATGCAGGGCGGCCGGCGCGATCACATTTGCATGAAGGGCAGGCGCAAAAGGCGCTGCCCTTCATCTGTTGTCGATCAATAAACGACCACGCCGCGGATGCTCTCACCCTTGTGCATCAGCTCGAAGCCCTTGTTGATGTCTTCGAGCGGCATGGTGTGGGTGATCATCGGATCGATCTGGATCTTGCCTTCCATGTACCAGTCGACGATCTTCGGCACATCCGTGCGGCCGCGCGCGCCGCCGAAGGCCGTGCCCATCCAGTTGCGGCCGGTGACGAGCTGGAAGGGGCGCGTGGAGATTTCCTGGCCGGCACCGGCAACGCCGATGATGACCGACTTGCCCCAGCCGCGATGCGAGGCTTCCAGCGCCTGGCGCATGACCTTCGTGTTGCCGGTGCAGTCGAAGGTATAATCAGCGCCGCCGATCAGGTCGCCGTTGCGCTTCGTCATGTTGACGAGATAGGGCACGATATCCTCGCCGACTTCCTTCGGGTTGACGAAGTGGGTCATGCCGAACTTCTCGCCCCAGGCCTTGCGGTCGGGGTTGATGTCGACGCCGATGATCATGTCGGCGCCGGCAAGGCGCAGGCCCTGCAGCACGTTGAGGCCGATGCCGCCGAGACCGAAGACGATGGCCGTTGAGCCAATCTCGACCTTGGCGGTGTTGATGACCGCGCCGATACCTGTTGTCACGCCGCAACCGATGTAGCAGACCTTGTCGAAGGGCGCGTCGGGATTGATCTTGGCCAGTGCGATTTCCGGCAGGACCGTGTAGTTCGAGAAGGTCGAGCAGCCCATATAGTGGTGGATCTTGTCCTTGCCGATGGAGAAGCGCGAGGTACCGTCAGGCATCACGCCCTGGCCCTGGGTGGCGCGGATGGAGGTGCAGAGATTGGTCTTGCGCGACGTGCAGGAGTAGCACTCGCGGCATTCCGGCGTATAGAGCGGAATGACATGGTCGCCCTTCTTGACCGAGGTGACGCCGGGGCCGACATCAACCACGACGCCAGCACCTTCATGGCCGAGGATCGCCGGGAACAGACCTTCAGGATCGGCACCCGACAGGGTGAAATCATCCGTGTGGCAGATGCCGGTCGCCTTGACCTCAACAAGCACTTCGCCGGCGCGCGGACCTTCAAGTTGAACGGTCATGACCTCAAGCGGTTTTCCTGCCTGAATGGCAACAGCGGCGCGTACGTCCATTTTCGATCTCCTGGCGTTTGTCTCATGATTGGATAGGGCTGTTTTGCCCGAGCTTGGCGGCAGGGACAAGGGGCAAAGGGGCTGGTGCCTGTCCATGACGCTCAAAAAAATGTGGCCGTTTCAGCTCTTGCCGGGAAAAGATATGGCGGGAAAATCATATTCGCCATCGAATATCCAGCCGGTCCATTACATCGAGTATTTCGACTATAATAAATTATGAATACCTTATTTAACTACATGATTTTACTTACTGTTTTTGGTATTCGGGTGACCTTTAATTTACGAATCTGGTGTTTAATTCGCCATATAGAATGACGAATGGAATTGGGCTGCCTTTGATTGGCGGCTTGGGAAATATCTTTGTCTCGCGAATGCGATTGAACCACGCCATTCGCGTCACGCCGCCATGATCGCGGCATCAGCGGTTTTGCTGAATTTGTTTTCTGCGGCCCGGCATCTTGCCCGGCGGCAGCCTTTGCGTGTCCGGCTGGGGAGGGGGCGGCACGATCCGTTGCGATTGGACGAAAGCGATAGTTGCAGATGTTGTATGTTGAAAGAATATTGAAGGCGTCGACGCGCCATTTCCGCTCGCTTCTTCAGGACCGGCGGGCAAATTTCGCGATTATCACGGCATTGATGATGCCGGTTTTTCTTTTCACCTTCGGGCTGCTTTTCGAAGGCGGCCGGGCGCTGGCTTATTACAGCCAGTCAAAGCGGGTGATCGCGCAGGCCTGCGAGCGCTCGACGAAACCGACCCGCACGAATGTGCCTCTCGATGAAGTGCGCCGCAAAAATGTGCTCGATACGTTCGATGCGCTCATCGGCTCCACCAAGCAGAAGGTGGTGAGCCGCGAAGTGAAGATCGACTGGCTGACCACCGATATCGAAGCGAAATTCACTTACAGGACGGTGCTGGGCAGCATGTTCAATGTCGAACAGATGGATTACGCGCTGACTTACCGTTGCGACGGCATTCCTCCCTATCCGCATGATGGCGAGGTGATCGTCAACAACACGTTCGAGATACTGAATGGCAAGGAGCGGGTTCTCAAATTCGGCAAAAGCCCCAACACCAAGAACGGCTGCTGGGGTGTCTACAGCTATGAGGAACTTGGATGGGACGGCGGCACTGGCCCCGGTATCGAGCTTCAGGACTGGAGCAGTGCCGAATGTCGCAAGAAATTCGGCTGGCAGGGCTATGAGGAGCCGCAGAAGGATGCCGGGTCTGCCTGCGCCAGCGTTTCGCAGCAGGACACTTCCCCGACGGATAAAGAACCCGGCAAGGATGCGTCACAATCCCCGGCGGCCAATCCGTGTTCACCGCAACCGGACGACCCGGCAAAATCTCCCCAGTGGAGTGCCGAAAACGCCCGGATACCGCCGACCAAATATGTGGTGGAACTGGACAGCGACTGGCAAGGGACAGGCAGACGGGATGCCAACAGTTCGATCTTCAAATATGTGGAACTGCATCCCGGCACATATGAGGTTTCGGTCTGGTACAATGGCCGTAACGATGCCTATGGCGGCACCAACGACATCGATATCTTCCTGCAGGTTCTGCGCCCGAAGCTGGGTTCGGAAAAGAAGATCATTGAAATGGCCCAGAAGGGCAAGGTCTACTGGGAGCGCCGCAGCTATTCGATCACGGTCGATACCTACTCCGTCTACAAGCTGACGATTGCCGCCGGTGGAAAAAGCGACAGTCTCGGTGGCATCATCACGGCGTTCGAGGTGAAGTATGTCGACGCACCGAAGTGATTTGTTCCTTCGCCGTTGCCGCATCCGGTTCAGCTCCTACGCTGCCGACATCCGGGCGGCGACGGCGGTCGAGTTCGGCCTGCTCCTGCCGGTGTATTTTCTGCTGGTGTTCGGTATTTTCGAAGTTGGTCTGGCGCTGCTGTTCAGTCTCAATCTGGCAATGGCGGCCAATGCCGGGGGAGAATTTCTGCGCAAGGCGGCGGCAAGCCAGACGACGGTTACCGAAGCTGAATTCAGGCGAGTCATCGCCTCGAACTTCCTGCTTGGCACGACGGACGAGGATATGAAGATCACGCTCGTCCCGATCCCGGATGCGGATTTCACCGCCGTGCCGTTGACATTCCCGGTCGAGAACAAGTTTCAGACGCCGGACAGAAGCGCCGGGCAATATCTTCTGGCGCTCGGTTTCAACTGGCGATTCATTCTGCCCACCACGCGTCTGTTGATTCCCGGTGGCGGCAAGCAGCCGCAATTGCAGAACGTATCTTTGGCGATCACCGCCGTTCGGGTGACGGAATGATGGTCTTTCGGCTGAAATCTGTCCTCGGCGCCATGATACGGTCGCGTTCCGGCGTGGCTGCGGTGGAATTTTCCCTGCTGTTGCCGATGCTGATCATCTTTCTGGCGGTGATGATCGAGACCGGTCGTGGCTGGTTGAGTTACGACCGTTTTGTCACGGTCGTCGACAATACCGCCCGCTGGTCTGCGCGTTTCCCCGAATTTGAGGAGCGGGTAAGGACGGGTGTGAAAACCTTCGTCATCGACGCCGGCCAGCCGCTCGACCCCGACAAGCTCGACCTGACCCTGCGGAGCGCCAAACTGGTGGGCGGTGTCGCCGTCACTGAGTTCGCGCCCTATAATTTCTTCGGCTCGGCCGAAAACGTCGTCTGGGACAAGATGCTGAAGGCAGGGAACTTCAAGGAGGAAGAGGCCGTCATCGTGATTTCGGGGCGGTATAAATACAGCCCCCTGTTTTCGTTCCTCAGCGCGACCACCTTCGAGTTCGAATATGTGGCGACGGTCAATCCGTATTTCTCGCGGCACTACAAATATCAGAAGGGCAAGTCGGACTGGGCCTTCTGGAACGTTCGCTGACGGCAGCGGCCACGGTCGGAGTGTTCCGTGGCCGATGTTTCGCCGTTCAGTGATCCCGAACGGTGCCGGAAATCGGAGCGGTCTCGACCGTCCCCAGCCACTGCGCACAATCCCTCAACGCCCGCGCCGCAATCAGCTGGCGTTTCATGATCGTCTTGTCCTTGCCGCGAAAACGTTTGACGCCTTCCGGTTTGACGATTGCGCCCGGCGCCAGTTCCGGGAACAGGCCGAAATTGATGTTCATCGGCTGGAAGGAGCGTTTGCCCGGCTCATCATCGGAAGAGAGGTGGCCGCCGGTGATGTGGTTGAGGAGCGAGCCGAGCGCGGTGGTGGCCGGCGGCAGGCTCGGGGCTTCGCCCTTCTGTTCGGCGGCGGCGAAGCGGCCGGCGAGGAGGCCGACGGAGGCGCTTTCCACATAACCTTCGCAGCCGGTGATCTGGCCGGCGAAACGCAGGTCGGGCCGGGATTTCAGCTTCAGCGAATGGTCGAGCAGGATGGGGGAATCGATATAGGTGTTGCGGTGCAGGCCGCCGAGGCGCGCGAACTCCGCATTTTCCAGACCCGGTATCATGCGGAACACATCCGCCTGCACGCCGTATTTCAGCTTGGTCTGGAAACCGACCATGTTGTAGAGCGTGCCAAGCGCATTGTCCTGGCGCAGCTGGACGACGGCATAGGCCTTGACGGTGGGGTTATGGGCGTTGGTCAGGCCCATCGGCTTCATCGGGCCGTGGCGCAGCGTCTCGCGGCCGCGTTCGGCCATGATCTCGATCGGCAGGCAGCCGTCGAAATAGGGCGTGCCTTCCCATTCCTTGAAGCCCACGGTGTCGCCGGCGATCAGCGCGTCGATGAAGGCGTTATATTGTTCCTCGTTCAGCGGGCAGTTGATGTAATCCTTGCCGGTGCCGCCGGGGCCGACCTTGTCGTAACGCGACTGGTACCAGCAGATATCCATATTGATGCTGTCGCGGTGCACGATGGGGGCGATGGCGTCAAAGAAGGCGAGCGCATCCTCACCCGTCTCGGCCTGGATGGCGGCGGCGAGATCCGGAGAGGTCAGCGGGCCGGTGGCGATGATCGAGTTGCCCCATTCCTTCGGCGGCAGGCCGTTCACCTCTTCGCGGATGATCGTCACCAGCGGGTGACTTTCCAGCTCTTTCGTTACGGCCTCGGAAAACCCGTCGCGGTCCACGGCAAGTGCACCGCCGGCCGGCACCTGGTGCCTGTCGGCGCAGGCCATGATCAGCGAGCCGGCAAGCCGCATTTCGGCGTGGATGACGCCGACCGCATTGGCCGTCGCGTCGTCGGAGCGGAAGGAGTTGGAGCAGACCAGTTCCGCCAGCGTATCGCCCTTATGCGCATCCGTGCCGCGCACGCCGCGCATTTCATGCAGGATGACGGGCACGCCGCTTTGCGCGATCTGCCACGCGGCTTCCGAACCGGCCAGTCCGCCGCCCACGACGTGAATGGGAGAAGTGGTCTTGTCTTGCATGCTGCTGTCCATGGGCGGCCGCGGGGCAAAGGCTCCCGTCCGGCGGCTGTCTCTTGAGTGATTGTTCCGCGCGGGTCCCGGAGGACGCGGCATTGTTGCGGGATGCACTAGCATGCATGGCCGGGGCAGCCAAATGTTTTTGCGGGTGGGGTGGGCGAGGGATATGAGGGAGGATGTGGCTTTACGCCCACAAGTCGCCCGAATGCGGTTAGCGACCTCGTTTCCGTCTTCGATGTGTAATTCGCTGTGATGGTCGGCAGCGTTTTTTCGCAAGAGGCCATCTCCTCCGTCATTCCGGCCTCGAGCCGGAATCCAGCCAGCCCAAGTTTTTGGGCTGAAAGGAGTCCTTCCCACGACACAGACGCGCCGTGACTGGATGCCGGATCAAGTCCGGCATGACGGGAGAAGAGCGTAGCGAAACAGCAGCAGGCAAGAAGGGGACGATGCCGTATGCGCTGTGTGCCGGACCGATGTTTGTCAATCGCCAACTGGAGAGAATTTCCAGTAGATTCCACCAGAATCAAAAACGGCGCCAGAGGCGCCGTTTTCTTAAAACCTGTCGCTCGATCGTCGCGCCCTGGAGGTCGGGCAGCGGGACGATCGTTTACGCCTTAGCGGAACGAACGGGCTGCTACGTTACGGATGTCGTAACGGGTCAGACCGATGTCGCTCAGAGCCTGGTTGGAGAGGCTGCCGAGTTCGTTGATCGTGCGGCGGTAGGAGATCCAGTTCTTTGCAATGCGGATAGGGTTCATGGTCGTTTCCTCAATCTATCTCTGTTGATTTCGTCTGCCGGCTCAGCGTTTCCCTGTGCTCTCGGCTGTTGAGGTTTATATATAGACATTAAGCCATGTTGTGCAGTGCAGAATTTAGGCTACTGCCATGCATTTGTGCACTATGTCGGCTAAATTTGCGGCTTTGAATATCATCTGGACAAAATATGAGCGGAAATGCCTGTGTTTCAGGCGGTTTTGACAGGTTTGGCGACCTTTGGTGGCGCTAAAGAGGCTTTCAGGCGTGAAACGGCGCATCGGGAGGGGCTCAGACGCTATCCGGGCGCTGCGCAAATGGTCGGCCATCGATGCATTTTTCACCTGCCGACCCTGCGGGCGGCTGTGGCAGTGCCGCTTCCACCCGGAGAACCGCCCAAAACGAAAAAAGGCCGGAGGCGGGAGCCTCAGGCCTTTTTGGGTAGGTTGTCTCGCATCCGCCGCAAGGAGCGGCGGGGCGTATGATCAGAAGCCGACGGCGGTCTTGGCGACGCGGCGGATGTCCTGACGGCCAATGCCGAGGTCACTCAGTTCGCGGTCGGTCATGCGGCCGAGTTCGGTTACGGTCTGACGATACTTGCGCCAGTTGGTCAGCGAGCGTGCAATGTTCATGTTCATCTTCCTCTTCGTGCTGTTCAGTCTCTGCGGCCAGTCTTGGGAGGCTTTGGTCCGGGGCTGAACTCGATCTCTGTATGACCATGAATATAATCGGTTTAATCAAAACAAAAACAGACAAAGCAAGATGTCACCTATGCGCGGAATGCACGGCAAGCCGGTAAATCAGCCTGATTGCGGCGTTTCATGCATAATTTGTGACCAATTTATGTGCTTTTGGTGACGCTGGCGGGTTGTGCATTGCGAAGCCGTGCGGCGGGGCCGGGTGATGGTGGCGGGGAGAGGGCGGAAGCCGGCATATCGGACGGGGAGGGCTGGCGGCAATCCGGTTTTTCAGGCCGCAGGCCATGCTATATATAATGTCAATGTAGCCGCATAAATATCGCGGGCTCCGGCTGCCGGTATTTCTCGCCGATGCGAAGGCCAGACAGGCCGGGTGAGGCGGTGACGCGAGCGCGGCCGTGGCGGTCTCCGGTCCGGGATCGCCGCCGCTTTCACCTTTGTGTCATTTCTCCTCGCGCTCCCTGCCAAACAGCGAAAGAGGGGCCGCCGTCTTTCGCCGCCCGAGCGGGAGCCAAGAAAAGTCCGGGCGAAACGAAAGGCAGGGAAACGGCGTGCTTGACCCTTTCTGAACATTGTGACATACCGCCGCCCAACGTGCGGGTATGGCGGAATTGGTAGACGCATTGGTTTTAGGTACCAACGCTTCGGCGTGGGAGTTCGAGTCTCTCTACCCGCACCACAAGCAAGGCATGGCTGCGCCACGCTTGCGCCAGAGTGCATCTTTATAAGATGCGGGGAGCTTCGGGGTTTATTTCTCCCCATTGGTCTTTTCTCCGGTGCAGGCGCAATGGTGTCCGGCAGGCGCTTGTGTAAAGAAATAAGGGAAGCCACGGCCGGGGAACGATGTTTCCGGCGCAGTGCTCGAAAGTAAACCAACGGCTGTCTGAGCACCGCCGCCATGATGTGAAGGTTAGGAAAATGCAGGTTATCGAAACGCTCGCTGAAGGGCTGAAGCGCGAACTCAAGGTCGTTATTCCGGCCGCCGACATGAAGGCCCGTCTGGACGAGCGCCTGGTTGACGCCAAGGACAAGGTTCGCATCAACGGCTTCCGTCCCGGCAAGGTGCCGATGGGCCACCTGAAGAAGATGTACGGCAAGTCCATCATGGCCGACCTCGTCAACGAGCTGGTTCGTGAAAAGCCGACTGAAATCCTCTCCAGCCGCGGCGAGAAGTCTGCGACGCAGCCGGCCATCTCCATGACCGAAGACGAGCAGGAAGCCGAAAAGATCCTGTCGGCCGAATCCGATTTCGAATTCACCGTTGCCTACGAAATCATTCCGGCCATCGAACTGAAGGCCAATGACGGCATCAAGGTTACCCGCGAAGTTGTTGAAGTCTCCGAAGACGAAATCAACGAGCAGATCCTCAAGATCGCCGAAAGCGCCCGCACCTACGAGACCAAGAAGGGCAAGGCCGCTGACGGCGACCGCGTCACCATGAACTATCTCGGCAAGGTTGACGGCGTTGCCTTCGACGGCGGCGCTGCTGAAGACGCTGAACTGGTTCTCGGTTCGGGCCGCTTCATCCCCGGCTTCGAAGACCAGCTGGTCGGCGTCAAGGCTGGCGATGAAAAGACCATCACCGTGACCTTCCCGGCCGATTACCCGGCTGCGAACCTTGCCGGCAAGGACGCCAACTTCGACATCACCGTCAAGGAAGTCGCCGCCGCTGCTGCCGTCGAAATCAACGACGAGCTGGCCACCAAGCTCGGTCTCGAATCGGCTGAAAAGCTGAAGGAAATCGTCAAGGGTCAGATCGAAAGCCAGTACGGCAACATCACCCGCCAGAAGGTCAAGCGTCAGATTCTCGACCAGCTGGACGAAATGTACAAGTTCGACACGCCGGCTGGCCTGGTCGACGCCGAGTTCGACAACATCTGGCGCCAGATCAACACCGATCTCGCCCAGTCCGGCAAGACCTTCGCTGACGAAGACACGACCGAAGAAGAAGCCCGCGAAGAATATCGCAAGCTTGCTGAACGCCGCGTCCGTCTCGGCCTCGTTCTCTCCGAAATCGGCGAAAAGGCCGGCGTTGAAGTGACCGAAGAAGAAATGCAGCGCGCGCTGTTCCAGCAGCTGCAGCAGTTCCCGGGCCAGCAGAAGGAAATCCTCGATTTCTTCCGCAACACGCCCGGCGCTTCCGCTTCGCTGCGCGCTCCGATCTTCGAAGAAAAGGTCATCGACAAGCTGCTCTCCGAAATCTCGGTAACGGACAAGACCGTTTCCAAGGAAGAGCTTCTGGCTGACGACGCCGAAGAAGCTACGGAAACCAAGAAGAAGGCCCCGGCCAAGAAAAAGGCTGCCGCCAAGGCTGACGACGCCGCTGAAGGCGAAGAAGCCGCTCCGAAGAAGAAGGCTCCGGCCAAGAAGAAGGCCGCCGAAGGCGACGCCGAATAATCTTCTTCACTGGAAGCTGATTGAACAAGGGCCGTGGCGAAAGCTGCGGCCTTTTTGTTTGGGCGTCTGGTTTCCTGGCGGCGCTGTTTGCCCGATTTCAGACTTTTGACATCGTTGCGTTATTCTGGATCGCTATCGTCAGAGAGCGTGGCCGCCGGATCGGAAGGTATCGGCACCATCGCCACAATGCCTGGGAAGGTCGAAGGGTCGTGCCATGGGTGTCAGAAACTATTTGATCGAGGGTGTTTCCGGCACGGGTAAGACCTCGGTGGCAACGGAACTCCAGCGGCGTGGCTATCACGTCATCCACGGTGACCGTGAACTTGCCTACAAGGGCGACCCGGGAACCGGCGAACCGGTCGATCTCTCCCTGTTTCAGGGCGATGGAGATATGGTCTACCGTCACCGGCGTCATATTTGGGATGTCGAAAGAGTTCAGGCGCTGGTGACGGATCGGCGTCACGCAATCACGTTCTTCTGCGGTGGTTCAAGGAACTTTCAGCGTTTTATAGACCGCTTCGATCAGGTCTTCGTTCTGGATGTCGATGTCGCGACCCTGCGAAGACGGTTGACGGAGAGGCCGGAGGACGAGTTCGGCGGAAAACCGGCCGAACGCGAATTTGTCCTGCAACTCCATGCGACGAAAGAAGACCTTCCCACCAATGCAACGGTCATTGATTCATCGAGGTCTTTAGAAGTGGTGGTCGATGATATTCTGGCCCGCTGCGTTGGACCGGCCTGAGGAAACCAGCAGCGTGGGGGCTTTTGTGCCTTCGCTTCGATCACAATGCAGTGCAGCATGATTTTTTGCTGCATCTGCTCTTGTTCATCTCCCGTTCATCTGGCACCCTGCGCAGCATGATTTGCCCCGGCCGCTGCATGCGGTCGTTCGGGCATTGTGGGCTGCTTTATGTGGCCTAGACGCTGCCAAACCATTGGCCTCCGCTTTTACCGTGCCTGCCGGGTTCTCCCGGTGCGCCCTTAATCTGTCAGGGGACAAGATATGTCACTCCGAACGGGTTCCGCCCTTTTCATCGCGCTTTATGCCCTGACGGGAACAGCCGTCCATGCGGATGAGGCCGGGCTGATCTGGAAACCGGTCAAGAATTCCGACCGCTCCTATACGGCGCGCATCGGTGCGAAACTGCCGGTCGATACGCCGATCCGGGCGGGGCTGGAAATGGGCATGAATGCCTCGAAGACCGGGCAGGTGGTGGATACGCCGGTGCGTTTGTGGGGCAATGTCACGCTGCTTGCCGAGCAGCTGCCCGGTGTCTCGCTCGCACGCGATGTCGGCGTCATGTTCAATGCGCTGACGGGCTCGAGCAGCGTTTCCGTGACTTCGCAGCAGAAGCGCATCGTCACGCCGGAACTGGATATCGAGGCGAACCGCAATTTCACGGTTCGTTATGATGGCACGGCGCAGCAATGGAATGGGCTGGATGTGTCGCAGTCACTGCGCCTTTCCCGCTCGGAAACCGGCACCGCCTTCGTGCTGACGGGGGCGAGCCGCAACAGCTTCAACGAGTTCAGCAGCGGCGTGGCGGTGGAGCAGAAACTGGGCGATCACCTGACCGTGCGCGGGACGCTCGATCAGGGTTATGCGGATCATTTCCGGCCGGGGGTGAGCGCGCGGTATAGTATTCGCTGGTGAGGGGACGAAGTGCCTGCGCCGGGACCGTCCCCAGATAAGTGGGAAGGTGCAGATGAATGTCTCTCTTCCGTCATGCCGGACCTGATCCGGCATCCAGCCACGGCGCGTCTTTTCAGCCCAAGGACTTGGGCTGGCTGGACCCCGGATCAAGTCCGGGGTGACGGGGAGAGGAGGCTACGACCTTACCACGAGCGGCCGCATGGCATTTGGCAGTTCTGCCGAATACTCCGCTCAATCCTTCTTGATCTCACCCATCCGGTTCCACGCATCCAGCCCGGCAATCTTGTAGGCTTCGGCAAGGGTCGGATAGTTGAACGTATTCTCGACGAAATATTCCACGGTGCCCTTCAGGTTCAGCACCGCCTGGCCGATATGCACCAGTTCGGTCGCGCCTTCGCCGACGATGTGGACGCCGAGCAGGCGGCGGGTCTTTAGCGAGAAGATCATCTTCAAGAGCCCGCTATCGAGGCCCATGATATGGCCGCGCGAGGTTTCGCGAAAATGGGCGATGCCGCATTCATAGGGAATGCCGCGTTCGATGACTTCCTCTTCCGTCAGGCCGCAGGTGGAGATTTCCGGCACGGCATAGATGCCATAGGGGAAGAATTGCGGCGGTTCGCCGGCCGGTGCGCCGACGGCATGGCGGGCGGCGATGCGGCCCTGTTCCATTGACGTGGAGGCAAGGCTGGGGAAACCGATGATGTCGCCGGCGGCATAGATGTTCGGCACCGAGGTCTGGAAGGTTTCGGGATCGACCTTCAGGCGGCCACGGCTGTCGGCTTCCAACCCGCAGGCCGAAAGGTTGAGCGTATCGGTGGCGCCGACACGGCCGGCGGCAAACAGCACCGTCTCGGCCTTCAGCACGCGGCCATTGCCGAGAGAGACGAGGCATTTGCCGCTCTCGTCGCGTTCCACCTTTTCCGCCTTCTGGCCGAAGATCAGCTTCATGTTGCGGTCGCGCAGCTGATAGGTGAAATCCTCGACGATTTCCTTGTCGATGAATTCCAGCATGGTTTCGCGCGGCTCCACCACCGTCACCTGCGTGTCGAGCGCGCTGAAGATCGTCGCATATTCGATGCCGATGACGCCGGCGCCGACCACGACCATGGAGCGCGGCAATTCCTTGATCTCGAGAATCTCGTCCGAATCGAGCACCGCTTCGCCATCGAAGGGAATATGCGGCGGCCGGTAGGGCCGGGTGCCGATGGTGAGCAGGATGGAGGTGCCCGTCACGGTCATGATCTCACCGTCACTCTTCACCACTTTCATGGTGTTGGCGTCGATGAAGCTTGCCGTGCCGCGAATATGCTGCACGCGGTTGCGGGCGAACTGGTGTTCCAGCACCTCGACCTCGTGATCCAGCGTGATGAGCAGGCGGCGGCGCAGATCCTCGGCGTCGATCTCCTGCTTGACGCGATAGGCGCGGCCATAAAAACCGCGCTCGCGCCAGCCGGTGAGGTTGAGCGCCGTTTCGCGCAGGGTTTTTGATGGGATGGTGCCGGTGTGCACCGAAACGCCGCCGACACGGCTGCCTTTCTCGATGACCAGAACCCTCTTTTCGAGCTTGGCGGCCTGAATGGCGGCCCGTCTTCCCGCCGGACCGCTGCCGACAACAATCAGATCGAACTGGTGCATGAAAAACCCCGGAACAGAATTATTGCGATGACCGGATGTCGCATCCGGCATGGCGTCGCCGCGAAATGGTCGTGATGCCATTTTGACGATGGGGAGTGATTCCCCGTCAGCCTTGCCCGCAAGAGTGCAATGCAACAAACGCCTGCGTCAATCTGTAGCGCAAGATTCTGACGGATTCGTAACTGGGGGTGAGGTTTCAGGCGGTTGTGCGATTCATGGAGGGGCAGAGGGGGGTAAGCCCCACGCACCTCCGCTCACTTTCCCTGAACATGTGCCAAAAACCCAACAGCTTCATCCCGCACGGCGCTGCCGAACGGGGGATGGTCAGGGTGTGTCGGGCGATTGCCCGGCTGCGCTTTGGTTGGGGCTGGTGTGGGTCGGATGCGTTGCGCAGCCGGGCCTTTCCAGAATGCCGTATTCCGCAAGGGCGGTGCACCGCCTGCTGCGAAATGGTCCTGCCACCACGAACGTTGTCAGCGTTCCCATCATCAGGACCGTCCCTCGGTCTTCGCCACGTCTGGCGTCCACCCGGCGGGACTGCGGTCACTATAGCAGGGCAGGAAGGGGCGGGGAAAAGCGGGGACGATGCTGCCGGGAGCGTCAGCCGTCCCTGCGGGTGACGTGGTGGTGCAGCGCGGCGAGATCCTGTCTCAGTGCCGCCAGTTCGGCCAGCACCTTCACATCGATCTTTTCATGCAGCGACAGCACTTCCAGCTCGGCCTTCAGGTTCACCTCATAATCCTTGGCGGCCTCGAAACGGTCGCGGGCGGCCTGCCGGTTCTGCGACATCATGATGATCGGCGCCTGAATGGCCGCCAGCATGGAAAGCAGCAGGTTGAGGAAGATGAAGGGGTAGGGGTCGAAGGCGCCAGTTGTCAGGATGATGGTGTTGATGATCGCCCAGAAGATCAGGAAAAAACAGAAGCCGAGGATGAACCCCCAGGAGCCGCCGACCTTGGCGATATTGTCCGCCAGCCTGTCACCGACACTGGCGCCGGCGGAAAATTCCGCATTGATGTCGCTCGAAACCAGCTTCTTCTGGTGTGACAGCTCCAGAATGCGCCGCTCCACCTCACCGATTTCGCGGGAAGAGCGCTTGAAATGCGAAACGATATAGTCGGAGATATCTGACACGGTGTGTCTCCGGTTTTGGTGGGTGCCTGCACGTTTTGCGAGATAAACCCGCATGGTGGCGGAATTCAAACGATTTCCGCCGCCATGCGGTTCAGGCGTGCCCGCCAAAAACCGTCAGACGGCCGGTGTGCCCTCGTGCAGCCAGTTGAAACCGGGGAAGAAACGCTCGCGCCCATATTGCTGGCCGAACATCATGTCGAACTGCAGCAGGCGGTAATCGCGCACCACGTCGGGAACGGCGTTGGGGGCGATAGACCAGTCGGGCAGGGCCTTGCCATCGGTTGCCACCAGCATATGCCGGTCGATGACGGAAAAGGCCTGCTGCACCTCGCCGAGCGTGCCGGTATAGAAGGGATCGGAGAAGCCGGCGGTCTTCAGCACGTGATAGGGCAAAAGCGCCGGGCTGATGGTGCCGATATTCTTGCGCACGCCCTTTTTCGAGGACCAGACGACGAGCGGCGTCTCGTGTTCCTTCTTCATCACGTCAAGCGGCGCACGGCGGCTGGCCACCATGCCCGGCATATAACCGCTTTCCACGAAGGCCTGGCCAAGCGGCGGCAGGTGGTCGCCGAAGAGGACGATGATGGTTTCCCGGTCGCGCTTCTTTGCCCAGCGCATCATTTTCAAAAGCGCATCATCGGCTTCCACGACCCCTTGCGAATAGGTGGAGAGCGCCTGCGAGGCCGAGGCGGAGAGATCGCCTTCGACGCCGATGGTGTTTTCGGCGTAACGGGTCGCCTCGTAAGGCCCATGTCCCTGCAGGGTGACGGCGAAGAGGAAGAGTGGGTTCTGCGCCTTGTCGGCCGTCGCCATGATCTCGTCCATCAGCGCATCGTCCGAGGCGAAGTTGCCGCGCTTTTCCATCTCCGGCAGCGTCTCTTCGGAGCGGAATTCCTCGAAACCAAAATTTTTGTAGACCTGCTTGCGGTTCCAGAACCATTCCTGGAACGGGTGCATGGCGATGGCCGAATAACCTTCACCGCGGAAGAAGCTGGCGAGCGAGGGCACGGGGCGGCGGATATATTGCTGATAGGGAATGCTGCCATAGGGCAGGAAGGCGTTGGAAAAGCCGGTCAGCGCCTCGAATTCCACATTCGCCGTCATGCCGCCGAACTCGGGCGAAAACACGTTGCCGGACTGCTTGGCGCGGATGGTTGGCATTGGGTCTGCCGAGAGCTTCACGTTTTCAAGCCGGGTCGGGTCCCACAGCGATTCGCTCATCAGCATGATGACGTCAGGGTAATCGCCCTTGTTGGCGGCGAAAGAGGCGGGTTTGGATGTGAGATCGGCAATGCTGTTTTCACCGTAACCCTGCGGTGCCGAGACATTGGCCATGGGAATATTGAAGGCGAAGGCCATCAGGAAGCCGTTATGACGGTAGTTTTCCTGCTGGTCCCACATCATCGGAATGATGTTGAGGCGATCGCGCACCCAGGAATAATGCGAATAATCCATCAGCGAGGCGAGGCCGGCAAGAAGCGGCAGCGCCAGTGCCAGTCCCGCGACGCGCTCGCGCCAGCGCAGGACGGGCGAATGGCGGCGTGCCAGCAGCCACAGCGCCACAAGTGCCGCGATGGTGGCGCAGATGCCGAGGGCCACCAGCACCGCCGTCAGCGGCTGCGCCTTGAGCATCGTGGGCAAAAGCTCGAGAATTTGGCGGCCGAACAGCAGGTCGGAGGGATAAAGCGGATCGGAGAGATAGGTCTGTTTCTGCGCGGAAATCAGTCCCGTCAGCGCGCAGAGCGGCGCAATCAGGATCAGGGACAGGTAACGCCTGCCAAGAAGTGCATCCAGCGCCACGAGAAGGGCAAGCACGGCGGCGATGGTGGTCATGCCGGGGCGGGCGGCGGAGGTGAGGAAAGCACCGATGTCATGGAGCGAACCGCGGGCGATCCATTCCAGTGCCACGACGAGCACGATGGAGGCGACCGTCAGATTGGCAAGCGTATAGGCCGTGCCCGAAAGCTTCGAAAGGCTCCTTGTCCATGCAGGCGAAAAGACGAAACCAGCCTTTTCGGAAGCCGTTGTTTTTGGCGCCGAATGTCTCAAACCCATACTCCGGTATTGCAGGCGGCACGACCGATCCGGGGAGGTGAATCGGGGTGTCGCAAAAGTGTCATGTAACTGTCACATAAGCGCGATGAACGCGACATGAACTTTGCGCAACCTGACCGGTGCGGCGATAACCTTAGCGTGAACGCCCGCTGGCCATGCGTAACGGGCGTCGCCATGCAATTGTCGCGTTGCGGAGCGGCCACGGGCGCGGTATTGAAAAACCATGAGCGACAGACACGATATCCAGAACCATCTCCGGATTGCCGTCGGGCAGTTCAATCCCACCGTTGGCGACGTGGCGGGCAATCTCGTCAGGGCGCGTGAGGCAAGGGCCGATGCGGCAACGCAGGGTGCCGATCTTCTGCTTCTGACCGAGCTGTTCATTTCAGGCTATCCGCCTGAGGATCTGGTGCTGAAGCCGGCTTTCCTGAAGGCCTGCCTTAAGGCTGTGGAAGAACTGGCAGCGGACACCGCCGATGGCGGGCCGGGTGTCGTCATCGGTTTTCCACGCCAGGGCGAGACGGGCCGGCACAATTCGGTGGCGCTTCTGGATGGCGGCAAGATCATTGCGCTGCGCGACAAGATCGACCTGCCCAATTACGGCGAGTTCGACGAGAAGCGGGTTTTCGCCGAAGGTTCGATTTCCGGCCCCTATAATTTCCGCGGTGTGCGGATCGGCATTCCGATCTGCGAGGAAATCTGGAATGACATGGGCGTGTGCGAGACGCTGGCCGAAAGCGGAGCGGAAATCCTGCTGGTGCCGAACGGTTCGCCCTATTATCGCGGCAAGCTGGATGTGCGCCATCAGGTGGCGCTCAGGCAGGTGATCGAGAGCGGCCTGCCGCTGGTTTTCGCCAACCAGCTGGGCGGGCAGGACGAGTTGGTGTTTGACGGCGCAAGCTTCGCCTTCAATGCCGACAGGACGCTTGCCTTCCAGATGAGCCAGTTCGAGGCCACGCTTGCCGTTACCGACTGGAAGCGCACGGAAGAAGGCTGGCGCTGCGAAAGCGGACCTTTCTCGAAAATTCCCGAAGGCGAGGAGGCGGATTACCGTGCCTGCATGCTGGGCTTTCGCGACTACGTCAACAAGAACGGCTTCAAGAGCGTGGTTCTCGGCCTTTCCGGCGGCATCGATTCGGCGATTTGCGCCGCACTTGCCGTTGACGCGCTGGGCGAGGAGCGGGTGCGCTGCATCATGCTGCCCTATCGTTATACCTCGGAAGAATCGCTGAAAGACGCCGCCGATTGCGCGAAAGCGCTGGGCTGCCGGTACGATATCGTGCCGATCGTCGAGCCGGTGGAGGGTTTCCTTTCGGCGCTTTCCGATCTCTTCGAGGGTACGGAAGAGGGCATTACCGAGGAAAACCTGCAAAGCCGCACGCGCGGCACCATTTTGATGGCCGTCTCGAACAAGTTCGGCTCGATGGTGGTGACGACGGGCAACAAGTCGGAAATGTCGGTGGGTTACGCCACGCTTTATGGCGACATGAATGGTGGTTTCAACCCCATCAAGGACCTCTACAAGATGCAGGTCTATGCCATTTCCAGCTGGCGCAACGCCCATGTGCCGCCGGGCGCGCTCGGCCCTTCCGGCGAGGTCATCCCCGCCAATATCATTTCCAAGGCGCCATCGGCCGAATTGCGACCCAACCAGACCGACCAGGATTCGCTGCCGCCTTATCCGGTGCTGGACGATATTCTGGAATGCCTTGTCGAGAAGGAAATGTCGGTCGAGGAAATTCTGGCGCGAGGCCATGATGTGGCAACCGTGCACCGGGTGGAGCATCTGCTCTATCTCGCCGAATACAAGCGCCGGCAATCGGCTCCGGGTGTGAAGATCACCAAGAAGAACTTTGGGCGTGACCGGCGTTATCCGATCACCAACCGGTTCCGGGATCGGTGATTAAGGCGGTTTCCGGAAGGGGGCCTTTAACGCCGGTCCTGTGTCATCCAGAGTAATTGTCTGTAAGGCGGCGCGGCAAGTTTCTTCTCCCCGCTGGGGAGAAGGTGGCCCGAAGGGTCGGATGAGGGGGCAACGTTGCCGTACCTCACGATCCTTGCCCCCTCATCCCGCTGCCGCGACCTTCTCCCCATCGGGGAGAAGAAACAAGCGGCATGCGCTCGGTCCACGATGGGGGTTCATGAATGGCGCAGAGAAAACCCCGCGCCACTCTTCACTCACCTCAAATAACCTGCCCCACATCGATGCGGTTGCCGTCAGGATCTTCAAACACGAAGGCCCTGAGGCCATAATCCTTGTCCTGCAGGGCCTTGATGATGCGCAGCCCATGGCTTTTGCAAATCTCATGCAGCGTATCGACATCGCTGACCAGCATATGCGCCACGTTGAAGGGCGCTGCCTTGTGGGTGGGCTGCAATGTCAGGTGCAATTCGGCATTGCCCTGTTTGAGGATCATGAAGCCGACGGGGTTGCCGTTTTCGAAGGTTTTTGTGAAGCCCAGCACACCGACATAAAAGTCATGGGCCTTTTCGATATTCTTGACAGGAAGCATTGCGGCGATCCGCCCGAAGCGGATGCCGTGATCGGCGATGGTATTCATCGCGGAACCTCGGATCTGGGAGAAACGGGAAGGGTTACGGGCGGTGCCGGAACGCTGGCGTTTTTTCCGATTTGAATTTGCAGGACGGTGCCTGCGGCCATAGGATCATAATCACCATGGCGGCGAAAGCAAACGGAATGTCTGCGTCTGCCAAGGGTTCGTCCAGACTATCGACAGCCCCGGGAGGCAGCATGCGCAGTTCCATCGAAATCTTCAACATCCGCACCCGGCAGATGCGGGTGGTGTGGCAGACGCCGGAGCTGTTCGAAGCGCCGAACTGGTCGCCGGATGGCAAATATCTGCTGTTGAACAGCGAGGGGTTGCTCTATCGCCTGTCTCCATCCGGTGATGCTTCACCGGAGAAGGTCGATACCGGTTTTGCGACGCAATGCAACAACGACCACGGCATTTCGCCTGATGGTTCGCTTTATGCCATTTCCGACAAGGTGGAATTCGGCAAGAGCGCCATTTATCTTCTGCCATCGGCGGGCGGTGCGCCAAGGCTGATGACGAAAAACCTTCCTTCCTACTGGCATGGCTGGGCGCCGAACGGCAAGAGTTTCGCCTATTGCGGCATTCGCGATCAGGTCTTCGACATCTATTCCATGGATATCGACAGCGGTATCGAGACGCGCCTGACCCATGGCGAGGGCCGCAACGACGGGCCGGATTATTCGCCCGATGGTGCGTGGGTCTATTTCAATTCCAGCCGCACCGGACTGATGCAGATCTGGCGGGTGCGGGTGGATGGCTCCGCTGTGGAGCGCATTACCGACAGTTCCTATGGTGACTGGTTTCCGCACCCGTCTCCCAAAGGTGACAAGGTGGTGTTCGTCTCCTATGACGGCGACGTTTTCGACCATCCGCGTGATCTCGATGTGCGCGTGCGGCTGATGGATATGGATGGCGGTAATGTCGAAACGCTGTTTGCGCTTTTCGGCGGCCAGGGCACGATGAACTCGCCCAACTGGTCGCCGGACGGTGATGAGTTCGCTTATGTGCGTTATTTCCCAGTGGGGTAATGTGATTGCGGTTTCGTCAAGGTCACATTGCCGCACCGCCTTAGCGATACTTGCATTCGCAAGTCTTCTTGATCATAAGTTTCCTCGTCAGGTGCCCGCCCTTGTGGCGGGAGAATCGGGAATCCGGTGAAAGACCGGAACGTGCCCAGCGCTGTGAGGCGGATGCTCTTTTCACAAGCCACTGAAGTCATTCGGGAAGGCGAAGAGGGCGGATGAAGCCGAGTCAGAAGACCGGCCTGACAGGATAGACCGAACCGCGCGGACGGCGGCAGGTTGCTGAAGAGGCGCGTCGTGCATGCGAAAACCGGCATGGTTTCGGCATCCGCGCGCCCGCATTGTTGGGGTTAAACGATGCCGACCGACCCGTCCGCTGGTAATCCATTGCAAGCCAGCCCATTCGATCATGCGCTTTCGCCCGCCCAGCCGTTCTCCGGTGCGGAGCGGGAGGCGATCTACCGCGCCATCGAGACACGCCGCGATGTGCGCGACCAGTTCCTGCCTGATCCGCTGCCGGATGAGCTTGTCGAGCGTCTCCTGAAGGCGGCGCATTCGGCTCCCTCTGTCGGTTTCATGCAGCCGTGGAATTTCACGCTCGTCACCGATGGCGCCGTGCGCCAGGCCGCCTTTGTGGCCTTCAGCCGGGCCAATGAGGAGGCGGCGGCGATGTTTGCGGGCGAGCGGCAGGCGCTTTATCGCAGTCTCAAGCTCGAAGGCATCCGCAAGGCGCCGCTCAGCATCTGCGTCACCTGCGATCCCACACGCGGCGGTAAAGTGGTGCTGGGGCGCACCCACAATCCGCGCACGGATGTCTATTCCACCGTCTGCGCCATCCAGAACCTCTGGCTCGCCGCCCGCGCCGAAGGCGTCGGCGTCGGCTGGGTCAGTATTTTCCACGACAGCGATATTCGCGCCATTCTCGATATTCCCGAGCATATCGAAATTGTCGCCTGGCTGTGCCTTGGCCGGGTCAACGAACTTTATACCGAACCGGAACTGGCGGTGAAGGGCTGGCGCCAGCGTGTGCCGCTGGAGGAACTGGTGTTTCGCAACCGCTGGGGTGGGCGGTAAGAAATGTGATGCGCATAGCGTCGCCTCTCGTTTCACAACGCACGTTTGGGCATGATGGCGGAGGAGAGGAAACGCTGCTTTTTGACGCAGCAGCGGCCGCGCGTTTCTTCTCCCCGGCCGGGGAGAAGGTGGCCCGAAGGGTCGGATGAGGGGGCTAGCTCTCGGTATATCTCTACCCTCGCTCCCTCATTCCGCTGCAGCGGACTTCTCCCCCTCGGGGAGAAGAAACAAGGGGTGGGCGCTCGCCCCGTTGCGCGGGCGGAAGAGATTTCACTGCTGTGGCTGAATGCCTTTCAGAGCCGGGTTCTTCAGGTCGATCCGGCCCGTCTGGTCAGGCAGGAATTTCGGGCCGATGACGCGCACCCTGGTGTCGTTCGGATCATAGTCGCGTTCAGGAACGGGTTGCTCCGGCGGCTTTGCGGCCTGCTGTTCAGCGGGTTTCCGGGGCTTGTCACCTTGCGGTGATGGAATTCTGGTGATGCCGGAATAGGGCTTTTCGGATTCCGGCCGGGCGGCCTCTTCCTGCTTCTGCATGTCCTCGTGATAGGCGGCCATATTGCAGGCGCAGCCCGGCGCCTTTGCCGAGGCGTTCCTGTAGGCAAAGGCGGTTGGCAGGTCCTTGTAGGGTTTGCCGGTTTCGGCGGAGACCATGTCGGCGGTTTCCTGATCCGTCATGGAGTGAAAATAAAGCTCGGTCTGTGTGCCCGGGCACATTTTCTGGCACTGCTCCGCCTGGGCGCGGAAATCGAGCGGCGAAGCGTTGGAGGCGATCGGGAAAAACGAGCCGTCGCAGGTGCGCACGCAGAGTGTGCGAAGCCCGCCCTCGGCGGCGGCGTTGGGGTAGGGCGATAGCCCCGCCTGTCCCGGCTCACCACCGTTCTGCCGGAAGGCATCGGGATAACGCGTCACATCGGGCGCAGGCGACACTTGCGGGTTGATATCCTCTGCGGGGCTGCAGCCATTGGCATCGAGGGCCGCGAGAATGCGCTGGCGCCTGATGTCGCCGTCGTCACTGCGCGCGGCCGCCATGGCATCGTCGCGGTCGCGGATGATGGCGTCGCGTTCGGCTTCGGCATCCGCCAGCGCATCGCCGATCTCGGTGCAGAGGCCGGCATTGGGGTTGCCGTAGACAACGACGCTGCCGGATGAGCAGCCATAGCCGCGCAGGTCGTTCCTGATCTTGCGGATGACGATGTTCTGGCGGGCGAGCGCATTGGCGTAACGCCGAACCTCGGCCGTATTGCCGATGACACGTGGCGGTTCGCGCAATTGCGCATAAAGCGTATCGCAGACCTGATCCGCGAAAGCGGCGGCCGGGGCGAGGAAAACAAGGGGAAGCAGGAGGCCGATGATGCGGCTGCGCCGGGTCAATTGTGCGATCCGTTCGATGTCCCCGGCCGGTGGCAGGGGTGTTATACTTCACGAAATCCGTATTTCAGGAAGATAACATAAGCTGTTGCCGCAAGGCGGCAACAGCCTGTTCAAAATTGCGTTAATGCGGCCTCTATCACACCGAAGGATGCGAGGCCTGCACTACGGCAAACGCTGCCATGTTGACGACGCCGCGCGAGGTGACGCTGGGCGACAGGATGTGGGCGGGCAGGGCCGTGCCGAGCAGGATTGGGCCGACATGCAGGCCCTCCGTCAGCGTGCGGGTGACGCCGAGCGTGATGTTGGCGGCATCGAGGTTCGGGAAGACCAGCAGGTTCGCCTCGCCGGTCAGCACGCTGTTGGGCATGGCGCGCTTGCGCAGCGCTTCGGACAGTGCGGAGCCGCCCTGCATTTCGCCGTCCACTTCCAGTTCCGGTGCGGCTTCCTGCACGATCTTCAGGGCGCGGCGCATCTTGCGGGCGCTTTCGGAATCGCGCGAGCCGAAATTGGAGTGGCTGGCGAGCGCGATCTTCGGCGTGATGCCGAAGCGGCGGATTTCCTTGGCCGCGAGAATGGCCATTTCCGCCACTTCCTCGGAGGTCGGGTCATAGTTCACGAAAGTATCGGTGAGGAACAGCGCACCCTGCTGGGTGATGAGCAGGCTGAGGCCGGCGAAGGAGCGCACGCCTGCCTGCTTGCCGATGATCTGGTTCACGTCGCGCAGGTGGCGGTCGTAACGGCCTTCGAGACCGCAGATCAGCGCATCCGCTTCGCCGCGCTTCACCGACAGCGCGCCGATGACGGTCGTGTTGGTGCGCACGATGGTGCGTGCTGCTTCCGGGTTGATGCCGACGCGGCCGACAAGGGCGAAATAGTCATCAACGTAATCACGGTAGCGCGGATCGTCTTCCGGGTTGACCACGGCGAAATCCGTATGCGGACGGATGCGCAGGCCGAAGCGCTTCAGGCGCGTTTCGATGATCTGCGGGCGGCCGATGAGGATCGGGATGCCGGTGCCTTCTTCCAGGAGCACCTGGGCGGCGCGCAGCACGCGTTCGTCTTCGCCTTCGGCAAAGATGATGCGCTTCTTTTCGGCGGCTTTTGCGGCATTGAAGACCGGCTTCATGATGAAGCCGGAGCGCCAGACGAAACGGTTCAGCTGGTCGAGATAGGCTTCGAAATCGGTGATCGGCCGGGCGGCGACGCCGCTTGCGGCGGCAGCGCGGGCAACGGCGGGCGCGATACGCAGGATAAGGCGCGGATCGAAGGGCGAGGGGATGAGGTAGTTCGGGCCGAAGACCGGGGTTTCGCCGCTATAGGCTTTTGCCGCGACTTCGGAGACTTCCTCGCGCGCCAACTCGGCGATGGCCTGCACGGCGGCCATCTTCATTTCCTCGTTGATCGTCGTCGCGCCGCAATCCAGCGCGCCGCGGAAGATATAGGGGAAGCAGAGCACATTGTTGACCTGGTTCGGGAAATCCGAACGGCCGGTGCAGATCATCGCGTCCGGGCGGGCGGCGCGCGCCTCTTCCGGCATGATTTCGGGCTTGGGGTTGGCAAGCGCGAGAATGAGCGGGTTTTCCGCCATGCGCTCCAGCAGTTCCGGCTTCAAGACGCCGGCGGCGGAAAGGCCGAGGAAAACGTCTGCGCCGTCGATGGTTTCGGCCAGCACGCGCTTGTCGGTCTTCTGGGCGTAAACTTCCTTCCACTCATCCATCAGCGTGTTGCGGCCGTCATAAACGAGGCCTTCGATGTCGTGGACCCAGATGTTTTCCTTTTTCGCGCCCATCGAGACCAGCAGGTTGAGGCAGGCAAGCGCCGCAGCACCGGCGCCCGACGCGACGATCTTGACGCTGGAGAGCGACTTGCCGGCGAGTTCCAGCGCGTTGGTGACGGCAGCGGCGACGATGATCGCGGTGCCGTGCTGGTCATCGTGGAAGACGGGGATATTCATCTTCTCGCGCAGCTGGCGTTCCACCTCGAAACATTCCGGCGCCTTGATGTCCTCAAGGTTGATGCCGCCGAAGGTGGGCTCCAGCGCCGCGATGGTGGAGACCATGTCGTTGATGCCGGGTGCGTCGATCTCGATATCGAAAACGTCGATACCGGCGAATTTCTTGAAGAGGACGGCCTTGCCTTCCATGACGGGCTTGGAGGCGAGCGGGCCGATATTGCCAAGGCCAAGCACCGCCGTGCCGTTGGAGATGACGGCGACGAGATTGGCGCGGGCGGTATAATCCGCCGCCATTTCAGGGTTCTCATGGATGGCGAGGCAGGGTGCGGCGACACCCGGCGAATAGGCCAGCGCCAGATCGCGCTGGTTGCCGAGCGGCTTGGTCGCCTGGATTTCCAGCTTGCCGGGGCGGGGATAGCGGTGGAAAAAGAGCGCCTGTTCCTCGATGTCGGCCTTGGCCGCGTTGGCGGGCGTGTTGTTCTTATCGTGAGAGGTCATGTCTTCCACCGTCATGTCTGGTTCAATTCCGGCCCCCTGAATACAACAAACTTCCCCGCGGTACAGCCGTTATTTGCCCCGTGCTCATGCAAATGCGCGCATGGCTTATTCGCGTTTTCGTGAAGCGCTTCGTCATATTCCATACAAAAAACCGTCTCTGTCATGTTGCTGAAACACGAGTCTGGTTCTGAGAGGTGAGAAAGCCGCAGGGACGCAACCGAACAGGGGGATGAAATCCGTGGCCGGTCAAATCGAAACCAGACAGTTCAGAACGCTTTTCATTTCGGACATTCATCTTGGCTCCAAGGCGGCCAAGACGGATTTCCTGCTCGACTTCCTAAAGTATCACGAAGCCGAGACGATCATCCTTGTCGGCGACATCGTCGACGGCTGGCGCCTGCGCCGCAGCTGGTACTGGCCGCAGGGCTGCAACGACGTGGTGCAGAAGCTCCTGCGCAAGGCCCGCAAGGGAACGCGCATCGTCTATATTCCCGGCAACCACGATGAGTTCCTGCGGGAATTCCCCGGCATGCATTTCGGCGGCATCGAAGTGGCCGAGCGCATGATCCACGAGGCGGCCGACGGCAAGAAATACCTCATCATTCATGGCGACGAGTTCGACGTGGTGGTGCGCAATGCCCGCCTGCTCGCCTATCTCGGCGACTGGGCCTATGACGCGGCGATCGCCATCAACATCGCCATTGCCGCCGTGCGCCGCCGCATCGGCCTGCCTTACTGGTCGTTTTCGGCCTGGGCCAAGCTGCAGGTCAAGCACGCCGTCAACTTCATCGGCGAATTCCAGCGCGTGGTGGCCGAAGAGGCGCGGCGCAACAATGTCGACGGCGTGATCTGTGGCCATATTCACCATGCTGTCATGGAAGACATGGACGGCATTCGCTACATCAACACCGGCGATTGGGTGGAAAGCTGCACGGCGATCGCCGAAAACGCCGATGGCAGCTTCGAGCTGATCACCTGGATGCAGACCAGCGACGCCACCGCTGAACATGCTTCGGATGAAATGGAACCGGTGAATATTCCGGGGTTGATCGGCAAGCACGCGGCCTGATTTGGGCGGATGGTAGGCTCACCTGTAAACGAAGTGTTTGGCAAAAATTGTAGCATCCGCATACCGTCATCCCGGCCCTGAGCCGGGATCCAGTGCGATCAAGTCTTTGATCGCGTAAGACCTATTTCTCACGGCGCAGACGCGCCGTGGCTGGATGCCGGATCAGGTCCGGCATGACGGAGGTGAGGCTTTAGAGCCTTCTTAGTAACCTTCCGGTGAGGCACCGGAGAGATGGTGCGAATGTAGCCTCTCGACACCAACCCAGTGCGGACCCTTGGCGAGAGTTCTATCCCCACAATTCCGGCCGTGCCGGATAAACCAGCGAACCCTCATAAACCAGCCCAGGCTCCCGATCCTGCGCCAACAACAGCGGCCCGTCGAGATCGGCAAAGGCCGTGCCTTGGGCTGCCAGCACAGCAGGTGCCATGCCGAGCGAGGTGCCGAGCATGCAGCCGACCATGATAGTGAAACCGAGCCGTTCGGCCTCCGTTTTCATGACAAGCGCTTCGGTGAGGCCGCCGGTCTTGTCGAGCTTGATGTTGATCGCATCGTAACGGTCGCGCAGGCCGGCGAGATCCTTTGTGGAATGCACGCTTTCGTCGGCGCAGATCAGTACCGGGTGATCGATGCGGGAAAGGATCGTATCCTTGCCGGCCGGCAGCGGCTGCTCGATCAGCGATATCTTCAGTTCCGCCGCAAGTCCAAGATAATATTCGATATTATCATCGTTCCAGCCTTCATTGGCATCGATGATGATACGCGCATCGGGTGCTGCGGCGCGCACGGCGCGCAGGCGGGCTTCGTCGTCAGTGGTGCCGGTCTTGATCTTGAGAAGCGGGCGGCCTGCATTCTCCGCGGTTTTCGCGGCCATGGTTTCGGGGTCGGCAAGCGAGATCGTATAGGCTGTGACAAGCGGTTTTGCCGCCTGTCCGAGAACTTGCTCGGCGGCGCCCCTGCCGCTGATCTTGGCCTCGAGGTCCCAGAGCGCGCAATCCACCGCATTGCGGGCCGCACCCGGCTTCATTGCCAGCTGCAATTCCTGCCGCGTCAGGCCGGCGGCGACCCGCTCGGCCATCGCTTCGATATCGGCAAGAACACCCTCGATGCTTTCGCCGTAACGCGGATAGGGCACACATTCGCCTCTGCCGGTGAAGGAACCTTCGCGGATGATGCACGTTACGACATCCGCATGCGTGCGGGTGCCGCGTGAGATGGTGAAGCTGCCGGCGACGGGGAAGCGTTCTGTTGTGGCTTGCAGGTAACGGGGCATATTTTTTCACTTCCGATTGGGCGGCAAAAGACACATGACGCCAAATTTATCACGAATTGTCAGCCGTCACTGTGGCTTGCCGGAGGCCAAAACGTTATGAAACCTTTAAGAATCTCGTGACGGCTGCACTCGCTCGGAGCATTATGCAAGAACAGGACACACGGCAACAGGCGAACCCGGCCGCAATCACCGAAGACGGTTCCGTCTCCGGCGGCGGCTTGCGTTATGTCATGAGCGGCTCCTGGCGCAACAGCAATCTCTCCGGCATTTTCGAGAGCCTCGACAGGATTGAAAAAAGCAAATCCGGCGGTTCCGTCGAAATCGATCTTTCCGCTGTCGAAGCCATCGACACGACGGGTGCCTGGATCATCCAGCGCCTGCGCAAGGATCTGGAGGCGAACGGCGCGACTGTAACGCTCACCGGCAACGACCGGATCGAGGACGTCATCGGCCAATTGCCTGACAAGGCGGAGATGCAGGCCGAGCCCGTCGCCAGGCCGGGGCTGGTGGAGCGTATTTTTGCGCCGATCGGTCAGGCCGTCATCCAGAACGGCGCGGATTTCCTGGCGGGCATGTATATTCTCGGCTCCGCCGTGCGCGGCGCGCAGATGAAGCTCGGGCGCGGGCGCGGCGTATCGCCCGCGGCGATCGTCAACCAGATCGACCATATGGGCGTGCGCGCCGTGCCGATCATCATGCTGATGTCGTTCCTGATCGGTGCGATCATCGCCCAGCAGGGCGCGTTCCAGCTCAGATATTTCGGTGCGGAAGTCTTTGTCGTCGATCTCGTCGGCATTCTGCAATTGCGCGAAATCGGTGTGCTTCTGACCGCGATCATGATCGCCGGCCGTTCCGGCAGCGCGATCACGGCGGAAATCGGCTCGATGAAGATGCGCGAGGAAATCGACGCGCTGAAGGTGATCGGCCTCAACCCGGTGGGCGTGCTGGTGTTTCCACGGCTGGTGGCGCTCACCATCGCACTGCCGCTTTTGACCATTCTCGCCAATTTTGCAGCGCTTTTTGGTGCTGCCATCGTGGCCTTTGCCTATTCCGGCATCACTTTCGAGGTGTTCCTGTCACGCCTGCATGGCGCGGTCGAGGAATCGACCATTGCTGCTGGCATGATCAAGGCGCCGTTCATGGCGCTCATCATCGGCATCGTCGCGGCGGTGGAAGGCATGAAGGTGGGCGGTTCGGCGGAATCGCTCGGCCAGCACGTCACCTCCTCGGTGGTGAAGTCGATCTTCGTCGTCATTCTGGTCGATGGTCTTTTCGCCATCTTCTACGCAGCCATCGATTTTTAGGGAGGGCGCGTTGGAGCAGCAAGACCAGACACAGCAACAGATCAGGACCGGGAAAGACGGCCGCGAGGTGGTGCTTTCCGTCGAGGGCGTGACCGTTGGTTTCAACGGCCGCAACGTGCTCGAAAATCTCGATCTCGATGTCTATCGCGGTGAAATCCTCGGCTTCATCGGTCCCTCCGGCGCGGGCAAATCCGTGTTGATGCGGGCGATCTTGCGGCTCCTGCCACGGCAGGCGGGCGCGATCCGCATTCTCGGCACTGACTATGACAAGGCGAGTGAAGACGACCGCATGATGCTTGACCAGCGGCTCGGTGTGCTGTTCCAGCAGGGCGCGCTGTTTTCCGGCCTGACGGTGAAGGAAAACATCCAGCTGCCGATGCGGGAATATCTCGATCTGCCGAAGAAGCTGATGGACGAGCTCGCCTATCTGAAGATCGAGATGGTGGGGCTGAAGCCCGATGCGGGCGACAAGTATCCTTCCGAGCTTTCCGGCGGCATGATCAAGCGCGCAGCCCTTGCCCGGGCGCTGTCGCTCGATCCCGACCTCGTCTTCCTCGATGAGCCGACATCCGGCCTCGATCCCATCGGGGCGGCGGAATTTGATATGCTCATCGCACGCTTGCGTGATTCGCTCGGCCTGACCGTCTATATGGTGACGCACGACCTCGACAGCCTGTTCTCCGTCTGTGACCGTATTGCGGTTCTTGGCCAGAAGAAGGTGCTGGTGGAAGGGACATTGCAGGACATGTTCGCCTGCGACGACCCGTGGGTGCAGTCCTATTTCCGCGGCAAACGGGCACGCTCTGTCGTTCTTCCGGACGGCAAACACGAAAATCCGGTGGAGTAACAGAAGCATGGAAACCAAGGCGAACTACACCATAGTCGGAATTTTCACGCTGATCGTGATCGCCGCCGCATTCGGCTTCGTGTACTGGATGGCGGAATTCGGCCGTGGCGGCCCGACGGCGCAGCTTGTCGTGCGTATTCCCGGCTCCGCCAACGGCCTTTCTGTCGGCTCGCCGGTGCGCTTTAACGGCATTCCTGTCGGCACCGTGCGCGGGCTTGCCATCGACCGCGACGATCCGGCCTATTCCATCGCCTTTACCGAGGTGCAGGCCGATGCCCCGGTTTTCCCTTCGACCCGCGCCGTGCTTGAAATTCAGGGCCTGACGGGCGCTGCTTATATCGAGCTTTCCGGCGGCAACAAGGATGGTGAGCGTATTCTGCAGAAATCCGCCGAGACCGGCGTTCCCGCGGAACTGACGGCCGATCTTTCCAGCGTCACCAACCTGCTTGCCACCGCCGACAAGATCTTGAAGCGTGCGGACGGCGCCATCGGCGAATTGCAGGGCTTCGTGCAGGACGCCCGTGGCCCGCTGACGCAGACGGTGCGTAACGCCGAGAAATTCTCCGACGCGCTGGCGGCCAATTCCGATGGCATCAAGAATTTCATTGCAAGCCTCAGCTCGCTTTCCACCACCGTGCAGTCTGTCTCGGTGCGTCTCGACGGCACGCTGACCGCCATCGAGGATCTGGTGAAGGCGGTGGATGCCGGCAAGATCGATTCCATCCTGTCGAATGTCGACAAGGTGACGAAGGATGTCGCGTCGGCTTCCAGCGATATTCAGGGCATCATGGAGACGGTGCAGAGCACGGCGCGCAATTTCGAGGCGGCGAGCACGGAAGTGCAGACCGTGGTGAAGCGCGCGGATGAGCTTCTGGCCTCCGTCGATCCCGCCAAGGTCAGCACCGTGGTCGGCGATGTTTCCGCCGCGACCGCCGATGCGCGTGACGCCGTGGCGAATTTCAAGCGGATCGCCGATGATGTCGGTGCCCGCCGCGCCGATATCGATCAGGCGGTTTCCGACTTCACCGACATGGGTCGCAAGCTGAACCTCGCTTCCAGCCGTGTTGACGGCATTCTCGCCAAGGTGGACGGCATGCTGGGCACCGATGACGCCAATTCGCTGTTTGCCAAGGCGCGCGAGACGCTGACCTCGTTCAAGGCCGTGGCCGACAATCTCAATGCCCGTATCGGGCCGATTGCCGACAATCTGACCCGCTTCTCCAGCTCTGGCCTGAAAGATTTCCAGGCGCTGATTGGCAGCACGCGGCAGACGGTCGACAATCTCAACAATGCCATCACCAATATCGACCGCGATCCGCAGCGGTTGATTTTCGGCGGCGAAACCGTGAAACAATATGACGGCAGAACAAGGCGTTAAGAGGGGTATGGGCCAATGATACGATCGATGACCGACCAGAAGCGCCGTGCCCTTCTTGCAGTGCCGCTGCTTGCCGCCCTGATGACGGGCTGCGCGGGTGCGCCGAAGAACGATACGTTCGATCTCTCCGTGTCGTCTGCGGCTGTTGCGCAGGGACCTTCGCTCAAGAGCCGGCAGCTGCTGATCGCCGATCCGACCGCGCTGAAGGCACTGGACAGCGAGAATATCGTGGTGCGCCTTTCCGGTTCGGAAGTGCAATATCTCGGCAATTCGCAATGGAGCGACCGCCTGCCGCGCATGGTGCAGTCCAAGCTCGTGGAAGCTTTCGAAGATACCGGCAAGCTCGGCGGCGTCGGTCGGCCGGGGCAGGGGCTGGCGATCGACTACCAGGTCGTCACCGATATCCGCGCTTTCGAGGTGGATACGGCGAAAAACATCGCCAATATCGAAATGTCGGTGAAGCTTCTGAACGACCGCAATGGCACGGTGAAGGCGCAGGAAGTATTCCGCGCCAGCGCCCGTGTCAGCGGCTCCGGCAACGCCAATTTCGTGAAGGCGCTGGATCAGGCCTTTGCCGTGGCGACGCGGGAGATCGTGGCCTGGACGCTGAAGTCGCTTTAAGCCTTCGCGCCGGTCGTCAGCGATATAAGAAATTGCCTTATGTTTCGGGCAGGGCTGGTCGATGACCGGCCTTGCGCTCCATGTTTTCGATCCGCGAGTTTCTGATGCGATTCCTGGTGGTGTGTTGCCTTCTTCTGATTTCCGTTCTTTCCGGGACGAGCGCTGCCACGGCCGCCGGCTTGCGGTTGATCGAGGTTCCATCCACTGATGGCAAAGCTCCCATCAGGGCGGCGGTCTGGTCGCCCTGTGCGACAGCGCCGGTGGAAAGCCGTATCGGTCCCTTCGTACTGCCTGCGGTGCGCGATTGCCCGATCATTGACGGGCAATATCCGCTTATCGTCATTTCCCATGGTTTCGCCGGCACATATTTCAGCCACCGCGATACGGCGGCGGCGCTGGCGGATGCCGGTTTCATCGTCGCGGCGCTTAATCATCCCGGCGATAATGCGATCGATATGAAGCGGGCAGGCGAGCTTTCCGCGCTGACCGACCGGCCGGCTGATATTGTGCGCCTGCTTGATCATATGCTGGCGGGCTGGAAAGAGGCCGGCGTCATCGATGCCGGGCGGATCGGTGTCTTCGGATTTTCCCGCGGCGGTTACACGGCGCTGGTGCTTGCCGGCGGCGTGCCGGATTTTTTAAACAGTAGATTGCCATGCCCGGACGAGCAGGCGCCGATATGCGCGCAGATGCGGGACAAAAGCGCTGTTGCGAAAGACCGGGTTCACGATAAGCGGGTAAGGGCCGCGGTTCTTGCGGACCCGCTCAATGCCTTTCCCGGCGCTGAAAATCTGAAAGATATCGGTATTCCTGTCCAGCTGTGGCGTTCGGAACAGGGCGGTGATGGCATTGTGCCGCAGGATATTGCGAGATTGCGCGATGAACTGCCGAAGAAACCGGACTACCGGACGGTGAAGGGGGCAGGGCATTTCTCGTTCATCGCGCCTTGCCCGGCAGAAATGGCAAAAGCTTTGCCGCAGGTTTGCAGCGATGTGCCCGGTTTCGACCGGGCAGAGTTTCATCGCGGTTTCAACGCCGATGTCGTCAGCTTTTTCAGGGCCTCGCTGCGCTGAAACCCTGCCGTTTTCAGCCGTGCCCGTCGATCAGACGGCATCCTGCGACTGCCATTCCGGCAGCGGGAAAATCCGGTCGTAGCTCCAGTTGAAGACAAAAGCGTAGACCACGTAAAACAGCGCAAACGAGATATCCATCACCAGAGCATGGGCGAGGCTGATGCCGAGATACCAGGCGATGAAGGGCATGAGCACGATCAGCAGGCCGAGTTCGAACAGAATGGCATGGGCGACGCGGATGGCGGGTGTTTTCAACGTCGTGCCCTTCAGGCGCTGCATGGCGTGGTCGAAGCCCAGATTGTAAAGATAGTTCCAGGCGGTGGCGAGGGTGGCACTGACGAGGCCGACAATGCCGATATCTTCCATCGGCATATGGAACACAAGCGCGCCAAGCGGCACGATGAGCAGAAGGCCGATGATTTCGAAGCTGAGCGCATGGCGGATACGATCGGGCAGGGAACGCAATTTATTCTCCGGTATGTGACCGGGCCGTCCCGCATGCTGTCGCCATGATGGCCGAGGTCGTCCTCGCGATGAGGCATATAGAGGTTTTGGGCGGAATTTTCAAGCGTGGGGGATGGATGGGATTGGGAGTGCGCCGCCTGTTTCTTTTCCCCGCCGCGGAGAAGGTCGCGGCAACGGGATGAGGGGGCGAGCTCTCCGAAATCCGGCAAGATTGCCCCTCATCTGACCCTTCGGGCCATCTTCTTTCCGGCGGGGAGAAGAAACGAGCAGTGACGTCTTGCCCTTTCTCGTTCGCAACGAAACCGCAGCGCGGAACAAGACCGGCGTTTTTTCGTTATCGCTCATGTAAGGAGGCGTGCCATGCAGCAGAATTCCTCTGATGGAAGAACGATAAAGGCCGCCAACACGGCAAAGGTCTCAATTTACAAGCCAAGCCTCATCTCCCTCAAGGGAAGTTACGTGGCGATGATATTTCGCAGGCCGCTTTGCCAAAATTCGCTGGATGTGCGGAAAAAATAAGGGCGAGGATACCGTCCAGCCGTTTACTTGCACATCAATGACGACGACTGCCGAAATGATCGAGTGCTTTAGATGTCTCTAAAGTGTGATTTTCAATCCGGTTCGTCTCCACATAGACTGGAGATTGCCATAAAAGCGAAGGGAGAATGACATGAAATCAGTTCTCATTATCGCCGCTGTCTTTGGTTTTTCCGCCAGTGCAGCGCTTGCGGAATGCGCGGGTCATGAAAAGATCAACGCTTCCGTTCCTGCCGTCGACCGTGAATTCAAAACTGCAAGCATCGTTCCGCCGACGGAACCGGTGGACAAGCCAGTCGTCATCCTGAAAAAGACCGACCGCCTTCCTGCGGCAACGGTTGCGACGACCGGTGAACCCGAAGCCGCAATGCAACGCATGCAATAAGACAAGGCAATGACCTCTTCATTCAGAAAATCCCGTGCGCGATGTCATCCGCACGGGATTTTATCTATGGGCAACATGACACGGCGAACGATCTGTCGTCGCGCGGTTTCCGGTCCGGGCCATTCTGCCGGCGCCGGTTTCGCCGCAGGTGATGCTGCCCTTTGGGAGGATATGGCTAGCTGTCGAGTTTCAGCGACAGCTGACGCGGTCCCTCGTTCTTTTTCAGCACATAAAGCGGACGGGTAATGATGACTTCCGTCCGTCGCTGCAATTCGCGGCGCCGCTCCAGCGCGCGCTCCCGCATGTCACGGGAACGGGCGACCACGGAGAGGGCGTTTTCTATGGCTGCGTCTGCTGTGTTCATCGCTGACCTCCATAATGTTCACTATATGTTCTCATTATTGGGTGCTTGTGTCAACAGTGTGGCAGGGGTGTCGACGGATCGTCGATCGCCCTGAAGCCGGGGCCGTTCAGGAATGCGGCGGGCGGGAGAGAAGCTGGAGACTGCGCAGCGGTGAACCCGGCTTGCATCGCGGATGCCGCGCAGCCATGAGGATTTCAGCGGATGCGACGTGGGACGCTCCGGCCGACTCGATCGATTTTTGGAATAATGCTGACGGTGCCGGGCGCTGATCCGCTCCGGCGGGAGGAGGGCTATCAGGACAGGGGGCGTTGATCCGGTGCGGCGAGGGCCGACAGCATGTCGGTGACATGTTCGCTGGCAAGCGCGACGATGGCGAGTGCGGCCTGCTGGCGGTTCCAGCCGGCATCTTCGGCTTTTTCAATAAGGCCCTGGATGGAGGGTTCCAGCGCGAACTGGCATTCCGCCTGGTAGTTCATGGTGTCGATCGACAGCGACGGGGAATTGATTGCGGCCCGCATCCTTTGGTCTCCCTGTTTTCCGTCATGCCCAGCAAACGCGAAACGCAAATCGGAACATGCACATTCAGAGGCCGGTGATATCGGGTTATGCCCTGCAGGCCCGCATATCACTGGCAGCGAATCCCCAGCAGGCGGAGTTAACGGCAAGTGCTGATCGCTGTCAACGAACGTGCGGTGGCGATGAGGCCGCCCCGCGCTTTTTTCAAAGCCGTCAATTACGGAAGGGTTTACGCCGCCATATCAACAGGGCCATGACATAAAGGGCAAAGACCACGAACCATGTGACAGGAAACACCATAAAAAGCGCCGCATAAGCGCAGTTTCCCTCGAAACAGGAACCGAGCAGCCCGGAATCGGCAAGCGCTCCCGACAATAGAAACGCACATATCCCGCTCCCGAGCGCGCCGAGGACGAACAGCAATATGTTGACGATCAATCTCATGGCGCCAATCATAGGGATGATTGAGACAGCTTTGCGGACGAGGGCGGCGCGGCAGCGTCTATAATCATCGTTCCCCGTGGTTTTCCGCGGCTTCATTGCCGCTGAGGGACGGCGGTCGTGTCAGGGCCGTCCGCTGCTGCCAGCCTCGCCTTTATCGGGCAGGGCCGCATTGCCTCCCATTTATTCGGTAATGGTATATTCGCCGAGTTCGCAGAGGTCCTGCGTGTCCTCGAGGTCCTCCAGCGCATTGCCCTGGAATTCGAAACGCATGTCGTATTTGCAGACGCTGCGGTTCATTCTGCACAAGGACGGGCAGATCCGGGGCAAGGTGGTCGTCATCGCCGCACGCCCTCAGGAAGAGAGCTCGTGACGGCAGGCTTTTATCGATTCCGCCATCGACGCGGTAAAGCAGGCCGCGCCCGTTCCTTTCACGGAGGAATTCGAGAGCCGTATTGCCGGTCGGCCATTGGAGCCGCGCTTCATTGGGGCAAGAAGCGCGCCGGAAACGAAGTTGTAGACGTTGCGGCCAGTTGTGCCACCGGCGCGGTTGCGTGATGCGGTATTGTGGGCGACAAGTGCTGTTTGTTGTTGTGCAGGTGCTGCCGGCGATGGGCTATAGTATAGGCCCGAACGCCAAGGCAATGCTTTAAGTAAGCATTGCAACATATTGTCATCAAAAGAAAGATTGGTGGGTGATGTAGGGCTCGAACCTACGACCCGCTGATTAAGAGTCAGCTGCTCTACCAACTGAGCTAATCACCCGACCGGCACCGTGTGGCGGTGTGAGGGGGCGTATAAAGGGGAAGTTTGGGCTTGTCCAGCGCGGAAATGAAATTTCTTCGATTTTTGTGACGAAAAAATTTCAGTCGCGCTGGAAAAGGTTGGAAATCCGGGGTTTTACGGATTTTCCTTTTGTTCAGCCACGTCTGAAAGCTCTGCCGATGGCGATGAGGATGCAGGCGCCGATGAAGCCGGCGATGAGGTAACCGAGCCAGCCCGTCAAAACGATTCCGAACACCGACAGGATGGCGTTGGCGACGATCGCGCCGACGATTCCAAGAAGGATGTTCATGAAAACACCCATATTGCTTTTCATGAATTGTTCGGCGAGCCACCCGGCGACACCACCGATGATGATAGCTGCGATCCAGCCAATACCAGCAGATTCCATGATTTCCTCCCATGTTTGCTGCACTATCAAAGGTGATGATTCTCGTGGTGAAAAGCAAGGTAAACTCCCGAAAACCTCGCTTTCTGCGGGTGGTTTTCCGCGCGGCAGGCGCTAAATAGCCTGAGACGGCGTGAAGAGACGAAAGGCATGGATGTGCGGTTGATGTTCGGCGGATTGATGTATGGCGGGCGGGTGCTCGGCGAGCGGCGGGGTGCATGGCGGCGAGACGGCGCCGTGGCTGCGGTGCTGCTGGCGGGATTTTCCCTTCTTTGCGCCTTCCTGCTGTCCACGATGCCGGTCTCGGCGCAGGATGGCGCGAACCCCGCTCCGGTGGTTATCCAGGCCTCCACCGTCGAGCAGGCGAGGACGGATCTCGACAAATGGAAGTCCGATGTCGCGGCCATTGCCGGGCAGGTGGAGGCGGGCGGCAGCGATGACGTCCAGCTGGTCGACCTGAAAGGCCGGGCCGACGGCATCGCCGCCGATGCGGCGGCGAGCAACACCAAGCTGCGCACGCGGCTGGACCAGATCAAGACCCGCCTCGAAGCCCTTGGCGAACCGCCGGCCGAAGGCCAGCCGCCGGAAGCGAGCATGGTGACGGAGGAGCGCGCCCGGCTGACGGCGGAGCGTGCGGAAGTGAATGCCATTGCCGGCGAGGTGGAGAGCATTTCCACCAATGCCGCGCAGATTTCCAACAATATCACCGCAATTCGCCGGGCGCTCTTTGCCGCCACCCTGTTCAAGCGCACCGAAATTTCGGCGCAGACGCTGGGTGACGCATCCTCCGCCTTTGTCACGGAGCTTACCAATCTCAACAACGCCTTCAGCAGCTGGGCGGGTTTCGTGTGGAACTACAAGCGGCTGCCGATGTTCGGCGCCGTGACGCTGTCGATCATGGCGGCGCTGCTGTTTCTGGTCGGCGGTTACCGCTTTTTCGGCAGCCGCATGGACCGGCGCGCCTTTACGGGGGAGCCTTCCTATCTCAGAAGGCTTTCGGTGGCCTTCTGGTCGACCATGGTGCAGTCGCTGTCGCTGCTGCTGTTTCTGGTCACCTCGGCGTTCTTCCTCGATAATTTCAACGTGCTGCGGTCCGACATAGCGCCGATCCTGTTCGGGGCGATGGCGATCACGGGCTTCGTTTATTTCGTCTCGCGGCTGAGCTATGCGATCTTTGCGCCGACGCAGCCGGAGTGGCGTCTGCTGCAGGTTTCCAACAAGGGCGCGCATACGCTGTCCTCGGCGGTGCTCCTGATGGCGCTCGTCAACGGTCTCGATTATCTGTTCGGCACGATCAGCGAGACGCTCTATTCGCCGCTGATCGTCACCGTCGCCAAGAGTTTCGTTGCCTCGATCATCATCGGCATCATACTGTTGACCGTATCGTTCCTGCGGCCGGTGATCGGGGAGGGGCAGGATTACGACACCGGCAACCAGCGGCTGCCGCGCTGGCTGGTCATTCTGCTGCGTGTCGGCGGTCTCATTCTCATCGGCGCGTGCTTGACGGGTTATGTCGGTCTTGCGCGTTTCCTTGCCACGCAGATCGTCGCCACCGGCGCGGTGCTGGCGACGATGTATATCGGCATTCTCTCCGGCAAGGCGATTTCGAGGCAGGGCGCCTTTGCGGAATCTCTCGCCGGTCGTTACTTCGCGCGGCGTTTCGGTCTCGGTGTGGTTGCGCTCGATCAGGCCGGCCTTGCCGCGGGCCTCGGCATCTATGCCGTGGCACTGGCCTTCGGCGTGCCGCTCATCCTGTTTTCCTGGGGTTTCCAGCCGGGCGATATCGAAAGTTGGGCCTATCGCCTGCTGACCGGCATCACCGTCGGCAATGCCTCCATCTCGCTGATCGGTCTGTTCGGTGGTGTCCTGGTCTTCGCCATCGGTTATATCATCACCCGCTGGTTCCAGAGGTGGCTGGACAACAACGTCATGGCGCGCGGGCAGGTGGATGCCGGCGTGCGCAACTCGGTCAAGACCGGCATCGGTTATCTCGGCATCGCCGTTGCGGCCATCTTCGGCGTTTCCTCCGCCGGCCTCAACCTCTCCAGCCTGGCGCTGGTCGCCTCCGCCCTTTCGGTCGGTATCGGTTTTGGCCTGCAGAACATCGTGTCAAACTTCGTGTCCGGCCTTATCCTGCTGGTGGAGCGCCCCTTCAAGGTGGGTGACTGGGTGGTGACCGGCACCACGGAAGGCACCGTCAAGCGGCTTTCCGTGCGCGCGACCGAGATCGAGACCTTTCGCGGCCAGTCGATCATCGTGCCGAACTCGGAGTTCGTCAATTCCTCGGTCGGCAACTGGACGCATCGCAATCGCATCATGCGCGCGGAAATCCCGGTTTCCGTGGCGTACGATTCCGATCCGCAGCAGGTCATGGATATTCTTCTGGAACTCGTGCGTGCCCAGCCGCCGGTGCTGCGCAACCCCGAACCGCATGTGGAATTCCTGCGCTTCGGCGATTTTTCGCTGGATTTCGAGCTGCGTTTCCATCTCGCCGATCTGTCGAACGGGCTTGGCGTGAAGAATGCGCTGAGGATCGCAATCCTGCAGCGTTTCCGCGACGAGGGGATCGCCATTCCGTTCCCGCAGCGCAACCTGAACATCCACGTGGAAGGCGACGCCAACCCGCAGATGCTGGCGGCGTTGCTTTCGGAGGAGGGTGACAAAGCGGTGGTGGCCCATACGGGTGCCGCAGCGCCGGAGAAAGAGGCCTTGAAGAGCGAGAAGCCGACTGAGCCGAAGGAGAAACCCGGCGCGAAAGCGTAGATCGCTGTTGCTTGTGGACGTTGAGTTCCGGGCAGGGGCTCGCCGCTTGTCGCCTTCTCCCCGCCGGGGAGAAGGTCGCGGCAGCGGGTTGAGGGGGCAAGCTCTGCGAAATCCGGCAACGTTACTCCCTCATCCGACCCTTCGGGCCACCTTCTCCCCGGTGAGGAGACGGCAAGGAGCGGCAGAGCTGTGCAACGTTCGTCCGGCATGCTCCGCATTTTCACGCCTGTCGCAGCACCCTATGGCCATGTCGCAATCAGGCGGCTGAACAACCCGCAAGCGCTTCATATTCCTCCCATCCAATGTCGGCGGAACAAGGCAAGGCCGGCGCTTTTCAGGGGTTCTGTAAATGAAGACACATGCACGGGCGGTGGTGATCGGTGGCGGCGTCGTCGGCGTTTCGACGCTTTATCATCTGGCCAAAAAGGGCTGGAGCGACAGCGTGCTCATCGAGCGCAAGGAGCTGACCTCGGGTTCCACCTGGCATGCGGCCGGGCTTCTGCCGCTGTTCAACATGAGCTATTCGGTCGGCCAGATTCACAAATATTCCGTGAAGTTCTATGAGGAGCTTCAGGAAGAGACCGGCATGAATGTCGGTTTCTCCAAGGTCTCGAATATCCGTCTCGCCCGCACCAAGGACCGCTGGGACGAATATATGTATTATGCCGGCATTGCCGAGACCATCGGCGTGCGCGTCAACATGCTGACGCCGGAACAGGTTAAGGAAATCTGGCCGCTCTGTGAGACGGACGGCCTGCTTGGCGCCATCCAGCATCCCGATGACGGTTATATCCAGCCTGCCGATCTGACGCAGGCGCTGGCCAAGGGGGCGCGTGATCGCGGGGCGACCATCTATCGCAACACGACCGTCACCGCTATCGAGCAGCTGGAAGACGGTCACTGGAAGGTGACGACCGACAAGGGCGAGATCGTCGCCGAGCATATCATTTCCTGCACGGGCTCCTTTGCCCGCAAGACCGGCGAGATGGTCGGCATCAACATTCCGGTCATTCCGGTCGAGCATCAATATATCGTCACCGAGCCGCACCCGGCCATTCAGGAGCGCCGCCGCCAGGGCCTGCCGGAAATGGGCGTGCTGCGCGAATCCGACTCGGCCTGGTATATGCGCGAGGAAGCGGGCGGCCTGATCCTCGGTCCTTATGAAGTCGGCGCGCCGGTCTGTTATGTCGACGGTCCCTCCGATGACAGCGAATATGAGCTGTTCCAGGAGGAACTCGACCGCCTGATGCCGCATATCGAAACCGCCATGGTGCGCGTTCCGGCCTTCGGCGAAGTGGGCATCAAGAAGGTCTATAACGGTGCTATCGCCTATACGCCCGACGGCAACCCGATTGTCGGCCCCGCACCGGGCCTGAAGAATTTCTGGCTGAACGAAGGCCATTCCTTCGGCATCACCGCTGCCGGCGGTGCCGGCTGGCAGCTGGCCGAATGGATCGTCGATGGTGAGCCGACACTCGACCTGATGGGTGTCGATCCGCGCCGCTTCGGTCCTTACGCGACGGAAGGTTACCTCATCGCCAAGAATGAGGAAGCCTATGCCAACGTCTTCACCATGCATTACCCGGATGAGGAGCGCTCCGCCGCCCGCCCGCTGAAGACGACACCGGTTTATGACCGTCTGAAGAAGCTCGGCGGCGTCTTCGGCTCTGTCTATGGCTGGGAGCGCGCCAACTGGTATGCGCCGGAAGGTTATGCGCTGCGCGAGGAAGATCTCGGCGTGGGTGCCGATGTCATCACCAGCCACAACCATGCGCCGGCTTTGGATGACGGCCGTATCGTCGAGAAATGGTCGTTCCGTCGCTCGAACTATTTCGAACATGTCGGCAACGAGGTGAAGAATGTCCACCAGAATGTCGGCGTGCTCGATATGTCGGCCTTCGCCAAGATGGAGGTTTCCGGCCCCGGTGCGCGGGCATGGCTCGACAGCATTCTCGCCAATGCGGTGCCGAAGAAGCGTGGCCGTATCGCGCTTACCCATCTTCTGACGCCGAATGGCGGCGTGAAGGCGGAATTCACGGTCTATGAATGGGCGCCGGGCCGTTTCTACATGGTTTCGGCCGGTGGTCTCGAAGCGCATGACCATGACGTGCTGCGCCGCCTTGCGCCCACCGATGGTTCCGTGGTGCTGCAGCCGATCACGCAGAAATACGGCGTGCTGGTGCTTGCCGGTCCGAAGTCGCGCGATCTCCTGAAGAAGCTGACCCGCACCAGCCTTGAGAACAAGGATTTCCCCTGGCTCACCGGCAGGCAGATTTCCGTCGGCGTGGCGACGGCGCATGCGCTGCGCGTCAACTTCGTGGGTGAGCTTGGCTGGGAACTGCACCACCCGATCGAGATGCAGAACTACATCTTCGACCGGCTGATGGAAGCGGGCGCCGAATTCGGCATCAAGCCCTTCGGTATCCGCGCCATGGTGTCGATGTCGCTCGAAAAATCCTATCGCAACATGGGACGTGAGCTTTCGGTCGAATATAACGCCTATGAATCCGGTCTCGACCGCTTCCTGCGCCCGGAGAAGAGCTTCATCGGCCGCGATGCGCTGGTGGCCTACAAGGAAGCCGGGGTGAAATGGGTGTTCTCGACGCTCACCGTGTCTGGCAATACGGATGTCGATGCGCGCGGTTCGGAAGCGATCTTCGATGAAAGCGGCGCGCTTGCGGGCCGCGCGACGAGCGGCGGTTTCGGCTGGCGTCTCGGCAAATCAATCGCGCTCGCCATGCTCAAGCCGGAATATGCGGCCGTGGGCACCAAGCTCAAGATCCGCATTCTCGGCGCCTCCTATGATGCCGAAGTGGTGGAAGAAAGCCCGTTCGATACGGATAATGCGCTTCTGCGCGCCTGAGACAAAATATCCCCTCCCAAAATTTGGAATACGGCCCCTCGTGGGCCGTATTTCCGTTTAGGTAAGCATGTGCTCAACTGCTTTTCCGGCAAAAGTGTTATTAATCATTCTGAAAAATGAGCCTGCTATCTTTCCCTGACATACGATGGGGGATCGGGGCAGAATGAATTTTCTAGGCATTACGGGCATGCAATATTCTGGCGTGCCTTTTACCAACAGCCGCATCTTGCTGGCGGAAGATACCAATGTGTTCACCCAGATGGTGAGCATGCGCCTGAAGGAACTGCTGGGCGTTACCGTGGAAGTGTGCCGCAATTTCGAGGAATTGCAGGCCTGTTACGAACATTCGCCGGAGCCTGTGACGCTTGCCATTTCCAACATCAACCTGCCGGGGGCGGAAAAGGGCGAGGCGCTGGAATATCTGATCGATCTTTCGATCCCGACCATCGTTTTCACCAGCACCTTTCATGAGGCGACGCGCGAAACGCTGATCGCCAAGGATGTGGTCGATTATATCCTGAAGGACAATATTTTCGCCGTGGATATGCTGACGGAATCCGTCTGCCGCTTTCTCACCAACCACCGCCACCATGTGCTGATCGTCGATGACAGCCCGACGGCGCGAGCGCTGCTTTCGAGCCGTCTCAAGCGTTATAATTTCCGCGTCAGCCTGGCGGATAGCGGTGCGAAGGCGCTCGATATCCTGAAGGCCAATCCCGATATCGGCCTCGTGGTGACCGATTACAACATGCCCGATATTGACGGTTTCGAACTGACGCGGCGCATCCGCACCGTGCGCGGGTCGCATGAACTGCGCATCATCGGCGTGTCTTCCTCCACCAACCGGCTGCTTTCCGCGCGGTTCCTGAAGGCGGGCGGCAATGATTTCATGCTGCGGCCCTTCATCGACGAGGAGTTTTATTGCCGCGTCAACCAGAACCTCGATACGCTGGTGCAGATACAGCTGGCGAAAGCGGGGGTAAGGCCGGCGGCCTGAGCCCAGGCTTTCCCCGCTAAAGCTGCGATTCCAGCGGCAGGAAGCGCATGATGCCGGCAACGATGCGGCGGCTGAGAGCGGCGTCGGGCTCGCGTCGGTATGTCCTTGTCCGGCCCTGTTCTTCCGTCATCCAGATGATGCGGTTGGCGCTGTCGACATTCAGTTCGAAGCTCATCGTGCGGCGAATTTCTTCGGCGAATATTTCGTCCATGCGGGCCACCAGCGGTGGCGAGGTGAAAACCACGCCCATTTCCGTGTTCAGCGAGGCGGAGCGCGGGTCGAAATTCAGTGAACCGATATAACCGGTCCTGCCATCGCGGGTGAAGGCCTTGGTGTGCAGGCTTGCCTGTCCCGAACCGCGCAGGGTGAAACTCGGCTGATCCGCCTGCGAGCGCAATTCATGCAGGCGCACGCCACCCAGCAGAAGCGGCTTGCGATAACGTGCATAACCGGCGTGAACGGCCGCCACATCCGTTGCGGCCAGAGAATTGGTGAGGATGGCGAGCGATACGCCGCGTTCGGCGAGATCGAGAAAAATCTCCATGCCCTCTCTGCCGGGGATGAAATAGGGCGAGGTGATGTGCAGGCTCTCATCCGCGGCCTGCAGCAAGGGCAGCAGGCTTTCCATCAGGAAGTTATGACCCTTGCGGCGTTTGCCCGCCGCCTTTTCCGGTGGGTCGGCGAGGATATCCGCCGCCTCGACCCAGTGCAGACGGTCCGACATCAGGAAATGGTCGCGGCCATACTGGCTTTTGACGCGCTCCAGATAGGGTTTTGCCGCTTCGCTTTTCGGCAGGGCATCGAGTTCGCGCCGCAATCTGGCGAGTTTGCTCGGCCTGCGTGACAGGAGCGAGCGCACTGGCACGGAAACGGCGCTGTTCCAGTAATCGTCGAAGATTTCCGTGGCGTCGGCGACGATCCTGCCGAAACCGAGAATATCGAAATCGTGGAAATTCGCCCGCTCGGCGGCGTCGAAATAGGCGTCGCCAATGTTGCGCCCGCCGACGATCACGGCCCGGCCATCGGCAATCCAGGCCTTGTTGTGCATGCGCCGGTTGACGCTTCGGAAGCGCAGCACCAGTTCGATGCTTCGATGCAGGATGTTTTCCCGCGCCCGGGTGGGGTTAAACAGTCGGAGTTCGATATTGGGATGGCTGTCGATGGCGTGGAAGATGCGGTCGGAGATGGAAACGCCGAGATCGTCGAGCAGCAGGCGCACGCGCACGCCGCGATCGGCGGCGGCGATGACTTCGCGCATCATCAGCCGCCCGGTCAGGTCAGCATTCCACATGTAATACATCAGATCGAGGCTGCGCCCGGCGGCACGCGCCGCCGCCACGCGCACCGCGAAGGCATCGAGGTTGGAATGCAGCAGGCAGAGCGCATTCTTCTCGTTCCAGCCGTTCCTGATCGATTGCCAGTGCCGGTCCAGCGTCGTCGCGTCTTCGGCAAGGGGCAGGGCGGCGGAAGGGCGCTTGGGAATGGCCTTTTCCCGCTGCTTGCCGATGACGACGAACAGGCTCGGCCCGATGACCATGAGAAGAATGACGATGAAGACCGTAAATGCAGTCACTTGTTTTGATCGCTCCCGGCCCGAAGATTATCAGGCGGGATGAAAACGCGCGAGCGGATAAAGTGTTCACGGCACCTCCTGCCATCGGAGTGAAAAAGGCGCGTTTTCCACGCGCCGAAAGGGCTTGTGAATCACATAAGTGTGTGCTTATGTGTTGTCATGACAGAGAATGATATTTTCCGGGCGCTGGCCGATCCGACGCGCCGCGCCATTTTCGAAAAGCTGGCGGATGGCGCCATGAATGCTTCCGCCCTGCGCGAAGGTATCGAGATCAGCCAGCCGGCCATGTCGCAGCATCTTTCGGTGCTGCGCGGGGCAGGGCTGGTGGTTGAACGGCGTCAGGGCCGTTTCGTCAATTACGAGGTCGATCCGGAAGGGTTGACCCGCATTGCGGCATGGCTTGGCAAATACCGCACCTACTGGCCGCAGCGCATTGAGGCTCTGAAGCTCTTGCTGAAGGATATGGATCAATGAACAGGCAAAAGCCGGAAGCACCTGATGCCATCGAGCTTGAATATGATCTGGACGAACCGCCGCAGAAGGTGTGGCGGGCGATCAGTATTCCGGCGTTCCGCGCCATATGGTTGCCGGCAGAAGAACTGGCGGAACCGGAGGCGATTGATATCAAGCCCGGTGAGGAGGTGCGCTACCGGCTGCGCGAGGATAATCCGCCATTTCTGGAAAGCACGGTCACCTTCAGGATCGCCGCGAATGCCCAAGGTGGCACCAGCCTGCGCATTATTCATGACCTGCCCGTCAATACCGGCCGGATGATAAAGGCCGCTGCAAACCACAACGGTTCGCCGATCAAGCTCGCGGCCTGATCCGGAACGTTCCCCGACATCTCAACGACAGGAGTTCGCCGATGCGCGAAGCGATGCAACTCGTCCCCATGGTAGTCGAACAATCGTCAAGGGGAGAAAGGTCTTTCGACATTTATTCCCGCCTGTTGCGGGAAAGGATCATTTTCCTCAACGGCGAGGTGAACGATACGGTTTCAGCGCTGGTCTGCGCGCAATTGCTGTTTCTCGAGGCGGAAAACCCGAAGAAGCCGATCCATCTCTACATCAATTCGCCGGGCGGTGTGGTGACCAGCGGTCTCGCCATGTATGACACCATGCACTATATCCGCGCACCGGTTCATACGCTCTGCATGGGAACGGCCCGTTCCATGGGATCGTTTCTGCTGATGGCGGGTGAACCGGGCGAGCGGAGCGCCCTTCCCAATGCCAGCATCCACATTCATCAACCGCTGGGCGGTTTCCAGGGACAGGCGTCGGATATGCTGATCCATGCCGAAGAGATGAAGCAGACCAAGCACCGCATGACGCGGCTTTATTCCGAACATTGCAAACGCAGTTATGAAAAATTCGAAGCGGCCATGGACCGGGATTTTTTCATGACGGCGGAGCAGGCTCTGGAATGGGGCCTGATCGATCGCATTCTGGGCGTTCGTGAGGATGTCGCGGCATAAGGCCGGACGCTTATTCGGATTTCCTGCTGATATCGGCGCCCACAGGCAGGACCTCCAGACTGCGTCGGTCCAATTGCGCAAGCACCTCCCCGAAGCCGAAGCGGGATGTCCAGCCCAGCCCCTCTGCGGCGCGGGCGGGCGAATAGATCCGGTTAATCGTTGCCGGCAACGTCCATCCCCGCTGCGCGAAAGCTTCGGAGAGGGCCGGCGTCCGCTGCCGGAGAACGGAAGCGGCATCCTTGGCGAGGCTGTCGCAGTCATCAGCGGAAAACGGCGTGGTTGCCGATATGATATAGCGCTGGAAATCGCCTCCCGCATTGGTCAGCGCCAGCACATGGGCATCGGCGACATCGCGCATATCGACGCCGCGATGCAGCCGGTAAGCCGCCATCACGTCGGCGGGCTCCGGGAAACTTCTGGACATGCGCAGCACGCGCACGGCGAGATGCGGGCCTGCCATTTCCTCCAGCATCCGTTCGGCTTCGAGCTTGGTGCGGTGATAGATGCTTTTCGGCCGGGGCGGCGTCTCTTCATCGATGAAGGTGCAGGACCCTGCGGACACCGTGCGTCCATAAAGCGCCGTGGTGCTGGTGAAGACCAGCCGTGGCACGCCCGCCGCCATCGCCGCTTGCGCCACCATGCGGGTTCCCTCGACATTGATGCGCTGGAATTCCGCATCCGGAACCATGCCGACATGCGGAGCGTGGAGCGCTGCCGTATGGATCACCGCATCCGCCTGTTCGAAAGCGGAGCGCAACAGCGCCGCGTCCGCGAAATCGCCGACGATATGGGTGGTGGAAAAGGGGGCGCGATCCATGCCGGTGACATCGTGCCTGCCGGCCAGGGCGCTGAAAATCGCGCGGCCAACCCGGCCGGAGCTGCCCGTCAGCACTATCCGCATGATGTTCCGCTCTCCATCGACATAGCTAATACGAGGCCCATTGAGGGGGATCGTAACCTGCCCTCATACGCGACGTCATCCTTGGGCTTGTCCCAAGGATCTAATCACGTCCAGTAAAATCGAGACGTTGCAGATGCTCGGGACAGGCCCGAGCATGACGGAAGAGAGCGTTCGGTACTTTCTCCGCAATCTGACGGCAGCTGGGCGAGCCGTCCCAAAACCCATCCGGACGATCAGATATCCAGATTATCCGCAAAGGCCGCCCGTTCCTGAATGAAACGGAAGCGGGCATCGGCCTTGGTTCCCATCAGATTGTCGACGGCCTCGCGGGTGCCTTCGAAATCTACATCGTCGATCTCGACGCGCAGCAGGGTGCGCTTTTCGGGATCCATGGTGGTTTCCTTGAGCTGCTGGGCCATCATTTCGCCGAGGCCTTTGAAGCGGCCGATTTCGACTTTCTTGCCCTTGAAGACGGTTTCCATCAGCTCGGCGCGGTGGGCGTCGTCGCGGGCATAGGCGCTCTTGGCACCCTGACGGATGACGTAGAGCGGCGGCACGGCGAGATAGAGATGGTTGCCGCGAATGAGTTCCGGCATTTCCTGATAAAAGAAGGTGATGAGCAGCGAGGCGATATGGGCGCCGTCGACATCGGCATCGGTCATGATGATGATGCGCTCATACCGCAAATCCTCTTCGCGGTATTTGGTGCGCGTGCCGCAGCCAAGCGCCTGGATGAGATCGGCGATCTGCTGGTTGGCGGAGAGTTTTTCGCGGCTGGCGCTGCCGACGTTGAGGATTTTACCGCGCAGCGGCAGGATGGCCTGGTTGGCGCGGTTGCGCGCCTGCTTGGCCGAGCCGCCCGCCGAGTCGCCTTCGACGATGAAAAGTTCCGCATTTTCGGCGGTGTTCTGGGCGCAATCCGCCAGCTTGCCGGGCAGGCGCAGCTTGCGCACGGCGGTTTTGCGGTTGACTTCCTTTTCCTTGCGACGCCGCAGGCGCTCTTCAGCGCGTTCGATCACCCAGTCGAGCAGCTTGGCCGCTTCGCCCGGATTGCCGGCGAGGTAGTGGTCGAAGGGATCGCGCAGCGCGTTTTCGACAATGCGCTGGGCTTCGACGGTTGCGAGCTTGTCCTTGGTCTGGCCGACGAATTCCGGCTCGCGGATGAAGACGGAGAGCATGCCGGCGGCGGAGATCATCACGTCATCGGTGGTGATGTCCTTGGCGCGCTTGTTCTGGGTCAGATCCGCATAATTCTTCAGACCCTTGGTGAGCGCGATGCGCAGGCCAGCCTCATGCGTGCCGCCTTCGGGTGTCGGAATGGTGTTGCAATAGGAATGGATCTGCGTGTCGCCGCCATACCAGGTGACGGCCCATTCCAGCGCGCCGTGGCCACCGGTCTTTTCCGTGCGGCCCGAGAAAATCTCGCGGGTAACGGTGAATTCCTTGCCGAGCGTGGCGGCGAGGTAATCCTTCAGGCCGCCGGGGAAATGGAAGACCGCCTTTTCGGGGATTTCACCATCGGCCGGCACCATGCCGGGATCGCAGCTCCAGCGGATTTCGACGCCGCCGAAGAGATAGGCCTTGGACCGGGCCATGCGGAAGATACGGGCCGGTTCGAACTTCGCGTGATCGCCGAAGATTTGCGGATCGGGATGGAAACGCACGCGGGTGCCGCGACGGTTGTGCACGTCGCCCAGCTCTTCCAGCGGACCGATCGGCAGGCCGCGCGAGAAACGCTGGCGGTAAAGCTTGCGGTTACGGGCCACTTCCACTTCGAGAAGATCGGAGAGCGCATTGACCACGGAAACGCCGACGCCGTGCAGGCCGCCCGATGTCTCATAGGCCTTGCCGTCGAACTTGCCGCCGGCATGCAGCTTGGTCATGATGACTTCGAGCGTCGATTTGCCGGGCACCTGCGGGTGGTTTTCCACCGGAATGCCGCGGCCGTTATCGGTGACCGTCAGGAAACCTTCGGCGTCGAGATGGACCTCGATGAAATTGGCGTGGCCGGCGACGGCCTCGTCCATGGAGTTATCGATGACTTCGGCGAACAGGTGGTGCAGCGCCTTTTCATCGGTGCCGCCAATATACATGCCGGGGCGCATGCGCACCGGCTCCAGCCCTTCGAGCACGCGGATCGATGAAGCGCCGTAGTCGTCACCGGACGGTGATACGGGGGCGGGCGGCGTGACGGCCGCAACGGCTGCGGGTTTCGGCTGCACATTCGCGTTGGCGGGCACGTTGGCGGCCGCGGTCACCGGTGTCTTCACGGCATCCCCGTCCGTTTCCGTTTCGCTGTTTCGTGCCGCCGGAAGACCGGAGAAGAGATCGTTGCTATCGTCCATCATGTCCAAAGTTCAAAGTCGTGTGTCAGAATTTCGCCATGCGAATCATTATGCCAGTAGCGTCAATCATAACGCCAAACGCGGTTCCCGTCCGATTTGAAGTGGGTCCGTCTGGCAAACGCGGCGCATCCTATGCCACGATTGTGTCAGGGTTTCGCAACAGGAGGATTGCGCTGGCGAGGTTGCAATGGCAAGTCTCGCAGCCACGAATGAACGGTTAGCCAAGGCATGTCCACAGCTCATTTCACGTTTTGTACTCTTTTCAGCCTGACTGTTGCGGCCATGCCGGTTGCAGCCTTCGCCTCCGATGGGCCGTTGCGTCCCTTCAAGGATGAGCTGTTTTCCGCCCAGACGGTGCTCTCTACAGCCGATGGCGGCGCGTCCGAGGTCATCGACTATCAGGAAATGCGCGATATCAACGGCCGCGACGAGGTGCCGGAGCGGCGGGTGAAACGGCAATATGTCGATATGACACCGAAAAAGGCGCAGGCGCTGGAAACCGTGTCCGTTGAGGGCAGGGCGCTTGATGTCGGCCGTGTCGGGCCGGCAAGCGGGCAGGCCTTCACGGTCATTTTCATCCATGGGCGTGGCGGTGACCGGCGGCTCGGCATGAACGACTACACCTTCGGCGGCAATTTCAACCGGCTGAAAAATCTAGCCGTCGCCAATGGCGGCACCTATTATGCGCCGAGCGTTCGCTCCTTCGATGAGAACGGCGTTGCCGATATCGCGGCGCTGATTGCCGATGCGGCCAAAAAATCGGGCGGTAAGCCTGTCGTGTTGACCTGCGCCTCGATGGGCAGTTTCATCTGCTACGGCATCAGCAGGGACAAGACTGCCGTCGCCAATCTCAAGGGCATGGCGATCCTCGGCGGTGCGGTCGATCCGGATTTTCCGAAAAGCGTCTTTGCCAGGGCGAAGAAGCCGGTCTGGTTCACCCATGGCAGCGCCGACAAGGTCTATTCGGCGGACCAGCAGGCGACGATCTTCCGTTCCTTGCTGAAGGCCGGCGAGCCGGCACGGTTCACGCGGTATGAGACCGGCAGCCACGGCACACCGGTGCGCATGACTGACTGGCGGGCGGTTTTGAACTGGATTTTGAGCCGCTGAGGTCGTCATTTGGGTCAGCAACGGCAATTTTTTGGAAATTGCCCGTCGTTTTGAACCTTTGGGCCGCTTTTTTGTACCATTTGTTGCCGGCTGAGGTTAAAGGAATATCCCGGGATTTCCGGCAGTGTTTCTGTCGCGATTATGGGCCGTGATACGGCTGAGGGAAGGGGTGCCGCCAAGGGCGGCCTCAAGACAAAGGGAATGGGATACGCATGACGCCGAATGTTCGACCGCTTGTTGCCGGAAACTGGAAGATGAACGGCACCCGTGCCTCGCTCGATCAGATCAAGGCCATGGCAGAGGGCGTCAAGGGCGCGCTGTCCGAAAAGGTGGATGCGCTGATCTGCCCGCCCTCGACATTGCTCTACGTGGCAACGGCGCTGTGCGATGACAGCCCGCTGATGATCGGCGCGCAGGATTGCCACCAGAACGCATCGGGCGCCCATACCGGCGATATTTCCGCCGAGATGATCGCCGACTGCTTCGGCACCCATGTCATCGTCGGCCATTCCGAGCGCCGCACCGACCATGCCGAGACCGATCATCTGGTGCGCGCCAAGGCATCTGCCGCCCATCAGTCCGACCTTATCGCCATCGTCTGCATCGGCGAGACGGCGGATGAGCGCAAGGCGGGCCAGACGCTCGACATCCTCAAGCGCCAGCTCGCCGGCTCCCTGCCGGATGAGGCGACTGCCGAAAATACCGTCATCGCCTATGAGCCGGTCTGGGCGATCGGCACGGGCCTGACGCCGACCGTGGACGATGTGCGCGAGGCCCATGCCTTCATGCGCGACGAACTCGTCAAGCGCTTCGGCGACGCCGGCAAGACCATGCGCATCCTTTATGGCGGCTCGGTAAAGCCCGCAAATGCGCTGGAACTGATGGGCGTCGAGAACGTGGATGGTGCGCTGATCGGCGGCGCGAGCTTGAAAGCCTCGGACTTCCTGTCCATCTATGCGGCATACGAGCAACTGACGGCTTGATCGGAGCTTTCCTGCGCGTGGAGCGGGAAAGGGGCTTGGAATAAGCCTTCGCCTCATGTAAAGAGCCGCAAAACCTTCTTTATGGTGCTCCGCGCGGGGCATGGAATGGATTGTCATGCAGACCGTTTTGATTGTTATTCACCTCATGATCGTGCTGGCGCTTGTCGGCGTGGTCCTGATCCAGCGTTCCGAAGGCGGTGGCCTCGGTATCGGCGGCGGTTCGGGCTTCATGTCCGCGCGCGGAACGGCCAATGCGCTGACGCGCACCACGGCGATCCTTGCCGCGCTGTTCTTCGCGACCTCGCTCGGCCTCGGCCTTCTGACGCGCTACGAATCGCGCCCGACCGACATTCTGAACCGTATTCCGGCCACGCAGGGCCAGGGTAACGGCATTCTCGATACGCTCGGCCCGGCGACGACGCCTTCGACGCCCGCTCCGGCTCCGGCTGAAAATGGCGTTCCGACCAATAATGGTGCTGCCGCTCCGGCGCAGACCACTCCGGCTCCGGCCGCATCCGGCACGGCCGCTCCGGCCCCGGCGCAGCCCGCCGATCCGAACGCAGTTCCGACCGGTCAATAAGCCCGGTTTTGATTTAACGCTCCGGCAGGCCAAAAGCCTGCCGGTTTTCTTTTGTTCGCATTCCGGCCAGTTGAATTGTGAATTCGTCAACAGCGAATTTGCAACAGCATGAATTTTGGGCTGGCGGAATCAGAGGTAAAAAGGTATCCGGTGAATCCCATGGCGCGATATGTATTCATCACAGGCGGCGTGGTCTCCTCTCTCGGTAAGGGCATCGCAGCTGCTGCACTCGGAGCTTTGCTGCAATCCCGTGGTTATCGGGTGCGGCTTCGCAAACTCGACCCCTATCTGAACGTTGATCCCGGCACCATGAGCCCGACACAGCACGGCGAAGTGTTCGTGACGGACGACGGTGCCGAGACGGACCTCGACCTTGGCCACTACGAGCGCTTTACCGGGCGTTCGGCCACCAAGACCGACAACATCACCACCGGTCGCATCTACAAGAACATCATCGACAAGGAACGGCGCGGCGACTATCTCGGCGCAACGGTTCAGGTCATTCCGCATGTCACCAACGAGATCAAGGATTTCGTGATCGAAGGCAATGACGATTACGACTTCGTCATCTGCGAGATCGGCGGCACGGTGGGTGACATCGAGGCGATGCCGTTCATGGAAGCGATCCGTCAGCTTGGCAACGACCTGCCGCGCGGCACGGCGATCTATCTTCACCTGACGCTGATGCCTTACATTCCGGCAGCCGGTGAGCTGAAGACCAAGCCGACCCAGCATTCCGTGAAGGAACTGCAGGCGCTTGGCATTCACCCCGACATCCTGCTGGTGCGCGCCGACCGGGAAATCCCGGAAGCCGAACGCCGCAAGCTTTCGCTGTTCTGCAACGTGCGTCCGTCCGCCGTCATCCAGGCGCTGGATGTGGCGAATATCTATGACGTTCCGATTGCCTACCACAAGGAAGGCCTCGATTCGGAAGTGCTGGCCGCTTTCGGCATTGAGCCGGCGCCGAAGCCGCGTCTGGAGCCTTGGGAAGAGGTCTGCAACCGCATCCGCACGCCGGAAGGCGAAGTGACGATTGCGATTGTCGGAAAATATACCGGCCTCAAGGATGCCTATAAGTCGCTGATCGAGGCGCTGCATCACGGCGGTTTTGCCAATCGCGTCAAGGTCAAGCTGGAATGGATCGAGTCGGAAGTCTTCGAAAAGGAAGACCCGACGCCCTATCTCGAAAAGGTCAACGGCATTCTCGTGCCCGGCGGCTTCGGCGAGCGCGGTTCGGAAGGCAAGATCATGGCGGCGCAGTTCGCGCGTGAGCGCAACGTGCCCTATTTCGGCATCTGCTTCGGTATGCAGATGGCGGTCGTGGAAGCGGCCCGTCACCTTGCCGGCATCGAAAATGCTTCCTCCACCGAATTCGGTCCGACCTCCGAGCCGGTCGTTGGCCTCATGACCGAATGGGTCAAGGGCAACGAGCTGGAGAAGCGCTCCTCCAAGGGCGATCTCGGCGGCACGATGCGTCTCGGCGCCTACAAGGCGGCGCTTAAGAAAGACACGAAGATCGCCGATATCTACGGCACGACGGATATTTCCGAGCGCCACCGCCACCGCTACGAGGTGAATGTGGACTACAAGGACCGGCTGGAAGAATGCGGCCTGGTCTTCTCGGGCATGTCTCCGGATGGTGTCCTGCCGGAAACCGTGGAATATCCCGATCACCCGTGGTTCATCGGCGTTCAGTACCACCCGGAACTGAAGAGCCGCCCGCTCGACCCGCACCCGCTGTTTGCGAGCTTCGTCGAAGCAGCGGTGGAGCAGAGCCGGCTGGTTTGACGGTTTGAATGATTACGGAGAGGGCCGCTTTTGCGGCCCTTTTTTATTGGGGTGGCAACAGGTCTCAAGACGCGCGGCGCGATGGATTGCCGGGAGGCCTCATGCCAGAAAGTTCTGCTTCCGCAACCACGCCTCATACCAGTTTGGCCATGCCTCTGTTGGGGTGCCGGCCTTGCCCATGCCGAAGCCGTGGCCGCCGGATGCGACCGGATGAAACTCGACATCCACGCCAGCCTTTTCACAGGCCTCCCGCATGATACGGCTGTTGGCGGGATTGGAAATCCGGTCGTCATCCGCCTGTGTGAGGAAGACCGGAGGGCAGTCTTTGCTCACATGGCTTTCCACCGACCATTCCCGCGTTGCCTCGTCTGCCGGGTGTCTGCCGACAAGCGATCTGCGGGTTGATGTGCGGTCATAGGGTGCTGCAAGCGTGATGACCGGATAGATCAGAGCCGCAACATCCGGCCGGGCTGATTGCCTGTCGATCTCATCCACGCCTTCGTAAGATGTGAAGGCCGAGCGGGCGGCGGCAAGCCCCATCAGGTGCCCGCCTGCAGAAAAACCAAGCGCGCCGATCCTGTGCGGATCGATCTGCCATTCCGGGGCGTGTGCACGTACCAGACGAAATGCGCGCTGCACATCCTGAAGCGGTGCCAGCGGTCCGGCCGCCCATCCTTCGATCGGCAGGCGGTAGCTGAGGACAAAAGCATAAATGCCCCTGGCCGCGAGCCAGCGCGCGGCGGGATAGGACTCCTTGCCTTCCTCGATGCGCTTATATCCGCCGCCACCGGCAATGATCATTGCAGACCCATTGGGCTTGCCGGGGGCAAATATCTCAAGGCTCGGTATGGCGATATTGGTGACGGCGCCTTTTTCGCTGATATCCGCGGGACCATCCGGACCGCGGCCACCGGGAGGCAGGTCGGGCCAAAGGGCGATACGAGGCCGATTGTCCTCAGCAAGCAGATTTGGGACTTTCATCGCCGTGGCGAGGAATGCACCGGCAAGAAGCAGGCTGCGGCGGCAGATCATGATGTCATCCTCAATCGGGCATTTGGCTCCGGCATTATCCCGGAAGAGCAGTTTATGAAGACGATATAAAAAACCAACAGGTCAATATGGGGGCAGCCCGATATTCCGGCCCGGGTCGCCCATGTCACGGCTTCCCAGCGCCGCGTCAATCGAACAAACAAAAACGGGCCCGAAGGCCCGTTTCCATGTCCGTTGAATATGGTTGGCTCACTTCGGGCCGATCATGTTTTCCGGGCGCACATACTGGTCGAATTCCTCATTGGTGAGGTATCCGCCGCCGACGGTTTCTTCGCGCAGGGTCGTGCCGTTCTTGTGCGCGGTCTTGGCGATCTTGGCGCAGATGTCGTAGCCGAGCTTGCCGTTCAACGCCGTCACCAGCATCAGCGAGTTCTCGACGCCCTTTTTGATGTTGTCTTCGCGGGCCTCGATGCCAACGACGCAATTGTCGGTGAAGGAGACGGCGGCATCGCCCAGAAGCTGGACCGACTGCAGGAAGTTGTAGGCCATCATCGGGTTATAGACGTTGAGCTCGAAGTGGCCCTGCGAGCCGGCAAAGGACAGTGCCGCATTGTTGCCGAAGATGTGGGCGCAGACCTGCGTCAGCGCTTCCGACTGGGTCGGGTTGACCTTGCCCGGCATGATCGACGAGCCGGGTTCGTTTTCCGGCAGCGACAATTCACCGAGACCGGCGCGCGGGCCGGAGCCGAGGAAGCGGATGTCGTTGGCGATCTTGAAGAGTGCAGCGGCAGCCGCATTGATCGCGCCATGCGAGAAGACCATGGAATCATGCGAGGCGAGCGCTTCGAACTTGTTCGGCGCGGTGACGAAGGAAAGGCCGGTGATCTTGGAGATTTCTTCGGCAACCTTTTCGGCGAAACCGATGGGAGCGTTGAGGCCCGTGCCGACGGCCGTGCCGCCCTGGGCGAGCTTGGAGAGCGCGGGCAGGGTGGTTTCAATGTTGGCGATGGCGGAGGCGACCTGCGCGGCATAGCCGGAGAATTCCTGCCCGAGCGTCAGCGGGGTCGCATCCTGCGTGTGGGTGCGGCCGATCTTGATGATCTTCTCGAACTGCTTGACCTTGGCTTCCAGCGCCTTGTGCAGGTGCTTGAGGGCGGGCAGCAGGTGGTGAACGATCTCTTCCACGCAGGCGATGTGCATCGCCGTCGGGTAGGTGTCGTTCGAAGACTGGCTCATATTGACGTGGTCATTGGGGTGGACGGGCTTCTTGGTGCCCATTTCGCCGCCGAGCATTTCGATGGCGCGGTTGGAAATCACCTCATTGGCGTTCATGTTGGACTGGGTGCCGGAGCCGGTCTGCCAGACGACGAGCGGGAAATGTTCGGTCAGCTTGCCGTCGATGACTTCCTGCGCGGCGGCAATGATGGCGTCACCGACCTTGGGGTCGAGACCGGCAAGCGCCATGTTGGCGCGGGCTGCGGCCTGCTTGACGATGCCCAGCGCGCGAACGACAGAGGCGGGCTGCTTTTCCCAGCCGATTTTGAAGTTGCCGAGCGAGCGCTGCGCCTGCGCGCCCCAATAGCGATCGGCCTGAACTTCAATGGGTCCAAATGTATCGGTTTCCGTCCGTGTGGCTGTCATCAATCTTGCCTTTTTACTCGTTTTCCTCCGCCAAAACGGCGCCTTCGCCCGCCTTGCGCGGCCGATATATAGAATCATCGCGCCGGCAATGAAAGCGCTGCAATGCGGCAGAGGCAGATATTTCCCGCCGCGTTAAAGCGATTTCGACACCGGGGCAGGGCCGGGATGAAAAACGGACCGGCGTGTCATTTTTACTACGTCGCGAAATGGCCGGAAAACCGGGCTTTCCGCGGCATGTCAGCGGTGCCTCAGGCCACGGTAAAGTGAATGAAATAAATAGAAATTTAACCATTCTCGCCAATTCTGGAAATTACGTTTTTATGGCTTTGGCTGTATCATAAGGTTCATTTCGGCACGGTTGTGGACTTTGGGCGTTTCTTTTCAACGGGCCGTTGATCGGCTAGACAGGCATGAAACTGATGCCCGCCCTTTCGCTGGCGGTGCTGGGTGCTACGAGGATCAAATTGCAAGTCACATCTGGAAAAACATCGGCAGCGCTGGTGCTGGCTCTCGGTCTTTCCGTTTCCACCGCTCTTCCCGGCAGCGCCGGCGCGGTAACGCTGATGGACCTCCTGCGCGGCGGCCCGGGCAAGGTTGCGCGCGATCGCGGTGAGCTGCCGCCGGCCGGCATCGTCACCTCGCCGCCGAGCGCGCGGATGAGCGCCGATGCCTCCGATCCCGAGCCCCTGCCGCGCGTTTCCGGCCCGCGTTATTACGATTACAAGGCGGATGCGGCCCGCGCGGTGAACACGGCGAATTTCGGCGAGGGCCTCGCCAATCTGAAGTTCAGCGCCACACCCGAAATCGCCAAGGCGCTGGAAGCCTATTACGGCGCCGGCGGCAAGACGCTGTGGGTTTCCGGCGGCGAACTGACCGAGCGCGCCAATGCCGTCATGGCCTTCTTCGAGACGGTTGGCGAAAGCGGCCTCGATCCGGCCGATTACAGCATTTCCGCACCGGCAAAGGATGTGACAGCCAGCATCAGCAGCAATGCGACGGGTGCGACGGCGACCGGAACGCCGGTGGAGACGGCCTCCGCATCGACCTTTGACGTCTACCAGCGGGCGCAGATGCAGTTCGAGCTGGCGCTGTCGGCGAAGGTTCTGGCCTATGTGCAGGATACCGTTCGCGGCCGTGTCGATCCGAACCGGCTCTCCGGCTACCATGATTTCAAGCGCAAGACGGTGAACCTTGCGCCCGTGCTGAAGCTCGCGGGCCTGAGCCCCGATGTCGCTGCCTATCTGCGCAGCCGCGAGCCATCGAGTGCCGAATATCAGGCGCTGAAGGCTGACCTTGCCCGCCTGCGCGGTGAGGGCGATGCGGCGCACACCGTCCGCGTTCCCGCCGATCTGGTGCTGAAGCCCGGCAACAGCAGTGCCGATATGGCCAATGTGGTCAAGGCGATCGAACACCGCGCCTCGCCGGCCTTCAAGGCCGAACATGCGGCGATCATTTCCGGTTATCAGCAGACGCCGGATTATACGCCTGATCTCGTCGATCTGGTGAAGGCGTTCCAGAGCGAGAATGGCCTGAAGCCGGACGGTGTCATCGGCCGCGCCACCGTGCGCGCCATGGTCGGCGAAAGCAACGAGGCGAAGATCGCCAAGGTGCAGGTGGCCATGGAGCAAATCCGCTGGCTGCCGGCGGATCTCGGCCAGCGTTATGTTTTCATCAACCAGCCCGCTTTCATGGCTTATTACCATAATGACGGCCAGGAACAGTTCGGCATGAAGGTTGTGGTCGGCTCCAAGGCCAACCAGACCTATTTCTTCCAGGACGAAATCCAGACCGTCGAGTTCAACCCCTATTGGGGCGTGCCGCAGTCGATCATCGTCAACGAGATGCTGCCGAAGCTGCGCCGCGATCCGTCCTATCTCGACCGGCTGGGTTACGAAGTTCAGGTGGGTGGCCGTGCGGTCTCCTCCACCAGCGTCAACTGGTATGGCTCCACCAATTCCATTTCCGTGCGTCAGCCGCCGAGCAGCGACAATGCGCTGGGCGACCTGAAAATCCTGTTCCCCAATGCACATGCCATCTACATGCATGACACGCCGGCCAAGAGCTTCTTCAACCGCGACATGCGGGCGCTGAGCCATGGCTGCATCCGTCTGGTCGATCCGCGCCGCATGGCGGCTGCGGTTCTGGGCACCAGCGTCGACAAGGTGGGCGAGCAGATTGCTTCGGGCAAGAACCGCGCCGTGCAGGTGCCGGTGAAAATCCCGGTCTATGTCGCCTATTTCACCGCCTGGCCGGACAAGGATGGCAAGGTGCAGTTCTTCGACGATGTCTATGACCGCGACAGCTATGTGCAGAAGGCCTTTGCCGTGACGACGAAGGCGCGGGCCGCGTCGATCTGATAAATTGCATTGAGAGAGAAGGCGCCGGAAACGGCGTTTTTTCGATCGAAATGGAAGACGTGCGTGCGTATGGATGTTTGGCTCAACAGTAGCATCCGCACACCGTCACCCCGGACTTGATCCGGGGTCCAGTGCGATCAAGTCCTTGATCGCGAGAGACTCTTCTCATCTCACGGCGCAGACGCGCCGTGGCTGGATGCCGGATCTAGTCCGGCATGACGGAAGAAGGGGCGCGCAACTTTCAGTGCGGTCGAGTGTGCCGCTCCCTCGCTTTTTCCGCCTTGCCCCCAGCCTCTCAGGCCGCCGCTGCACCCTTCGCAACCAGTTCTTCGAACAGCGCCGGCGTCAATTCAGTGAAATCGTCGATCACGACATCCGGTTCGAGTTCAACCATTGGCACATCCGAATACCCGAAGGTCACGCCAATCGACGGGACGGCGGCGTTCTTTGCCGCGAGGATGTCGTTGATGCTGTCGCCGACCATGATGGAGCGCCTGATATCGCCACCGGCCTTTTCGATGGTGCCGAGAATATGGCGGGCATCCGGCTTGCGGAAGGAGAAAGTGTCGCCGCAGGTGATGGCGGCGAAATAGCGTGTCAGACCGAGTTTTTCGAGCAGCGGCAGAGCGAGGATTTCAGTTTTGTTGGTGCAGACGGCAAGCGTGATGCCGGCCTCCGAGAGCGCATCCAGCGTGTTGATGATGCCGGGGTAGGGGCGGCTTTCACCCGGCATTTCGGCGCGGTAATGGGTGATGAAACGCTCATAGAGCGGATCGATCTCGGCTTCCGGCAGTTCCGTCTGGCGCAATGCGAAAGCCCGCTTGATCATCACCCGCGCGCCCTGGCCGACGAGGTGGGTCAGGTCGTCATAGGTGACAGGGGCAAGGCCAGCAACGGCAATGGTATGATTGAGGCTCGAGACCAGATCGGCGGCGGTATCGACCAGCGTGCCGTCGAGATCGAAAATGGCGAGCGGGGGGAGCGGGCGGGATGTCACGGGAACTGGCCTCTTGGAGAATGCGGATGCTGGAATATGGGTGCTTTCATTCGCGCCAAGCCTAGGCAAACGGGCCTGTCTTTGCAACCGCGTCACAACGTTCTGTTCGTTGGCTTGAAAAAGGCTTTCGTTTGGCTTTCGACCCGTGTAAACAGCACGGCGACGACAAAGCTACCGGAGTTTCAGGCACATGGATGCCCGCCAGATGAAGATCAAGGCCGCCGAGGCCGCATTGTCCCATGTGCAGGATGGGATGCGGCTTGGTATCGGCACGGGTTCGACGGCTGAGGAATTCGTCCGGCTTCTGGCCGAAAAGGTCGCCGCCGGTCTGAAAGTCGAGGGCGTGCCGACATCCGAGCGCACCGCGCGCCTGTGCGTCGAGCTTGGTGTTCCCTTGAAATCGCTGGATGAATTGCCGGAGCTGGATTTGACCATCGACGGTGCGGACGAAGTCGATCATGCGCTGCGCCTCGTCAAGGGCGGCGGCGGCGCGCTGCTGCGCGAAAAGATCGTTGCGGCGGCATCCGCCCGCATGATCGTCATCGCCGACCAGAGCAAGGTGGTGGAGACGCTGGGCGCCTTTCCGCTTCCCATCGAAATCAATCCCTTCGGCCAGGTGGCGACGCGTATCGCCATTGAAAAACTGGCGTCGCGTTCCGGGCTTTCCGGCACGCTGACGATGCGTTCTTCCGGCGACGGCGCCTTCATGACAGATGGCGGACACCTGATCCTCGACGCATCTTTTGGCCGTATTCCTGATGCAGAAGCGCTAGCACGCGAGCTGAACACGATTCCCGGTGTCGTCGAGCACGGACTTTTCATAAATTTGGCATCGCTTGCCATTATCGCGGGTCCTGAAGGCGCCCGCGTGATGCAGGCAGTATAACAGGAGCGAGATTTTCATGGTCAAATTAGCGGGACTGGGCAAAGCTGCCGCTGCTTCGATCCTCATTTCCGGCATCGTGTTCGGTACTGCCGCACGCGCTCAGGAAATTTCGGAAGCGCATATCGCTGCCGCACGGCAGGCGATCACCTCTCTTGGCGTTACCGACCGTTTCGACGACATTCTGCCTGGACTGGCGGAGCGTCTGAAGGCCGAACTCATTCAGGCCTCGCCGAACGTTCAGGATGCCATCACCGAGACTGTCGACGCGAAGGCTCTCGAGCTTGCGCCGCGCCGCGCCGATCTGGAGCGCGAAGCAGCGCTCACCTATGCGCGCGCCTTCACCGTCGAAGAGCTGAACGCCATTTCCACCTTCTACAGCAGCGAAGCCGGCAAGAAGCTCCTGAAGGACGGCCCGATCGCCACGCGCGAACTGATGAAGGCCGCCGACATCTGGGCCGCCGGCATCAACCGCGATCTCAACGCGTCCAGCATGTCGGAACTGCAGAAGGTTGCCGGCGCCGATCTGAAGCCGCTTCCGGCCGATCAGAACGCTACGGGCGGCGCTCCGGCGGCTCCCAAGCCCTGATTGGATGAACAGGCTGAGCATCGGACCGGAAAGTGTAATGCGGTTTCCGGAGAATCCGATGCTTAATCAAAAAACCTATCTTCAGAAATATTCAAAGCCCGGCCGCAAGACCGGGCTTTTCATTTGTGCGTCGCAGCACCTATATGTGCCGTGAATGCGCCACCGCCCGTCCTGAGGCTGATGGCGGCGGTTTTGATCAGGGGTTTTGACTATGACAGCTTATGACTACGATCTTTTCGTCATCGGTGGCGGTTCCGGCGGCGTGCGCAGCGGCCGCGTGGCGGCCTCGCTCGGCAAGCGCGTGGGGATTGCTGAAGAATATCGTTATGGCGGCACCTGCGTCATTCGCGGCTGCGTGCCGAAGAAGCTGTTCGTTTACGCCTCGCAATTCCCCGAACATTTCGAGGATGCCGAAGGTTTCGGCTGGAGCGTCGGGGAACGCAGCTTCGACTGGAAGAAGCTGATCGCGGCGAAGGACAAGGAAATCACCCGTCTGGAAGGGCTCTACCGCAAGGGACTTGAGAACGCCAAGGCAGATATTTTCGACAGTCGCGCCGAACTGGTCGATGCCCATACCGTGAAGCTGACAAAAACCGGTGAGACCTTCACGGCAGAGCGTATCGTGATTGCCGTCGGCGGCACGCCGAACGAGCACAAGGCGCTGCCCGGCCATGAGCTGACGATCTCGTCCAACGAGGCGTTTAATCTGGAAGAACTGCCGAAATCGATCCTGATCGCCGGCGGCGGTTATATCGCCGTGGAATTCGCCAATATCTTCCATGGGCTTGGCGTCGAGACGACCCTGATCTATCGCGGCAAGGAAATCCTGTCGCGGTTCGATCACGACATGCGCAAGGGCCTGCACGAAGCGATGGAGGCCAAGGGCATCCGCATCCTTCTGGAAGATATCATCGAAGACGTCAGCAAGGACTGGGCCGGTGGCTTCGTGGCCCGCACCAAGCAGGGCGCCTCGCTGCACGTCGGCCTGGTGATGCTGGCGCTCGGCCGCGATCCGAACACCAAGGGTCTGGGTCTGGAAAATGCCGGTGTGAAGGTGGACGCGCGCGGCGCGATCATCGTTGATGATTATTCGCGCACGAACGTGCCGAACATCTTCGCGCTGGGCGACGTCACCGACCGGGTACAATTGACGCCGGTGGCGATCCACGAGGCCATGTGTTTCATCGAGACCGAATACAAGAACAACCCGACCAAGCCGGATCACGAGCTGATCGCGACGGCGGTGTTCTCGCAGCCGGAAATCGGCACCGTCGGTCTTTCGGAAGAGGAAGCCGGCAAGAAATATCCGGAACTGGAAGTCTATCGTGCCCAGTTCCGGCCGATGAAGGCAACGCTGTCCGGCCGTCAGGAAAAGACGATCATGAAGCTGATCGTCAATGCCGCCGACCGCAAGGTTGTCGGCGTGCATATTCTCGGCCATGAGGCGGGTGAGATGGCGCAGCTTCTCGGCATCACGCTGAAAGCCGGCTGCACCAAGGATGATTTCGACCGCACCATGGCGGTTCATCCCACAGCCGCCGAAGAGCTGGTGACGATGTATTCGCCGAGCTATCGCGTCGTGAATGGCGAGCGTGTGTAACGCCGGTACAGGCGTGATATAATCGCCGCCCGCATCAGCCTGCCGCCCTTTGAAAGCGAAGTTTTCGAATGGCGGCGGGGTTGTTAAATCGTTTGAATTGACTTTTGTGCGTCTGGAGCGCGCAAAACGGGCAGAATGAGCCGGATGGCTCAGGGATCGGCTATGCAAAGCCGATGCTTGGAGCTATAAGCCGCTCAATTTTTCGAGGCGGCCGCGCGACGTCGCGCGGGCGAGAAAAGGGTGAGAACATGGCACAGAATTGGACCCCCGGCAGCTGGCGGCAGAAACCGATCCAGCAGGTTCCCGAATATCCGGATGCGGCAGCGCTTGCGGCAACGGAAGCCACGCTTGCGACCTATCCGCCCTTGGTCTTTGCCGGTGAGGCCCGCCGTCTGAAGAAGCAGCTCGCCAATGTGGCGGAAGGCAACGCCTTCCTGCTGCAGGGCGGCGATTGCGCCGAAAGCTTCGCCGAACATGGCGCGGACAATATCCGCGACTTCTTCCGCGCCTTCCTGCAGATGGCCGTCGTGCTGACCTATGGCGCGCAGCTGCCTGTGGTGAAGGTCGGCCGCATTGCCGGCCAGTTCGCCAAGCCACGCTCTTCCAACGTCGAAGCGCAGGACGGCGTGACGCTGCCGTCTTACCGCGGTGACATCATCAACGGCATCGAATTCAACGAAGCTTCGCGCATTCCGAGCCCGGAGCGTCAGCTCGACGCCTATCGCCAGTCGGCCGCGACGCTGAACCTCTTGCGCGCTTTCGCGATGGGTGGTTACGCCAACCTCGAAAACGTTCACCAGTGGATGCTCGGTTTCATCAAGGACAGCCCGCAGGCGGATCGCTACCGCAAGCTGGCCGACCGGATTTCCGAAACCATGGACTTCATGAAGGCGATCGGCATCAGCGCGGACAATAATCCGAGCCTGCGCGAAACCGATTTCTTCACCAGCCATGAGGCTCTGCTGCTCGGCTACGAAGAGGCGCTGACCCGCATCGATTCCACCTCCGGCGACTGGTACGCAACGTCCGGCCACATGATCTGGATCGGTGACCGCACGCGCCAGCTGGACCATGCGCATGTGGAATATTTCCGTGGCATCAAGAACCCGATCGGCCTGAAATGCGGTCCGTCGCTGACGCCCGACAATCTGATCGAACTGATCGATGCGCTGAACCCGGCAAACGAGGCCGGCCGCCTGACGCTGATTTGCCGTTTCGGCCATGACAAGGTTGCCGACAGCCTGCCGAAGCTCATTCGCGCCGTCGAGAAGGAAGGCCGTAAGGTTGTCTGGTCCTGCGATCCGATGCATGGCAACACGATCACGCTCAACCACTACAAGACGCGTCCGTTCGAGCGCATCCTGTCGGAAGTCGAAAGCTTCTTCCAGATCCACCGCGCCGAAGGCACGCATCCGGGCGGCATCCACATTGAGATGACCGGCAAGGACGTGACGGAATGCACGGGTGGTGCACGGGCCGTGACGGCGGATTCGCTGTCGGACCGTTACCACACCCATTGCGATCCGCGCCTCAATGCCGATCAGGCACTGGAGCTGGCGTTCCTTCTCTCCGAGCGCATGAAGAGCGGCCGCGACGAGAAGCGTCTGGCGATTGCCAACGCCTGATATAAAGAGCGATCAAATGAAAAGCCGCCGGGATATTTCCCGGCGGCTTTTTTGTGCGTGAGGATGGAATTATTGGACCAGTGCCGGCTGCTGGCAGCGAACATCCGTGACGCGCACATCGGCTTCGCCGATCTTGACGCCGAGAACCAGAAGCACGTTGTAGAGCAGCTGATCGACTGGAGCGGTGACGACAGCAAGCGTGTTGGCAAGCGCCGTCTGGATGCCCGCCAGGCCCCCCAGATCAAGGTTGAGAAAGAGCAGCCTGATATCCAGATTGAGGTTCTTCAGCAGTGAACTGACGAGAGTGGTCACGGTGTCCTTGGTGGAAACACTCTTGATCTTGCCCTGGGTAATATCCGACTGCGTGAAGGTCAGCTTGGTCTTGGTCATATTGGTGGCGTTGATGAGGGCGCTGCCATTGATGGCAAGCAGCGCCGAATCCACGATTGCCGCCTTGGTGACGCGCGGGTCCTTGCCGAAATTGGCAAAGGCCGTGGTATCGACATTACCAAGGGCGATTTCCGCAACACCCGGCACGACTTCCACATCCACCGTGCCCTGTCCGCCGCCCGTGCAGCGAATATCGGCGAGCCGCGCTTCGGCATGGGCGACTTCCACATAAAGCGGAAGATTGACCTTGAGGCCGGCAATGGCCTGAAGGCCATCGACCACGACATTGACCGCCAGACGGGTCTGTGCGGTGCGCACCACGGTGCCCTGACCACCGACGGCGAGCGACGGCGTTTCGACGGGCGGTTCACCGATGGCGAGCGTTGCCTTGACCGAGGCGAGGCCGAGAATATTGGCATTGAGATTGAGCGCCAGCTGGTTGCCGCCATTGCCCGCCACCGCGGCGGCATTGATGAGGTCGAACACACCGGCGGTGACCTTGAGGTTTTCTCCGGTCCCGATCAGCTTGTCCGAGAACGGGCCGAGATTGAGGATTTCCTCAAGCCTGATGTTGACGTTGCTCTTGTTGACGGTCTTTTGCAGCGTCTTCAGAATGTTGGCGACCGCCGGCTGCAGGCCCGTGGTTTTCGTCAGCGCATCGAGGAATTTGCCGTAGGTGATGTCGGTCTTCAGCACATCCTTATAGGTGCCGGCGGTGAGGTTGAGATCGATGGCCAGCGCCTCGACAACCTTCAGCGCATTGACGTCGGCGGCGAGAAGCGCCTGATAATCCATGAGCTTGAGTGAAACCGTGGTGCCGAGCAGGCCGCCTAGCAGGCTGTTGAGAATTCCCTCATCGAGGCTGGCGAGCCGCGATCCCACCGAAAATGCCGCGATCCTCTGGGACGATGCCGTTCCAACGGCGGAAACCTTGGGTGGCTTGGTGAAGGCGGATGCGAAGAATATCTGGCCCTGTTCGACGATGTTCACTTTCACCGCATTGGTGGGCAGGGCGTTATCGACGAAACGTTGCCCAACGGGAACGGTCGCATCCGGCTCATAGTGACCCTTGATGACCTCGGCGTAACCCTTGCTGCTAGCAAATTCGTTGAGGGGATCGAAGGGTTGCAGACCGGCCGGGGTGAGCAGGCCCTGCGCCGTCCTGACACCGAGATCCATGCCGTTGAGAGCGAAATATTGCTGCACGGCCTTTTCCGGGTCGGCGGCATTTGCCGCCGCCGATATGGCTGCGAGATCGGCGGTCTGCTGCAATTGCCGTTTCTGCAGGGTCAGATAGCCGTAATCGACGCCAAGTGCCAGGATACCGATGAAAAGCGGCGCGGTAAGTCCGGCCGAAATGGCGATGTTGCCGGCCCGGTCCTTCAGGAAACGGGGAAGCAGGGAATGGAAAGTCTGCATGTCATGCTCCTCCGATCCGGATGGTGGAAAAACGCCGGATGACCGGCTCGGGCAGGGTGTAGCTGTAGAGGCTCCAGATCGGCAGGTCGCGGGCGTCATATTCGACCTTGACCGTGAACTGGTTGGCATTGGCGGGATCGGTCGCGACATCGACGGTGAAACGCTTCTTGTCCATGAAAGCGTAACTGAGATCGCTTCTGGTGACGAAATCCCGGGCAAGCTGCTGGCGCTCGGTGGTATTCAATCCGGCAACAGCCGTCCTTGCCGCGTCAGCGGCGATCTGCTGCACCGAATAGGCCGCCATCAGATAGATTCCGTAGGCGATCATGGTCAGCAGGACGAGAAAGAAGATAGGCGCGACGATGGCGAACTCGACGGCTGACGAGCCGGATCGATCGCGAAAGAAACGTACTCCATTACGCATAAAGCACCCCCGTTCCTTAAGGCATCAAGGTTCGATGCCTTGATTTATTATTTTCGGAAATGCTAATTTATAGGTGTTAATTTTGTGTTGATGTCGCTCTTATGGGTTGCAGGCGCGTTAAGGCTCTCGCCTCGGCGCCTGAGTGCTTTCATTTTTCGCTGAAGTCTGAGGATTGTCTATATCGTTGTTTTAATTGTATTTTTTAGAGCTTCGTACTTTTTCAGAAAGCCTTCCGGCGATCTCAGATCAGCCGCAGACCCTTGAAGCTGGCGTGGCCGTCCTTGCCGATGATGATGTGGTCGTGGACGGCGATGCCGAGCGGTTTGGCCGTATCGATGATGGTCTTGGTCATCTCGATATCCGCACGCGAGGGGGTAGGGTCCCCACTTGGGTGATTGTGGATTAAAATCAAGGCGGTAGAGGATAATTCGAGGGCGCGGCGCACCACTTCGCGCGGATAGACCGGGGTGTGGTCCACGGTTCCCTGACCCTGCACCTCGTCGGCGATCAGGACGTTGCGCTTGTCGAGGAACAGGATGCGGAACTGTTCGCGCGTTTCATGGGCCATGGCGGCATGGCAATAATCGATAACCGATGACCAGGAACTCAAAACCTGCTTGTTGCGGATCTCGCTTTTCAGCATGCGCTGGGAGACCGAAGCGACGAGCTTCAGATCGAGCGCCACGGCCTCGCCGACGCCCTTCACCTCCTGCAACAGCGGCAAAGGCGCGCCGAGAACACCGCCGAGCGTTCCGAAACGGGCAATCAGCGCCTTGGCGATCGGTTTGGTATCGCGCCTCGGGATCAGCCGGAACAGCAGGAGTTCCAGCAGTTCGTAGTCGGCAAGTGCAGCGTCGCCGCCATCGCGGTAGCGCGCCCGCAGCCGGTCCCGGTGGCCGTGATAATGGGCGGCATCCGCTTCCTGTTCTGCAATGGCTGCGGCCCGTTCGGGCTTTCTGGGCGCGCTTCGCGGTTCGGCAAAAAAACCTCGCTCATCCGCCTCGCCGAAAAAATCGCCTTCGCCCGCCTGAAAGCCTGACGTCGGGGAAAGATCGGCGGGAGGCGGGGCAGGGCGTTTTGCCATAGGCGGTCTGGCCTTATGCGAGCGGCGGCAGGCCTGGGCGATCGAAACCACCCGGTGACAGCGTGAAGATTTCGCAGCCGGTGGCCGTGACGCCAACGGCATGTTCATATTGCGCGGAGAGCGACCGGTCGCGCGTCACCGCCGTCCAGCCGTCGGAAAGCACCTTCACATGCGGCTTGCCGAGATTGATCATCGGCTCGATGGTGAAGATCATGCCTTCGCGGATTTCCGGCCCTTCGTCCGGTCGGCCGTAATGCAGGATGTTCGGCGTGTCGTGGAACAGGCGTCCGACGCCGTGGCCGCAGAAATCGCGCACGACAGAGCAGCGCTCCGCTTCCGCATAGGCCTGGATGGCCGCGCCGATCGCGCCGGTGCGCACGCCGGGCTTCACCGCCGCGATGCCGCGCAGCAGGCATTCATAGGTCACTTCCATCAGCCGCTCGGCGGCGCGCTTGATCTGGCCGACCGGATACATGCGGCTCGAATCGCCATGCCATCCATCCAGCACATAGGTCACGTCGATATTGACAATATCGCCTTCGCGCAGCGGCTTTTCATCCGGAATGCCGTGGCAGACGACATGGTTGATCGAGGTGCAGACGGATTTCGTGTAACCGCGATAATTCAGCGTCGCCGGCAGCGCGCCGTGGTCGGCGCCGAATTCGAAGACGAAACGGTCGATGGCATCCGTCGTCACGCCGGGCTTGACGATCGCCGCCAGTTCATCGAGGCAACGCGCCGTCAGCTGGCACGCCTTGCGCATCCCGTCAAAGTCCTCAGGGGTATAGAGGCGAATGACGCCGGTGTTCTTGAGGGGGGCGGAGGCTGCGTCGATATAGGTGACCATCTTGGTGCTTTCTGTCTCTTTACGTCCCTGTTCATAAAACAGCTGGACGCCATTCGTCCATCTTAACCGTTCCGCTGACCGAAATTTGTGCCGGGGAGACCGTGCATTTCACCGCATAGGCCTCCACGCCGCGCGTCATGGCCCGCTGAAACGCCAGCGCATAGACCGGATCGAGATCGTCGCAGATGCGCATCCGGTCGCAATCGTCGCGCTGGATGAGATAGAGCATCACCGAACGATAACCTGCTTCCGCAGCGTCACCCAGTTCCTCCAGATGCTTCGCACCGCGTTTGGTGGCGGTATCGGGGAATTCGGCCAGCCCCTTCTCGCGCATGAAATGCACGTTCTTCACCTCAACATAGGCATCCGGCCGGCCGGGTTCGGACAACAGGAAATCGATGCGGGAATTGCGGCCGTATTTCTGTTCGCGCCTGATCGTCGAATAGCCGCCGAGTTCGGGGATACGGCCGGTGAGGATCGCTTCTTCCGCCAGCCGGTTCGGCATGCCGGTATTGATGCCGACCACGGTGCCATCGGCCTCGACCATTTCAAACATGTGCCGGTATTTGCGGGTCGGGCTGTCATGTTCGGACAGCCATATGCGGGAGCCCGGTGTCGTCAGCCCGCGCATGGAGCCGGTATTGGGGCAGGAGCCGGTAATCGCCGTGCCGTCCTCCAGAACGGCATCGAAGAGGAAACGCTTGTAGCGGGAAATCAGCGTGGCGGGAGTAAGCGGGGGTGTGAAGAACATGTGACCTGAAAGATGGGAAATGATGGGTGTGGTCAGGAAAGGACGTAGGTTCCCGGCGCATCGCCGAGTACGGCGCGCTTGCCGTCTTCCGGTTTTCGCGCCTTTACCTTCTCGCCATCCTGGCTTTCGATCCAGTTCTGCCAGTGCACCCACCAGGAGCCCTTATGGGCGGTGGCGGCGGCCTGCCAGGCGTCGAAGTCTCCGGCTGGTGACGATCCCGTCCAATATTGGTATTTCTCAAGCTGCGGCGGATTGACGACGCCGGCGATGTGGCCGGAAGCGCCGAGCACGAATTCCACGGGTCCGCCGAACAGCGCAGCACCCGCGAAGACCGATTTCGCCGGCGCGATATGGTCATCGCGGGTGGCGAGATCATAAACGGGTATCTTGATGTCGCCGAGATTGATCCGCTTGCCGGCGACCCGCATCAGCCCGCGGGCAAGATTGTTCTCGAGGTAACAATTGCGCAGATAGAAGGAATGGCTGGCGGCCGTCACCCGGGTCGAATCGGAATTCCAGTAGAGCAGATCGAAGGGCAGGGGTTCGGTGCCGCGCAGGTAATTATCGACCATGTAGGGCCAGATGAGATCGGAAGCGCGCAGCATGTTGAAAACGGTGGCCATGATCGAGCCATCGAGATAACCGACCGCCTGCATGTGCCTGTCGAGCGCGGCAAGCTGGCCCTCATCGATGAAGACCTTGAGATCGCCGGCATGGATGAAATCTGTCTGGGCGGCCAGCAGCGTGGCGCTGCGGATGCGCTCATCGCCCTGCTGCGCATGCAATGCCAATGCGGAGGATAAAAGCGTGCCGCCGACGCAATAACCGATGGCGTTGATTTCCTTCTCGCCGGTCCGTTCCTCGATGGTGTCGAGGGCGAAATCGATACCTTCGCCGATGTAGTCGTCCCAGCCCTTGTCGGCGAGGCTGGCATCCGGGTTGATCCAGGAAACCATGAAGACGCTGTGGCCCTGTTCGAGGCACCAGCCGACGAAGGATTTTTGCGGATTGAGATCAAGAATATAGAACTTGTTGATCCATGGCGGCACGATCAGCAGCGGCCGTTTGAAGGCCTTTTGCGTTGTCGGCGCATAATGGATGATTTCGCACAGCGGACTTTTCGCCACCACCTTGCCTGAGGTCACCGCGATATTCTGGCCGATGACGAATTTGCTGTAATCCGTCTGGCGCAGTTTCAGGTGGCCATTGCCGGCCGCGACATCTTCCGCCAGCTGCGCCATGCCCTTGACGAGATTGGCGCCGCTGGAAGCCACCGTCTCGCGAAAGACCTGCGGATTGGTGAAGACGAAATTGGCGGGTGAAAGCGCCTCGGTTACCTGCCGCATGTAAAACAGCGCCTTGGTGCGAGTATGTTCGTCCAGCCCTTCGGCTTCTGTCACCATCCGGTCGGCGAAGCCCACGGTGGTCTGGTAGGCTTTCAGGAGAAAATCGAAGAACGGATTGGCCTGCCAGTCGGCATCGGCAAAACGCCGGTTGCGGCGTTCCGTGGTGCCGCCTTCTGCTGGGGATGCGGCGGGCGAATCAGCATCGCCGGAAAACTGCGCCACCGATTTTGCCCACAGATCGTAATAGCTGGAAAGCAGGTGGGTCTGCGCTTCCAGCGACCGCTTCGGCTCGGCCATCCAGTATTCGGCGACATCGGACAGTGTCTTGACGAGGTCGGTCAGCGGATCGGCGCTGGTTTGAGGGATTTCACCGCGTTCGCGCGGCGCCAGCCATTCGGATGCGGCCTTGCCGAGATTTTCCAGCGCGCGGGCGATGTTGACCGCGAAGGCTTCGGGATCGCGGATCAGGTAGGCCTCGGCGGAGCTGGCGTCGAAACCGGGCGTTTTGCCACCCTTTTTCGTGCCCCCGCCGTCAACACCTGCCATGCGTCGTCCTCCACCAAATTTGTATTTGCACATTCTGCATGAAAACGAATACAAGTTCCACCAGCAAGGGGAGGCCGCAAACGGCCGAACCGTGGTCGAATTCGATATCGGCAGATATCCTTACAGGCGGAACATGACGATGGGCAAGCACATGGGCACATGGGGAACATATGCGGAAAATGCCGTGAGAATCGCTGTGATTTCGCTGTCCGGCGCCCTGCTTGTTACCGGGCTCGCCGCCTGCAAGGCACCTGAACCGATCGTCGCCCCCGCCCATATGCGCCGCCCGACCGCCGAAATCGTCGGTCCGCGCCCCGTCAGCGACAATGCGGTAAGCCAGAAGCGCGATACCGGCACCTATCCGACCTTCTCGGCGCCCATGACGGCGGCCGGCACCCAGATGGGCGACGATGAGGCCTCCACCATGGAATCGAGCCTGTCGCGCCTCGGTGCTGCCCGCCGCAACGGCCAGATTTCTGAAGCCGAATACAAGCGTCGGGTGGCCGAACTGCGGGCGCTTGCCGAAAATCAGAAGCCGGTTGCGACGCCTGCCGCCTCGCAGTGAGATCATGCCGCGCGTTATGCGCGATATAATGGACCGACCCCACATCCTTTCGTGACGAAACACGTCCTGAAACCAAGCAGGCGCATCTGCGCCATGAGGCTTGAGATGGAGCGAGCGTATGCCGCGCCTGGGATGGTGGCACTGACCGCTAACGGGTCAGGCCGGCGCGACATCATAACCCCTTCTTTACCCTGCCTTTGAACCATCCGCTTACCGAAGATGTTAAGCGGATGGATGCGGTTTGGCGCTTATGATGCAGCCATAACAAACAGGCCGCTGAAAAGGCGGCATACAGGGTGAAATATCATGAAATGCATCGCCGCTTTGCTGGTTCTTGCCGGTTTTGCGCTCGCACCGGCTCAGGCGCGCGCGCCATATCTCAACATTGGAACATCCGCGCTTCAGGGACGATGAAGAGGGTGTTGAAGCGCCGGTCAGTCGTTGCCGGCGGCTTCGCTCAGCACATCGAGATCGGGCACCGTGATATGACGGTTGTTTTCGATGCGGATGATGCCTTCCTTGCGCAGCTTGGTCATTTGCCGGCTCACCGTTTCGATGGTGAGGCCAAGAAAATCGGCAATGTCGGCACGGGACAGCGGCAGATCGAAAGCCGATTTGTCGTCGTTTTCCGGATCGATATGGGTGGCGATCATATAAAGGAAGCTGGCAACCTTTTCCTGCGCCGATTTGCGGCCGAGCGTCAGCATCCAGTCGCGCGCTTCGTCCAGTTCTTTCAGGGACTGGTTATGGAGCTTGCGTTCCATGTCGGGCACTTCGGAGACCATGCGGTCGACGACGCGGCGCGGGAAAAGGCAGATTTCCACATCGGTCGCCGCTTCTGCCGTCATCTTGCTTTCGGCCAGGAACGGTCGGCCAAGAAAATCCGGGGCGAATTGCAGGCCGACAATCTGCTGGCGGCCGTCCGCCATCATCTTGGAGAGCTTCACCACGCCATTGAGGATATTGCCATAGGAGGTGACGAGTTCACCCTGGCCAAGCAGCTCATTGCCGGCTTCCAGTTTCTTGCGGCTGGAATGGCGGTTGAGATCACAAAGCTGCTGCGGTGTCAGCGTGCTGCAAAGACCGCCGTGACGCGCCTCGCAGGAGCGACAGACGACGGGCTCTTCCGAATTGTGGATGGTCTTCTGCAGCGTATCCATAAGCCTTTTCCAATGCTGGCTTTTTCGGGACGATTGCGACCTTGGGTATCAAATCCGGTCTCTTTAAAGGCTTGTGCCGCGTAGCCGTCGTCCCCGCGTCTACTTTAGGAAGAACTTATGGCGCAATTTGATTGAAGTCAAAGTTGCAAACTGTCGCAGCCGCTACTGAAAGGGAGGAAATCGACATTTTCTTGATAAAAGGCAAAACCGGTGATGAATACCGAACTTCTTCGCAAATATTCTGGCGCCGTACCCCGTTACACGAGCTATCCGACTGCGCCGCATTTCCACGAGAGAATCGATAATGCGACTTACCGGCAATGGCTGGGTGAGCTCAACCACAGGAACCGGATATCGCTTTACCTGCACATTCCCTATTGCGACCGGTTGTGCTGGTTCTGTGCCTGTCACACCAAGCACACACTGAAATACGAGCCGATTGCCGTTTATCTGGAAGCACTTAAGCAGGAGATCGAAGCGGTCGGCGCACTTGTTTCCCCTGATGCGGTGGTGAGTGCGGTACATTTCGGCGGTGGTTCTCCCACCATGCTGAAACCGGAGGATATGGTCAGTTTGATGGACTGTCTGAGGCGTCATTTCACCTTCGGGCTTGCGCCGGAAATCAGCGTGGAAATGGACCCCAACGATCTGGATGATAGCCGTTACGACGCCCTTGCCGCCGTCGGCATGTCGCGGGCAAGCCTCGGCGTGCAGGACTTCGATGACAAAGTGCAAAAAACCATCAACCGCATCCAGTCTTTCGAACAGACAAAATCCGTCGTCGATGCGGTGCGGGCGAGGGGCGTTCACTCGGTCAATTGCGACATTCTCTACGGTCTGCCGTTCCAGACCTGCGAGACGCTGAAGAAGACAGTGGATCAGATCGTCTCGCTCGATCCGGACCGGGTGGCGCTTTTCGGTTATGCCCATGTTCCGTGGATGAAGAAACACCAGTCGCTGATCCCCGAACACGCGCTTCCGGATATTGCCGAGCGGTATCGCCAGATGACGATGGCGGGCGAGATGCTGCAAAAGGCGGGTTACAAAGCGATCGGCATCGATCATTTCGCCAAGCCGGCCGATACCCTATGCCAGGCGGCCGAAGCGGGTGCGCTGCGGCGGAATTTCCAGGGCTATACCACCGATACGGCCGATGCGCTGATCGGGCTTGGCGCTTCTTCCATCGGCAGGCTGCCGCAGGGTTATGTGCAGAACATGGTGGCGACCGGGGAATATCAGCGGATGACGGGCGAGGGCGGCCTTGCCATCGTCAAGGGAATAGAACTGTCGGAAGAGGACCATCTGCGCTCACATGTCATCGAGCGGCTGATGTGCGATTTCGCGCTCGATTTTTCGGATCTCGACCGGCGCTTCGGCAAGGCCAGCCATTCCGTGCGGACGCAGGCACAGCATTTTGCCGCCGGCAACAGCGATGGCGTGGTGCGCATGGATGCCGATATTTTTGCGCTCACGGAGCTTGGGAAGCCCTTCGTGCGTAATATCGCGGCAATCTTCGACACCTATCTGGGCAATGGACGCGGCCGCCATTCGGTTGCTGTTTAGGCAACAGTTTTGGGGCAAATTTCAAAGTTACGTCACGAAACCATTGGCTTTTTTGTGCGACTTGCCTATGTGGTGCGTCAGACAGGATAATTCATACGAACGACAATAAGGATTATGGGCGTGACAGCTACATTCGACAAGGTTGCCGACATTATCGCCGAAACCAGCGAAATCGACCGCGAAACCATTACGCCGGAGAGCCACACGATCGACGATCTGGGCATCGACAGCCTCGACTTTCTGGATATCGTTTTCGCCATCGACAAGGAATTCGGCATCAAGATTCCGCTCGAGCAGTGGACGCAGGAAGTCAACGAAGGCAAGGTTTCCACCGAAGAATATTTCGTGCTGAAGAACCTCTGCGCCAAGATCGACGAATTGCGCGCAGCCAAGGGCTGAGGCGACAATGCCCGCTTCCGGCGGGCATTTTCTTTTGATGCCGCCTGCGGGCAAATCATGACTAACCGACCAGAGACGGGCCGGACGGATGCTGCTTGAATATTTTCAGATGATCGACAAGGTCGAAGCCGTGGACATGGCGACGCGCACATTGAAGGCGCAGTCTGTCGTTCCCGACAAGAGCCCGGTGTTCGAGGGCCACTTTCCCGGCATGCCGCTGGTTCCGGGCGTGCTTCTGATCGAGACCATGGCGCAGGCTTCCGGCATGCTGGTTCTGGCATTTTCCGATTTTGCGTCCATGCCGTTCCTGATGTCGGTCGACGGTGCCAAGATGCGCACCTTCGTGGAGCCGGGCGCGGTTCTCGACATCGAGGTGGTGCTGGAACATGACGGTTCCGGCTTTGCCGTCACCAAGGCGAAGATCACCTCTGCCGGCAAGAAGATCTGCGACGCGCAGCTGAAATTGCGCACCATGCCGTTCAGCGAGATCCCGCTTGGTCCGATTGTCAAGAAGCGGGCCGAGGAAGTCGGCCTGATGGCGGCCATTGCCGCGGATGCGCAGGGTTAAGCGTTTCCACCCGTTTTGAAGGGGACCGTTTTCCCGTCGGTCCGGTTTCGAAGCATGAAAATCGTGGGCGCGCGACGGCGGATCAGGCCTTCACCATTGCCAATCCGCACCGCGGGCTTTATTCCGCAACACATGACGTGGTTGTTCGCAACCGCTGTGGATAGCCGTGACCGTTTCCGCGGGGCCGGCTGCAAAGGATGACAAACGATGAAATCTGACAATGATGTGGTGATAACAGGGGTTGGCATCGTGACCTGTCACGGCGTCGGCAGCCAGGCGCATTTGGCGCTTCTTTCTGGAACGGCCGCGCCGGCGACGATTGTCGAGACCGAAAAGTTCAGGCCCTATCCGGTTCATCCCATGCCGGAGATCGACTGGTCCGCGCAGATCGCCAAGCGCGGCGACCAGCGCCAGATGGAAAACTGGCAGCGCCTCGGTGTTTTCGCCGCGGGTCTGGCGCTTGACGATGCCGGGCTGAAGGACAATGCCGAAGCCTGCGCCACCATGGACATGATCGTTGCCGCTGGCGGCGGCGAGCGCGACATCAATGTCGATACGCTGATCGTCGACGAGGCGCTGAAGCGCAACGACCGCGAAGTGCTGCTCAATGAGAAGCTGACGACGGAATTGCGCCCGACGCTGTTTCTCGCCCAGCTTTCCAACCTGATGGCCGGCAATATCTCCATCGTGCACAAGGTCACCGGTTCGTCCCGCACCTTCATGGGTGAAGAAGCGGCCGGCATTTCCGCCGTCGAAACCGCATTCCACCGTATCCGTTCCGGCGAATCGAGCCATGCGCTGGTAGGCGGCGCCTTTTCGGCCGAACGTCCCGACATGATCCTGCTGTTCGAAGCCATCGGCGCGCATGCGCAGGGCGGCTGGCAACCGCTGTGGTCGCGTGGCGACAAGGATGGCGGCGGCATGATTTCCGGTTCGCTGGGAGCCTTCCTCGTCCTGGAATCACGCAAGCATGCCAGTGCGCGCGGCGCGCGCATTTATGCCCGTATCGACGCCATCGAGGGCGACCGCGGCAGCCGCGATGACGGTAAGATGGAAAAGCGCATGGGACGCCTGCTTGCTCCCGCAAAGGACAGTGCGGCGACCGTCGTATTCTCCGGTGCGAGCGGTTATGACGGCGTGACGGCCCGGGAGAAGGACATTCTCGAAAAGGCGCTACCGAATGCTGTCATTCGTGGTTTTGGCGGTGTCACCGGTCATGGGCTGGAAGCACAGTTTCCGCTCGGACTGGCGCTTGCCGCGCTGACGCTTGAAAGCGGTGCGAAGGTGCCGGCTTTCGATGCGGCGCAGGAAAAGCCCATGGGCGAGGCGGCAAGCGAAGCCGTCGTCACCACCGTCGGCCATGTGCGCGGCGAAGGTGTCGCCGTTCTGTCCCGCGACGTGTGAGGAGAAAGATCATGACTTCCAATTTCAGGGATCATCTCGGTCGTCCCATCGTCGCCGTCACCGGCATGGGCATCATCACGTCGCTCGGGCAGGGGCTTGCCGACAACTGGGCGGCGCTGACATCGGGCAAGTCGGGCATTCACAAGATCACCCGTTTCCCGACCGAGGGGCTTTCGACGCGGATCAGCGGCACGGTGGATTTCATCGATATCCCGGTTCCGAATTCCGTCGAGCGTTCTTATGCTTTTGCCCGCGAAACCACCATCGAGGCTCTGGCGCAGGCCGGTATATCAGGTGATTTCGACGGTCCGCTGTTTCTCGCGGCACCACCGATCGAGCCGGAATGGAGCGCCCGTTTCGAGCTTGCCGACCGGTCTCCGCCGGCCGCCCAGCCGGGCGATGCCTATGAACGGTTCCTGACCGCCTTCCGCCAGCGTCCCGACCCGGCGTTCCAGGAAGCCGCCCTGTTCGGCGCGATTTCCGAGCGCCTTTCCGACCGCTTTGGCACACGTGGCCTGCCGGTCACGCTTTCCACCGCCTGTGCATCCGGTGCGACCGCGATCCAGCTTGGCGTCGAAGCCATCCGCCAGGGCCGCACGGAGCGGGCGCTGACGGTTGCGACCGACGGTTCGGTCAGCGCCGAAGCGCTGATCCGCTTCTCGCTTCTCTCCGCGCTTTCGACCCAGAACGACCCGCCGGAAAAGGCTTCCAAGCCGTTCAGCAAGGACCGCGACGGTTTCGTGATCGCCGAAGGTGCTGCGACGCTGGTGCTGGAATCGCTCGAAGCTGCGGTTGCACGCGGCGCCAAGGTGCTCGGCATCATCAAGGGTGCTGGCGAAAAGGCCGACAGCTTCCATCGCACCCGCTCTTCGCCCGATGGCGGCCCGGCGATTGCGACGATCCGCGCGGCACTGGCCGATGCGGGCGTGGCCGAAAGCGATATCGGTTACATCAACGCCCACGGCACTTCGACGCCGGAAAACGACAAGATGGAATATGGCTCCATGCTCGCCGTCTTCGGCGAGGGGCTGAAGGATATTCCGCTGTCGTCCAACAAGTCGATGATCGGTCATACCCTGACCGCAGCGGGCGCCGTGGAAGCGGTGTTCTCGCTGCAGACCATGCTGACCGGCACTTTGCCGCCGACGATCAACTACAATAATCCCGATCCGACCATCACGCTCGACGTGGTGCCGAATGTAAAGCGGGATGCGCAGGTGGGCGCGGTTCTGTCCAACTCCTTCGGGTTTGGCGGGCAGAATGCCAGCCTTGTCATGACGCGGGAACCGGCCTGACCGGTTTCGCCATAAACAGGAGCGTTTCCGAATATTTTGCGGAAACGCTCTCGCTTCTTTGATTACGCATTCCGGCCGCAAAACGGTTACAGAGTTTTGCTGGAATGATTTTTAAATAACGCCCTCGGGCGAAGGACTGATATATGCGCGCTCTTCAACTCGTGGACGACCGGAAGCTCGAAAAAGTGGACCTGCCTGAACCGGATGCTCCGGGCCCGGGCGAGGTGACGCTGCGCGTCAAGGCCGTGGCGCTCAACCACATCGACGTGTGGGGCTGGCGCGGCATGGCTTTCGCCAAGCGCAAGATGCCGCTCACCATCGGTGCCGAGGCTTCGGGTGTGGTTGAGGCCATCGGCCCGGGTGTTTCGAACGTGTTGCCCGGCCAGCTCGTCTCGGTTTATGGCGCACGCACCTGCGGGCTGTGCAAGCCCTGTCGCGAAGGCCGTGACAATCTGTGCGAACACGTTCAGGGCGTGCACGGTTTCCACCTGGACGGTTTCGCGCAGGAAAAGATCAATATTCCGGCCCGCCAACTCGTGCCAGCACCCCACGGCATTGATGCCGTTGCTGCGGCTCTCGCGCCGGTGACCTTCGGCACGGTCGAGCACATGCTGTTCGACAATGCCAAGCTGGAGCCGGGCGAAACCATCCTCATCCATGCCGGCGGTTCCGGCATCGGCACGGCGGCGATCCAGCTTGCCAAGAAGATGGGCTGCACCGTCATCACGACAGTCGGCTCCGATGACAAGATCGAGCGGGCAAAGGCGCTGGGCGCCGATCACGTCATCAATTATCGCACCGACCGTTTTGAAGGCGTCGTGCGCAAGCTGACGAAAAAGAAGGGGGTCGACGTGGTGTTCGAACATGTCGGCAAGGACACCTTCGTCGCCTCGATGTTCTCGCTGAAGCGCGGTGGCCGTCTCGTCACCTGCGGCTCCACCTCGGGCGTTTCCACCGAAATCAACCTGATGATGCTGTTCCAGCAGCAGCTGAAGCTGCTCGGCTCCTTCGGCTGCCGCATGGAAAACATGGCCAATGCCATGCAGAAGATGGCGCGTGGCATCGTTCATCCCGTCATCGACACCGAAGTGACCTTCGACGATATCGACCGGGCGCTGGAGCGCATGGAAACGCGCCAGGTGTTCGGCAAGATCGTTCTGCGGATGGACTGACCATCGTGAAACTGTTCCTGACGCGGATTGTCCTGAAACTGGACCACTTCCGGCAGTGGCTGATCGCGACATTCGCCTTCGGCCTCCTCAACCTGCTGAAGCTCTTCCCCGCCGATGCGGGCATTCGCGCCGCAGACCGGCTGGCGCGCTTCGTGGGGCCGAAAACCGGCCGCCACAAGCTGATGCTTCATAATCTGGCGCGCGCCTTTCCGGAGAAGTCCGAGGAGGAGCGGTTGGAGATCGCCATGGATAGCTGGGCCAATATGGGCCGGCTTGCGGCGGAATATGTGTTTCTCGACCGGCTGTTCGATTTCGATCCGGAAAAGAACGAGCCCGGCCGCATTCGGGTCGAGGGTATTCCGACTTTTCTGGAACTGCGCGACAATCCGCGGCCCTTCATCGTCTTTACCGCCCATAGCGGCAATTTCGAATTGCTGCCGGTGGCCAGTTCGGCCTTCGGTCTTGATGTCACCGTGCTGTTCCGGCCGCCGAACAATCCTTTCGTGGCCGACAAGGTGTTCAATTTCCGCAAGGAGCGCATGGGCAATCTCGTGCCTTCGCACGCCGGTTCCTCCTTCGCGCTTGCGCGGCAGCTGGAGCGGGGCGGCGGTGTCGGCGTGCTTGTCGACCAGAAATTCAGCAAGGGACTGACAACGAAGTTCTTCGGGCTCGAGGTTCGCACCAATCCGCTTCTGGCCAAGCTTGTGCGTCAGTTCAACTGCGACGTCTATCCCGCCCGCTGCGTGCGTCTGCCGGACAATCGCTACCGGCTGGAAATCGAACCGAAGGTCGAAATTCCCCGCGATGAAAAGGGCAATGTCGATATTCAGGCAACGGCGCAGCTTCTGAACGACAAGGTGGAAAGCTGGGTGCGCGAATATCCCGGGCAGTGGCTGTGGTATCACGACCGCTGGGATGTGAAGCACCAGATCTGAGGCTCTGGCCGCACCGGGCGTTTTTCGCGATTCACATCAAATTCGACCGCGAAATTGTGCGTTTCGATATTTTTCCATATTAGTGGAACCTGATTTTTCGTTCATGGATTATCGAAATTGAAAAAATAGCGGTGGCTGTGATATTTTGGACTACAATCCCCACGGCGTTTTTGCGTTTCGTTACGTCATTTTTAAGCGCAGAGACGCTAAGATCAGGGGTAAGGGTCTATCCTTTCGGATTGGGAGCGGGGTGTTTGCCCGTTCAGGGAGAATTGGGTTGAAAGATTTGATTGAGCTGTTCTGGCTGCGTTATACGGAACTGCAATCTGCCGTTGGTAAAAACGAGGCCGACAAGATTGCAGTGCTGGAGCGTGAACTGGAGCAGCTTCTCGAGCGTGTTGTCGGCCGTCAGACCGAAAGCTCCGAAGATATTCGCGAGCAGTTCCGTTTCGCCATCGACCTCCTCAACCACGAGGCGGAAGACCTTGGTTGCGTGCAGCGCAATTCCGAGCTTCTGCGCACGCTTGTCGATCGATATGTCGGCATGCCGCCGAAGGCGAAGGTCATCGGCGACGAGGATGAGGATACTCTGGAGTGGCATCACCGCCACCTGATCCTCGATGAGGACATGCTCAACGATCTCGACGAGCCGGTGGTCATTGTTTCCCCCGGTTACCGCGTGTCCTTCGCCAATGCGCTGGATGCCTTCCAACGCAATGCGCCGGACGGGCTTTTGGGCTGCCACATCGCCGAGCTTGTCGGCGTGCATCGTTTCCAGAACGACCTCAGGGAAAAGCTCGACAATTGCTTCAAGGGCGATACGTCGAAATACACCTATGCGGAAGACCAGAACGGCCGTACGGTCGTGAAATCGCTGGAAATGTCGCCCTGCTATTCCTCCGCCTACAAGCTCGTGGGCGCCATGGTCGTGATCAGGGAAATCGCCGATCGCCGGCGCCGCGCCACCGGCTGACCTATCGGAGCGCCTTGCCTCTGCCCTTCAATGGCGGAAAAGGGGCGCTCCGCCATCCATCATTTCGGGAAGATGGTTTCCCAGATCGTGGCGATGGACCAGGCGGATGAAGCATCGACAAGAAGCTTCGTCGCCATTGCCAGGCAGGACAGAACGAGAAGCGGGCGGATGATCTTCGCGCCGTTTTTCATGGCGAAGCGTGATCCGATCTGCGCGCCGATGAACTGTCCTACACCCATGGCCAATCCCAGCTTCCACAGAACCGCGCCGCCAATGGCGAAGACGACGAATCCGCCGAAGTTCGAGCCGAGGTTCAGAAGCTTGGTATGGGCGGTCGCCTTCAGCATGCCGAAACCGGCGAGCGCCACAAAAGCCAGCATGTAGAAGGACCCCGCACCGGGGCCGAAAACACCATCGTAAAAGCCGACCAGCGGCGCGACGGTGAGGCCGAACACGAAGGGTGTGATGCGGCGGTGACTGTCGATATCGCTGAGCTGCGGCTTGAAGGCGAAATAAAGCGCAATTGCGATCAGCAGGAACGGCATGATGGTGCGCAGCAGATCGGCCGGCACGAAGGCGGCGGTGACGGCGCCCAGCATGCCGCCAAGCATGGCCATCAGCCCCATAGGCAATTGTTCCTTCAGGTCGACATGGCCGCGCCGGGCATAGGCAAGCGTGGCAGAGGCCGAGCCGAACTGCGATTGCAGCTTGTTGGTGCCGAGCGTGTCGAGCGGCGCGATGCCCATGATCAGCATCGCCGGAATGGTGATGAGGCCGCCGCCGCCGGCGATGGAATCGATAAATCCGGCAAAGATGGCGACGCAGAAGAGGACGATAAATACGTTGAGGGCGATGTCTTGCACTGAAGATGTCCGGGCAGGCGGCGGGAGAGGGCTTCTTCTTTCACCGAAAAGACCGCCACGCAATATTTTTCTGCATGATATGCCGCCTGCGGGGGGATTGCGGTGTTGCCGCTTATCGTTATGTTTCCGTGGCGCGTCACCGGAAGGACGGATGGCGCCTGAGACATATGGATGAGGGCATTATGCATAAAGTGATATTCGATACGGATCCGGGTGTGGATGACGCCATGGCGCTTCTGTTCCTGCACCGTCACCCCGATATCGATCTGATCGGCGTCACCACGGTTTTCGGCAATGCGCCCATCGATATCACCACCCGCAATGCGCTGTTCCTGAAGCGGGAATGGCAGATGACGGCGCCGGTTGCGAAAGGTGCTGGCGTAACATTCGATCCCGCCCGCAAGGAAGGCCACTGGCCGACCTTCATCCATGGCGAAAACGGTCTCGGCGATATCGATATCCCTGAAACCATCGATCTGCCGCTCGATCCGCGTCCGGCGCATCGTTTCATCATCGAGACGGTGAAGGCCAATCCGGGTGAAGTGACGCTGATCGCCGTCGGCCGCATGACCAATCTGGCGCTGGCGCTGCGCGAGGAGCCGGATTTTGCTGCGCTGGTGAAAGACGTCATCGTCATGGGCGGCGCCTTCGACATGAACGGCAACGTGTCGCCAGCGGCCGAGGCCAATATCCACGGCGACCCGGAAGCGGCCGATCTCGTCTTCACCGCGCCCTGGCGTGTGGTCGTCGTCGGTCTCGACGTAACGACGAAAACGGTAATGACTAGCGCCTTCATGGCCGAGATGGCAAAGGCCGGCGGCAAGCCGGTGCAGCTCTTGTCCGACCTGTCGCAATTCTACATCGATTTCTACAAGACCCGCACCGGCGACGGCATGGTGGTGCATGACAGCTGCGCCTGCGTCTATCTCGTCGCGCCTGAGCTTTTCGAGACCCGCAGCGGCCCGGTGCGTGTGGTCTGCGGCGGGCTTGCAGACGGCCAGACCATCCAGAAGCCGGATGGCCGCGCCTTTCCGCCGGGCGACTGGGACGGGCATCCGAGCCAGCTCGTCTGCACGGATATCAAGCCGGAGCGCGTGCTTTCGCTCATCCGTGCGGCAATTGTGAACGGCGAGCGCGGCTGAACGACAGGAATGGCCGTTCTTGAGCATGGCTTGCCTTGCATTTTCCAAGAATCTGGCGTTATGCAAGTTCCTTGATCCTATTGCGCGATCCGCCTTGCCAAAGGGGCCGAAAAGGCCGTGCCGAAGCACAGGCGGATGATCGCGATGGCGTGTGGGCCGAGAAAAGCCTTGTAGGTTTTCCCGTGCTTTGCGCTACAATGAATAACGCCTGCCGGATCGGTTCGTGTCGGCGGCGTTTAAAAACAAAAAACGAACCTTCGTTATGGGCCGGCAGAACCGGTCCATTCCCATGAGGAAAGTGATGGAAGAGTTTCACAAGGTCCGGCGTCTGCCGCAATACGTCTTCGAACAGGTCAACCGTTTGAAAGCGAGCGCGCGAGCGGCCGGGGCCGATATCATCGATCTCGGCATGGGCAATCCCGACCTTCCGACCCCCAAGGCGATCGTCGACAAGCTTTGCGAAGTCGTTCAGGACCCGCGCACCCATCGTTATTCCTCGTCCAAGGGCATTCCCGGCCTTCGCCGCGCGCAGGCCGCCTATTATGCCCGCCGTTTCGGCGTGAAGCTGAACCCCGACACCCAGGTCGTCGCCACGCTCGGCTCCAAGGAAGGCTTCGCCAATATGGCGCAGGCCATCACCGCGCCGGGTGACGTGATCCTGTGTCCGAACCCCACCTATCCGATCCATGCCTTCGGCTTCCTGATGGCGGGCGGCGTTATCCGCTCGATGAATGTCGAGCCGGATGAGAGCTTCTTCGGGCCCTTGGAGCGCGCGGTGCGCCATTCCATTCCCAAACCGCTGGCGCTGATCATCAACTACCCGTCGAACCCGACGGCGCATGTGGCCTCGCTGGATTTCTACAAGGACGTCATCGCATTCGCGAAGAAGCACGAGATCATCGTGCTTTCCGACCTTGCCTATTCGGAAATCTATTTCGACGAAAACAATCCGCCGCCTTCGGTTCTGGAGGTTCCCGGCGCAATCGACGTTGCGGTGGAGTTCACCTCCATGTCGAAGACCTTCTCCATGCCCGGCTGGCGCATGGGCTTCGCCGTCGGCAACGAGCGGCTGATCGCGGCGCTGACCCGCGTGAAGTCCTATCTCGATTACGGCGCCTTCACGCCGATCCAGGTTGCGGCGACCCATGCGCTGAACGGTGACGGCTCCGACATCGCCGAAGTGCGCAATGTCTATCGCCGCCGCCGCGATGTCATGGTCGACACCTTCGGCAAGGCCGGTTTCGAGGTTCCGCCGCCGGCGGCGACCATGTTCGCCTGGGCGAAGATCCCGGAAAAATTCCGCCATCTCGGCAGCCTGGAATTCTCCAAGCTTCTGGTCGAGAAGGCCGATATCGCCGTTGCTCCCGGCATCGGCTTTGGCGAGATGGGCGATGATTACGTCCGTCTCGCGCTCGTGGAAAACGAGCATCGAATTCGTCAGGCAGCGCGCAATCTGAAGCGTTTCCTGTCGAGCGCAGACGAAACGATGCATAATGTCGTTTCGCTTAACGCCCACAGATAAGGGCAACCGAAGGCGGCCGGGCCTCGGCCGCCACCATCACCAGCAAATCAGGAACATACCCATGGCAGATTCATTGAGAATCGGCATAGCGGGGCTCGGCACTGTCGGCGCTTCGCTCGTGCGCATCCTCCAGCAGAGAAGCAACGAACTTGCGATTACCTGCGGACGCGCGATTGAGATTATTGCGGTGAGCGCGCGCGACCGTTCGCGTGACCGCGGCATCGATCTCAAGGGTATTGCCTGGTTCGACACGCCGGAACAGCTGGCGAGCGAAGCCGATATCGACGTGTTCGTCGAACTGGTCGGTGGCGCTTCCGGCCAGGCTGAAAATGCAGTGCGGGCCGCACTTGCACGTGGTCTCCATGTGGTGACAGCCAACAAGGCGCTGCTGGCCAAGCACGGCGTGGAACTGGCGACCATTGCTGAAGACAAGGGTGCGCTTCTCAACTTCGAAGCGGCGGTGGCCGGCGGTATTCCCGTTATCAAGGCGCTGCGTGAATCCTTGACCGGTAACCATGTGTCGCGCATCTACGGCATCATGAACGGCACCTGCAACTACATCCTCACCAAGATGGAGAAGGAAGGGCTGTCCTTCGAGGCCTGTCTGAAGGAAGCGCAGCGGCTGGGTTATGCGGAGGCCGATCCGGCTTTCGATATCGAGGGCAACGACACCGCCCACAAGCTTGCCATCCTGACGACGCTTGCCTTCGGCAACAAGATTTCGGCCGATGACATCTATCTCGAAGGCATCACCAATATTTCAAGCGAGGATATTCAGGCGGCCGCCGAACTCGGTTATCGCATCAAGCTTCTCGGCGTGGCGCAGGTGACCGAATCCGGCATCGAGCAGCGCGTGCATCCGACCATGGTGCCGCTCGATTCCGTCATCGCACAGGTGGACGGCGTGACCAATGCGGTGGCGATCGAATCCGATATTCTCGGCGAATTGCTGATGGTTGGTCCGGGTGCCGGCGGCAACGCCACCGCGTCCGCCGTGCTGGGTGATATCGCCGATATCGCCAAGAGCCGTCCGGGCGCCCAGCAGGTGCCTGTGCTCGGCCGTCCGGCGAAATCGCTGACGGACTATCGTCGCGCCAAGATGAAGAGCCATGAGGGCGGTTATTTCATCCGCCTGACGGTAAAGGATCAGGCCGGTGTCTTCGCCTCCATCGCCAGCCGCATGGCTGACAATAACATCTCGCTGGAATCCATCGTGCAGCGCCAGCGCGTGCATGTGGAAGGCGCGCCGCAGACCATCATTCTCGTCACTCATGCGACGATGGAAGATGCGATCCGCAAGGCCGTGAAGGCGATTAAGAACGAGAAATATCTCGTCAGCGAACCGCAGGTCATCCGCATCGAGCGGACCTGAGACGCATCGATATCTTGATGGCATCGAGAGCCGCGCTTCCCGAAGGAGGCGCGGTTTTTTGTTGCCTGGCCGTGTGCACCGCACCGGCGCTTCGGTGGCCATAAAATTTGAGGACGCCGCATTCGAACCGCTGGAAAACAAGGCGATTCGGCACTATGGTTAATCCTGTTCACCAAGCGAGGGAGGCGTGGCCGTGACATCGATCATCCTGTTCAAGGACAACAAGCGCGCCGGCGTTCCGGTCACCCATCATCGGGTGCGGCCGCATAATGCCAACGACAATATTCGCAGCATGGAATTCGACATGGCCGAGCATGAGCGCAACTGGTGTTCGCTCGCTGTCTTCTCGTTATTGCTGCTGGTCGGCGCGGTCTCGATCGTCAGCCCGTTTTTCTCGATTTTTACGGTGTGACAGCCGGGACAAGCGTTTTTGCTTGAAAAACACCGCATCGCCATTTAGCCCGTTCTAACTATAAGGCGCGGATATGCGCGCATGACAGGATGAAGGGACAGGATGGCAATGATGGAGCCGGCCGATGCCGTGGCCCGCGCGTTTCTGAGCGTGGAGCGGTCGGCGACAGAACAGCGCTGGGTGTCGCGGCTGGATCAGGCCGGACAGAACCGTGCGCTGGCCATGTCCCAGATCCACGCCATTCCTGAACTGATCGCGCGGGTGCTTGCCGGGCGTGGCGTGGGTGTCGATGATGCCCTGGCGTTCCTTGATCCGACCATCCGCTCGCTGATGCCCGACCCGCATATGCTGACCGATTGCGAGAAGGCCGCCGAGCGGCTGGTGCGCGCGGTCGAGACGGGTGAGAAGGTGGCGATCTTCGGCGATTACGATGTCGACGGCGCTGCCTCTTCCGCGCTGATGTTTCGCTTTCTCGCGCATTTCGGGCTGACGCCGGAAATCTATATTCCCGACCGCATTTTCGAAGGTTACGGCCCGAACCCGGCGGCGATGCAGCAGCTTGCCGCCAATGGCGCGACGCTGATCGTGACGGTCGATTGCGGCTCCACCAGCCATGAATCGTTGCAGGCCGCCAGGGATGCGGGAACGGATGTGGTGGTGATCGACCACCATCAGGTCGGCACGGAGCTGCCGCCCGCCGTGGCGCTGGTCAATCCCAACCGTGAGGACGATCTGTCGGGGCAGGGGCATCTCTGCGCCGCCGGCGTGGTGTTCCTCGTGCTGGTCGCTACCCTGCGCATATTGAAGGACAGACGGCACAGGCAGGCTTTCACGCTCGATCTCCTGTCGCTTCTCGATATCGTCGCGCTTGCCACCGTATGCGATGTGGTGCCGCTGAAGGGGCTCAACCGCGCCTATGTGGTGAAGGGGCTTATCGCCGCGCGCCACATGAACAATGCCGGGCTTGCCGCCCTGTTCAAGAAGGCGGGGCTGGGCGGGCCTGTCACACCCTATCATTTCGGTTTCCTGATCGGCCCCCGCATCAATGCCGGCGGTCGCATCGGCGATGCCGCGCTTGGCAGCCGTCTCCTGACGATCGATGACGCCTCACAGGCGGAGGTCATCGCCGAGCGGCTGGATGAGCTGAACCGCGAGCGGCAGGCGATGGAAGCCGCCATGCTGGCGGAAGCCGAAGCGGAGGCGCTGTTCGAATATGGCGATGGTTCCGGTGCGGGCGTCATCGTGACTGCACGCGAAAACTGGCATCCCGGCATTGTCGGTCTGCTTGCCTCGCGTCTGAAGGATCGCTTCCGCCGTCCCGCCTTCGCCATTGCCTTCGATCCCTCCGGCAAGGGCACCGGCTCGGGCCGTTCGATCACCGGTTTCGATATGGGGCGTATGGTGCGCGCCGCCGTTGAGGCCGGCTTGCTGGTCAAGGGGGGCGGTCACGCCATGGCGGCCGGCCTGACGGTGGAGCGCGCCAATCTCGGCAAGCTCAGGACTTTCTTTGAGGACGCGGCGGCAAAGACCGTGAACGAATTGGTGGAAAGCAGCGTGCTGAAGATCGATGGCGCCATCGGCGCCTCGGGCGCGACATTGCAGCTTGTCGACCAGCTGGAGCAGGCCGGTCCTTATGGATCGGGTCACTCGCAACCGATCTTCGCCGTGCCCTCACATCGCCTGCGCGATGTGAGGCTCGTGGGCACATCCCACGTCAAGATTACGCTTGAGGCCATGGATGGCTCGCGGCTGGATGGCATCGCCTTTCGCGCCGCCGAAGCGCCTCTGGGGCAGATGCTCCTGAATGCGCGCGGCAGGAACATTCACGTTGCAGGCACCGTGGGCGCCGATCTCTGGCAGGGCCAGAGGCGTGTGCAGCTGCGCGTTCTGGATGCGGCCTTCGCACCCTGACGGGGCTGCGGAACTGTCGGGATTTTTCGGGAGCGGGGCAAGCCGCGCGTTGCAAACAGCAAGCGTCCGAATACTCACGCGTTACGTGAAGTTCTGCATATAGAGTGCTGATTTTCAAGGGGAAGCAAGTGGCACGCCCTAGGGGAGTCGAACCCCTCTTTTCAGAATGAAAATCTGACGTCCTAACCGATAGACGAAGGGCGCGTGCGCTTGTGGTGTGGCGCCCTTATAGTCAGGCTCCGGTTGCTCCGCAAGCGGAAAAATTGATTTTTTTCGCTTCACGACGAGTTTTTTTGCCGAAACCGAAGAGGCTGTGGAAAACTGCGCCGAGACTGGCCAAGGCCTTGAAATGGCGGCTCTATCGCTGCCCGACAGTAACGTCATCATGCGCCGTGCGAGGGCCGTGGCGTGTTTTTCCAACCCTTAGCTGGCATCTGCC